>NZ_JBEZNW010000031.1:0-88458 GCF_040653355.1 Streptomyces sp. NPDC047971 | reverse complement strand
GTGGTCTTGCCGGCGCCGGTCGGTCCGACGATGGCGACCGTCTGGCCGGGCTCCACCGTCAGCGACAGGTCCTCGATGAGCGGCTTCTCCGGCTCGTAGCGGAACGCCACCCCTTCCAGCGCGACCTTGCCGGCCGACTCCGACGCCCCCCGGCCTTCGGCCGGGAGCGCCGCCGTCGGGCTCTTCGGCGCGTCCGGCTTCTGCTCCTCGGCGTCCAGGAGCTCGAAGATCCGCTCGGCCGAGGCGACGCCGGACTGCACCAGGTTCGCCATCGACGCGACCTGGGTCAGCGGCATCGAGAACTGGCGGGAGTACTGGATGAACGCCTGCACGTCACCGATCGAGAGCGTGCCGCTCGCGACCCGCAGACCGCCGACCACGGCGACCAGGACGTAGTTGATGTTCGAGACGAAGAACATCACCGGCTGCATGACACCGCTGTTGAACTGCGCCTTGAACCCTGCCTCGTACAGTGCCTCGTTCTGCTCGCGGAAGTCGGCCGCCGACTCGTCCTGCCGCCCGAAGACCTTCACCAGCGCGTGGCCGGTGTACATCTCCTCCACATGGGCGTTGAGCTTGCCGGTGGACTTCCACTGCTGCACGAAGTGCGGCTGCGACCGCTTGCCGATCTTCGTGGCCACGACCACCGACACCGGCACGGTCACCAGCGCGACCAGCGCGAGCAGCGGGGAGATCCAGAACATCATGGCCAGCACGCCGACGATGGTGAGCAGCGAGTTGATCAGCTGCCCCATCGACTGCTGGAGCGTCTGGGAGATGTTGTCGATGTCGTTGGTCGCCCGGCTGAGGACCTCGCCGCGCTTGGCCCGGTCGAAGTACGACAGCGGCAGCCGCGCCAGCTTCGCCTGGACGTCCTCGCGCATCCGGTAGACCGTCCGGTTGATCACCTTGATCGACATCCGGGTCGCCACCAGCATGAGGAGTCCGGCCGCCACGTAGATGGCCAGCACCCACAGCAGCACCTCCCCGACCGCCGTGAAGTCGATGCCCTGCCCGGGGGTGAAGTCGACCCCGGACAGCATGTCCGCCATCCCGTCGTCGCCCCGCGCCCGCAGCCCCTCGATCGCCTGCGCCTTCGTCGTGCCCTCGGGCATCTGGCGCCCGACCACACCCGCGAAGACCAGGTCGGTCGCCTTGCCGAGGATCTTGGGACCGACCACCGAGGCCGCCACGCTGAGCACACAGGTGATCAGCATCAGCCAGAGCGCGCCCCGCTCGGGCGCCAGCTGCTTCAGCAGCCGCTTCCCCGAGCCCTTGAAGTCCATCGACCGCTGGTCGGGGCCGCCGCCGGCCATCATCCGTCCGCCAGGACCGGCCATCAGGCTGCCTCCGCCTCGGTCAGCTGGGAGAGCACGATCTCCCGGTACGTCTCGTTGTCCGCCATCAGCTCGTGATGGCGCCCGGTGCCCACGACCCGGCCCTCGTCGAGGACCACGATCCGGTCGGCGTCCCGGATGGTCGACACCCGCTGGGCGACGATCACGACGGTCGAGTCCGCCGTCTCCTCCTTGAGCGCTTCCCGCAGCAGGGCGTCGGTCCGGTAGTCGAGCGCGGAGAACGAGTCGTCGAAGAGATAGATCTCCGGCCGCTGCACCAGCGTCCGCGCGATGGCGAGCCGCTGCCGCTGCCCGCCGGAGACGTTGGTGCCGCCCTGCGCGATCGGCGCGTTCAGCCCGTTCTCCAGCTTCTTCACGAAGTCGGCGGCCTGGGCGACCTCGAGCGCGTGCCACAGCTCGTCGTCGGTCGCGTCCGGCTTCCCGTACCGCAGGTTCGTGGCCACCGTCCCGGAGAAGAGATAGGGCTTCTGCGGGACGAGTCCGACCGTCCGCGCCATCAGGCCCGCGTCCAGCTTCCGTACGTCCACCCCGTCGACGAGCACCTCGCCGCCGGTCACGTCGAAGAGCCGCGGCACCAGACCCAGCAGGGTCGACTTGCCGCTGCCCGTCGAACCGATGATCGCCGTCGTCTCGCCGGGCCGCGCCACCAGCTCCACATCCCGCAGGACCGATTCCTCGGCACCCGGGTAACGGAAGTCCGCGCCCCGGACCTCCAGATGACCGCGCCGCGTCAGCTCGGTCACCGGCTCGGCCGGCGGCACGACACCGCTGCTCGTGGCCAGGACCTCCTCGATGCGCTCGGCACACACCTCGGCCCGCGGCACCATCATGAACATGAAGGTGGCCATCATCACGGCCATCACGATCTGCATCAGATAGGCGAGGAAGGCCGTCAGTGCCCCGATCTCCATGCCGCCGCTGTCGATGCGGTGCGCGCCGAACCAGACCACCGCGACGCTGGAGATGTTCACCACCGTCATGACGGTCGGGAACATCAGCGCCATCAGCCGGCCCGTCTCCATCGAGACGTCGGTCAGCTCGGTGTTCGAGCCCTTGAACCGCTCGCGCTCGTAGTCGTCCTTGACGAACGCGCGGATCACGCGGTTGCCGGTGATCTGCTCGCGCAGCACCCGGTTCACCGTGTCCAGCCGCTCCTGCATGGTCCGGAACAGCGGACGCATCTTCTTCACGATCAGCGAGACCGCGATGCCGAGCACCGGCACGACCGCGATCAGCACCGCGGACAGCGGCACGTCGAGGCTGAGCGCCATGACGATGCCGCCGACGCACATGATCGGTGCGGAGACCATGAGCGTGAACGCCATCAGCACCAGCATCTGGACCTGCTGGACGTCGTTGGTGGTCCGGGTGATCAGCGACGGCGCGCCGAACTGCCCGACCTCGCGCGCGGAGAAGGACTGCACCCGCTCGAAGACCGCGGCACGGACGTCCCGCCCGAGGGCGGAGGCGGTCCGCGCCCCGTAGTACACGGCCCCGATGTTGCAGACGACCTGGACCACGGAGACCGCGATCATCAGGGCGCCGAACCGCAGGATGTAGCCGGTGTCCCCGTCCACGACACCGTTGTCGATGATGTCCGCGTTCAGGGTCGGCAGATAGAGGGAGGCGCAGGTCTGCAGGAACTGGAGCAGGACGAGCAGACCTATGGGTCTTCTGTACGGTCGCAGGTGGGTTCGGAGAAGTCGTAGGAGCACGGGTTCTACTATCGCCCGCGCCCCCGGGACGTGACGACCGGGTTTTGTCGAACCTTGAACGGACTCAGCTGTGAGCCGAACGCGCCCCGGTCACGACGTGAAGGCGCCCGGGTGGAGCTGCTCGCGCGTGGCCGCGTACTGCTGCCGCACCGCCTGACCGACCGCCAGCTCCTCACCGGGTTCAAAAATCTGCGCGGCGGCACCCTGCCAGGCGGGCGGGGCGGCCGGGGAGAGCGTGCCGTGGGCGACGCCGAGCGCCCACGCGGCCTGCCGGGCGGCGCCGAGCGCCGCGTAGTCCGCGGGCTGGGGGACGACGGCCTGCGCGCCGAAGATGGCCGGGGCGAGTGCCTGTACGGCGGGCAGTTCGGCCGCCGCGCCGAGCAGGAACACCCGGCGCACCTCGACACCCCGTCCGCGCAGCACGTCCATGGCGTCGGTGAGCGCGCAGAGCATCCCCTCGAACGCGGCCCGCGCGAGGTGTTCGGGCTTCATCGACTCGCGGCGCAGTCCGCTGAGCGTGCCGGCGGTGTGCGGCAGCCGAGGGGTGCGCTCACCCTCCAGATACGGCAGCAGGACGAGTCCGGAGGAGCCGGGCGTCGACTTCAGCGCGAGCGCCGACAGCTCCTCCAGGCTCTCCACGCCGAGCATCTCGGCGGTGCCGCGCAGCGCGCGCACGGCGTTCGCGGTGTGCACGACGGGCAGGTGCATCCCGGTCGCGTCGGCGAAGGAGGTGATCAGGCCCTGCGGGTCGGCGAGCCCCTCGTGGTGGACGGCCATCACGGAGCCGGAGGCGCCGAGGGAGACGACTGCGTCGCCGTGTCCGAGGCCGAGCCCGAGAGCGGCGGCCATGGTCTCGCCCGTGCCGGCGGAGATCAGCAGTCCCTCGGGGGTGGTCCCTGCGGCGTCGGACGGGCCGAGCACCTCGGGGAGCGCGGCGTGGTGGCCGAGGGCCAGCTCGACGAGGTCGGGGCGGTAGGCGCCGGCGCCGGCCGACCAGTATCCGGTGGCGGAGGCGGCGCCGCGGTCGGTGGTGCGGCGCACGGGCCGGCCGAGGAGCTGCCAGACCAGCCAGTCGTGCGGCTGGAGGAGCATGGCGACGCGCTGGGCGTGCTCCGGCTCGGAGCGGGCCAGCCAGCGGAGCTTGGCGACCGGCTGCCCGGACTGCGGGACGGAGCCGACGGCCTCGGCCCAGGACTGCCGTCCGCCGAACGCCTCGACCAGATCGGCGGCGGCGACCTGCGCCCGCTTGTCGTTGCCGACCATCGCGGGCCGCACGAGGGCGCCCTGCGCGTCGAGCGGGACGAGCCCGTGCTGCTGGGCCGAGACGCCGATGGCCTGCACGCCTTCGAGCAGCCCGCCGCCCGCGGCCTCGCCGAGCGAGAGCAGCCACGCCTGCGGGTCGACGTCGGTGGCCTTCGGATCACCGGGGTGCGGGGCATAGCCCTGACGCAGTACGGCGCCCGTGTCCGCGTCGCAGACGACGATGCGTGTGAACTCAGCAGAGCTGTCCAAGCCGGCGACTATCCCCATGGAGGAGATTCTGCCGCACGCGGGGGAGTAGGTGGAGCGCGCGCGGGGTAGGAGACGCCTTTTCCGGCAGGGAGAACACCACGGGCGGGGCGCCGCCCGGGATGCCGCGGCGGATGCCGCTAGGTGTTGCTCACGCCCCAGTCGTCCTCGGTGACCTGGCCGTTGTGGTGACGCAGCGCGTGGATCCGCTCGGTCACCGACGCCGGCAGCTTGTCGCCCACCTTCTCGCTCACCGCGTGGTACGCCTTGCCGGCGACCTGGCGCCCGGTCTGGGCCGCGGATTCGGCGGCGTTGCGCACCGCCGGGTTCTGCGAGAACTCGCGGGCGGACTTCTTCATCTGTTCGTAGCGCTCACGTCCGGCCCGCGTGCCGATGACGTAACCGAGGGCCAGTCCCACGACGAACGTCAGCTTGTACCGCACGGCGGCACCACCTTCCCTTGAGCTTCCCTGATGCTTCACTGCTGCCCACGAGCGCCCACGGCATACCGATTGGCGGAGCACCCCCCTGCTTGCGCTAATGTATGTGTCGCAGCGAGCGAGCGCCGCCCGGGAACGCCCGAGGTGGATCCGTTCGGTGCAACGCAGCAATCCCCTGTAGCTCAATTGGCAGAGCAGCCGGCTGTTAACCGGCAGGTTACTGGTTCGAGTCCAGTCGGGGGAGCGCGATCCCCTGTAGCTCAATTGGCAGAGCATTCGGCTGTTAACCGGAGGGTTGCTGGTTCGAGTCCAGCCGGGGGAGCGATGGAAAGAGGACCCTGAGGGGTCCTTTTTCTTATGTCCGGGAACCATCCGCCACGCCGCGGAGTCCTCCTGGTCGAGCAGCGCGCAGCAGTGCCGAGCATCCGGAGCAGGAGATCGTATGAGCGGCTATGCTGCGGCAGACGGCGCGCACACATGTACGCGCCACACCGTTAGGGGCGGTAGCTCAGCCGGTTAGAGCAGCGGACTCATAATCCGTCGGCCGTGGGTTCGAGTCCCACCCGCCCCACTGCGGCATCGTGCAGCAGAATCGTTCTGACCAGGCGCTTCCCTGGTCGGACGATTCGCACCACGGCCGCTGCGGCCTTTCCCGCGCGATTCCCTCCAGTGTGCGGACGGCGCGTGGACGCGAGGGGTCCGACACGCCCACATCACCCGGATGGCACGCCGACGGCCCCGCCCGGCGGTACGGCGGCCACATGTGAGCGACGCAACCGCGTGCCCGTCGAAGGCCCGGCCGCCCGTCCCGGCCCGGTGACCCGCGTCACATCCCCCTCCTGTCAGCAATCGGGGCGCCGTCTCGTTCAAGGGGCACGCGAACGAGACAGGAGCACCGCCATGAAGCACCGCATCGTCGTACTCGGCGCCGGATACGCCGGGGCCTTCGCCGCCGGGAACCTGGCCCGCAGGCTCTCGCCCGCCGACACCGAGATCACCGTCGTCAACGCCGCACCCGAGTTCGTCGAGCGGATGCGGCTCCACCAGCTCGCGACCGGCCAGGGCTTCGCGGTCCGCAAGCTCGCCGACGTGTTCGCCGGCACCGGGGTGCGGCTGCGCCTGGCGCGCGTCACCGCGATCGACCCCGACCGCCGGACCGTCGCCGTGACCGACGAGGACGGCGACGGCGAGCTCGCGTACGACACGCTGCTCTACACGCTCGGCAGTTCGGTCGCCCACCACGGCGTCCCCGGTGCCGCCGAACACGCCTACGACGTCACCGGACTGTCCTCCGCGCTCCGGCTGCGCGAGCGGCTGGCCGACCTGGGCCCGGGCGGCACCGTGCTCGTCGTCGGCGAGGGGCTGACCGGCATCGAGACCGCCACCGAGTTCGCCGAGTCCCGTCCGGATCTCTCGGTCGCGCTCGCCGCCCGCGGTGAACTGGGCGCCTGGCTCTCCCCGAAGGCCCGCCGCCATCTGCGCCGCGCCTTCGACCGGCTCGGGGTCACCGTCCACGAGCACACCGCCGTCGAGGCCGTCGAGCCGACCCGGGTGATCGCCGCCGACGGCCGGTCCATCCCGGCCGAGGTGACCGTGTGGTCGGCCGGTTTCGCCGCGCACCCCATCGCCGCCGCAGGCGGGCTGGAGGTCGCCGGGACCGGCCAGATCGTCGTCGACCGCACCATGCGCTCGGTCTCGCACCCGGACGTCTACGCCGCGGGCGACAGCGTCTACGCGATCGGTGAGAACGGGCGGCCACTGCCGATGTCCTGCGCCTCGGCCGGCTTCACCAACATGCAGGCGACCGCGGCGATCATCGCGCGCCTGACGGGCGGAGAGGTCCCGCTCACCGGGCTGAAGTACCACGGCAACCACATCAGCCTCGGGCGGCGGGACGCCATCTTCCAGATGGTGGACGGCGACGCCCGCTCCAAGCCCTGGTACCTGGGCGGCCGGACCGCCGCGCGGCTCAAGGCGGGCGTGCTCAGGGGCGCCGGGTTCGGCATCGCCCACCCGACGTTCGGCATGCCGAAGCGCAGGCTCCGCCTCGCGGCCGCCGCCGACGAGGTGGTCGTGAGGGCCGCGGCCTAGGCTCTTCCGCATGGACACCGCAGCCATCGACAGGTTCGAGGCCAGCCGGAGCCGGCTGGCCTCGCTCGCCTACCGTCTGCTCGGCTCGGCGGCCGATGCCGAGGACGCCGTGCAGGAGACGTTCCTGCGCTGGCAGGCCGCCGACCGGGAGCGGGTCGAGGTGCCGGAGGCGTGGCTGACCAAGGTCGCCACCCACCTCTGCCTCGACCAGCTCCGCTCCGCGCGGGCGCGCCACGAGCGGGCGGCCGGAGCCTGGCTGCCCGAGCCGCTCCTCGACGGTGACCCGATGCTCGGCCCCGCGGACACCTTCGCGCAGCGTGAATCGGTGTCCCTCGCGGTGCTGACCCTCATGGAACGCCTCTCGCCGGTCGAGCGGGCCGTCTACGTCCTGCGCGAGGCGTTCTCGTACAGCCATGCCGAGATCGCCGGGATCCTCGACATCAGTGAGTCCGCGAGCCAGCAGCATCTGCACCGCGCCAGGACGCGGGTCGTCGCGGAGAACCGCCGTGCCCGGGAGGTCGATCCCGCGTCCGCGCGGCGGGTCGTCGAGGAGTTCCTCGCCGCCGCCGTGTCGGGTCGTACCGAACGGCTGATGGCGCTCCTCACCGATGACGTGACCGTGGTCTCGGACGGCGCGGGTCTGGCCAAGCGGCTGCTGCGGTACTCGACGCGCGAGCGCGTCGCCTCCTTCGTCCGGGCCGGCTTCAAGCCCACCCCGGCCAAGCGGCGGCTGGCCGGGGGCCCCGTCGTGTTCCACATCGCACCGGTCAACGGCTCCCCCGCCGTCCTCGCCGTGGTCGACGGCCGGGTCGCCGGCACCGTGGTGTTCGAGGTCGACGACGGCAAGGTCACGTCCATGTGCGGCATCGCCGCCGCCGGCCGGCTCTCCCGCCTCGGCGAGGCGTGGCGGCGGCACGGGTCCGGCGCTCCGGTCGTCGACGCGTGGTGAGCTGACGCCGGTCGCCCGGTGAGCCGAGGACGGTGTGGACGGCACCGCCCTCGACGGGGGCGGGCAGAGCACGGCGCGAGGGCCCGTACGCGGCGGATGACGCGTACGGGCCCTCGGTCGTGCGGGGGTGCCGGGACTACTCGATGACGAGCTCGACCTGGATGTTGCCGCGCGTGGCCTTGGAGTACGGGCAGAACGCGTGGGTCTTCTCGAGGAGTTCGCGGCCCGGCTCGCCCTGGAGGTGGTCGGGGAACTCGGCGCGCATGACAACCGCGAGGCCGAAGCCGCCGTCCGCCTCGTCCTTGCCGATGGAGACCTCGGCGGTGATGGAGGCGTCCTGGATGTCGATCTTCTCCTGGCGTGCCACCAGGCCCATGGCGCTCGCGAAGCAGGCCGCGTAGCCGGCGGCGAAGAGCTGCTCCGGGTTGGTGCCCTGGCCGTTGCCGCCGAGCGCCTGGGGGTGGGCGAGGGGGAGGTCGATGTGGCCGTCGGAGCTGACGGCGCGGCCCTCGCGGCCGTTGGCGGTGGCGACGGCGGTGTAGATCGCGTTCATGGGTCCTCGTTTCCGTTCAGGTCGGGGTGTGCTCACTAAGGTAGCGTCCAATTGAGTTGTGCACAACTGAATGGCTTGCGATGTGGTGTCCCGTACTCTGGAGGCATGGAGACTCTCGACACGACCCGGGACGAGGACTTCCTCCGGCTCGACCACCAGATCTGCTTCTCGCTGCACGCCGCCACCCGCGCCTTCAACGGCGTCTACCGCGGCGCCCTCAAGGAGCTCGGCCTCACCTACCCGCAGTACCTGGTGATGCTGGTGCTGTGGGAGCACGGCGAGCTGCCCGTCAAGCGGATCGGCGAGCATCTGCGCCTCGACTCCGGGACCCTGTCCCCGCTGCTCAAGCGGCTGGAGGCGGCCGGCTACGTCGAGCGGCGGCGCAGCACCGAGGACGAGCGCTCCGTCACCGCGCGCCCCACCGAGGCCGGCACGGCGCTGCGCGAGCAGGCCCTCGACGTGCCCCGGCGGATCGCCGTGGCGACGGGCATGGAGCTGGACGAGATGCGGGTCCTGCGGGCCCGGCTCAACGAGCTGGCCGCCCGGCTCGACAGCGTCGACCCGGACGACCTGACGGCCTGCGGCTGAGAGCCCGCACGCGAAGGGCCCGTCCCGCGGACCCGCCGGGCGACGCCCGGCCGGGTCCGCGGGACGGGCCCGCTTGCCCTCGCTACTCGCCCGAGGAGATCCTCGGCACCTTCCGCAGCAGCACCGCCACCAGTACCGCCGTCAGCAGCGCGAACCCCGCGCTCAGCGCCGACGCCGACTGCAGCGCCGTGGTGAAGGACTCCCGCGCCGTCGCGAGCAGCCCCTCGTCCGCCACCGCGCTCGCCGCGCCCAGGGACTCCCGCGCGGCGGCCGGGGCGTCGCCCGGGATGCCGTTCCGGTAGACCGCGACCGCCACGCTGCCGGTCACGGCGATCCCCAGGGCCAGGCCCAGGTCGTACGCCGTCTGACCGGTCGCCGCCGCCGCGCCCGCCTTCTCCGGGGGAGCCGCGCCGACCGCCAGGGCGGTGCCGAGGACACTGATCGGGGCCGCCCCGAACATGATCACCGCGAGGCCGAGGGAGGCCACCTCGACACCGGCGGCCAGGGCGATCGCCGCGTACCCGGTCAGCGACACCAGCAGGCCGCCGATCAGCACGTACGCCGGGCGGACGCGGCGGGCGAGGAGCGGGGTCAGCTGCGATCCGGCGATCAGCCCCACCGCCCCCGGCAGCAGCCAGAGCCCGGCCTCCAGGGGCGACTGGCCCGCGACCGCCTGGAGGTACTGCGGGACCAGGTACTCCACCCCGTTCAGCGCCGTCATACCGAGCAGCAGGGTGAGCAGCGCCCCCGTGAAGGCGCGGTCGCGGAAGAGCCGCAGATCGAGCAGGGGGGTGGACAGCCGGTTCTGGCGGCGGACGAAGAGCAGCGTGAAGGCCGCGCCACCGGCGAAGGCCGCGGCGGCCTCGGCCGTCGGGCCGTGCGAGGCCACCGACTTCACCCCGTACACCAGCGGCAGGACCGCCAGCAGGAAGAGGGCCACACTCGGCACGTCGATCCGGCCGGCCCCCGGATCGCGGTACTCCGGCAGCAGAACCGGCGCCGTGACCAGGGCGATCAGCATGATCGGCAGCCCGATCAGGAAGACCGAGCCCCACCACCAGGACGCCAGGAGCACGCCACCGACGATCGGGCCGATCGCCAGGCCGACCGAGAGCGCCGTCACCCACATCGCGATCGCGGTCGCCCGCTGCCGTGCGTCGGTGAACATATGGCTGATCAGGGCGAGCGTGGAGGGCAGGACGGCGGCTCCCGCCACTCCCAGCAGGGCCCGGGCCGCGATCAGGGTCCCGGCGTTCGGGGCGTACGCGGCGAGCAACGAGGCCAGCAGGAAGCCGGCCGAGCCCGCCATCAGCAGCCGGCGCCGGCCCAGGCGGTCGCCGAGCGTGCCCATGATGACCAGCGTGCCGGCGGTGAGGAAGCCGTAGATGTCGGTGATCCACAGCAACTGGGCGCTGCTCGGCCGCAGATCGGCGGCCAGATAGGGGGTGGCGAGCCAGAGGACGCCGAGGTCGGCCGTCATCAGGGTGACCGGCAGGAGGAGGACGGCGAGGCCGGTCCACTGGCGGACGCCGGCCTTCGCGGGCGCCGCCTCGGCGGGGGAGTCGGGGGTGTGGGTGGTGGTCATCGCGGCAGCGCTCCGTTCAGGGATTCCTCGGCGGACTTCAGCACTTCCCGCACCCGCGGCGGGCGCAGTGCGCGCGGCACCCCCGACAGCTCGGTGCCGTGGACGATCGCGACGGACGAGTCCTCGATCCCGCAGAACCGGGAGACGGCGAGCCGCAGTTGGAGGTCGAGGACCGTGGAGAGACCGAGCCGCTCGATCTCCGCCTCCGCGTTGCCCATCAGGGCCAGCCAGAGCATCCGCTTCCCCGCCAGCCGGGGCCTGCTCCGGCCGTAGGCGAAGCCGTAGTTCCAGACGCGGTCGATCCAGCCCTTCAGGACGGCCGGGGGCGCCATCCACCAGACCGGGAAGACGACCACGATGTCGTCGGCGGCCAGGACGCGGTCCATGTGGGCGTGGACCTCGGGGGAGTACGTCTTCTCCCGGTCCTCCCAGTCCGGTTCGTCGGCCGGCCGGAGGACGGGGTCGAAGCCCTCGGCGTACAGGTCGAGTACGTCGACGGTCTCGCCGTCGTCCTTCAGCCGGGCGTGGAGGAGGCCGGCCACCTGGGCGGTCAGGGAGTCGCTACGGGGGTGGGCGTGGACGAGCAGGGTGTGGCGGGGCATGGCGGCGTCCTTCGGGAAGGTCTGCGGGAAGGCGGGCGGGCACGGTGGGCGTCAGAGGCCGAGGCCGGAGCCGCCGCTCGCGTCGATGTTCTGGCCGGTCACCCAGCGCGCGTCGTCCGAGGCGAGGAAGCCGACCACGTCGGCCACGTCCCCCGGCTGCCCGACCCGGTCGAAGACCGAGAAACCGGCGGCGTGCGCCTTGGCGGCCGGGTCGGCCATCCACGGGTGGATGTCGGTCTCGATCGTCCCGGGCGAGACCGCGTTGACGGTGATGCCCCGGGAGCCGAGGGTCTGGGCGAGGGTCAGGGTCAACACCTCGACCGCGCCCTTGGAGGCGGCGTACGAGGTCATGCCGGGGAAGGCGACCTTGGTGACACCGGAGGAGATGTTGATGATCCGGCCGCCGTCCCGGAGCCGGCCGAGGCCGTGCTTGACGATGAAGAACGGAGCCTTGGCGTTGACCGCGAAGACCCGGTCGTACTCCGCCTCCTCGACCTCCGCGATCGTGCCGGGGCCGGCGATTCCGGCGTTGTTGACCAGGATGTCGACGCCGTCGGCGTGCTCGTCGAACGCCTTCCAGAGCGCCTCTGCGTCCCCGGGGACGCCCAGTTCGGTGCGGATCGCGAACGCGGAACCGCCGGACTCCTCGATCGCGGCGACCGTCTCCTTCGCGGCGGCCTCGTTGCTTGCGTAGTGGACGGCGACGCGGGCGCCGTCGGCGGCCAGCCGCAGGGCGATCGCGCGGCCGATGCCGCGGCTGCCGCCGGTGACGAGCGCGGTCTTGCCGTTCAGGGTGGTGGAGCGGGCCATCGGAGTCTCCTCTGTGCGGGTGTTTCCTGCTGACGGGGAAGACTCTGCGGGAGGCCGGTTCGGGTTCGGTTCGGGTCCTGTTCGGGCCCGGTTCGGGCGGGAGTTACGGTGACCCCATGCGATTCGGGGTGCTGGGGGAGACGGCCGTCTGGACCGAGGACGGGCGGCCCGTCCGGGTCCCGGAACTCAAGGTGCGCGCCCTGCTCGCCTCGCTGCTCGTCGAGACCGGCCGGCCGGTCGCCACCCACCGCCTCGTCGACGACCTGTGGGGCGAGGAACCGCCCGGCAGCCCGCTGCGCGCCCTCCAGGCCAAGGTCTCCCAGCTGCGACGGGTCCTGGAGGAGGCCGAGCCCGGCGGCCGTGACCTGCTGGTCTCCCGTGCCCCCGGCTATCAACTGGTGCCCGCGGAAGGCTCCTTGGACGCGGAGCGGTTCGCCGGGCTCGCCGCCCGGGCGCGCGCCGTGTCGGACCCGGTGCGGCGGGCCGCGCTGTTCACCGAGGCGCTCGCCGTGTGGCGCGGGCCCGCGTTCGCGGACTTCGCGGACGAGTCGTTCTCCCGGGCGGCCGTGAACCGCCTGGAGGAGGAGCGGCTCGTCGTTCACGAGGAGGCGGCGGAGGCGCGCCTCGATGCCGGGGAACACGCCTTGCTCGTAGGGGAGTTGGCCGAGCTCGTCGAGCGCAATCCGCTGCGCGAGCGGCTGCGTGCCGTGCGGCTGCGCGCGCTCTACCGCTCGGGCCGGCAGAGCGAGGCGCTGGCGGGGTACGAGGAGCTGCGCGTCCGGCTCGCCGAGGAGCTGGGCCTCGACCCGAGCCCGGAACTGGTCGAGCTCCAGCGGGCGATGCTCCGCCAGGACCCCGCGCTGGACGGGGCGCGGGCCGGGGCGCCGATGGCGGGCACGGGCGGAGGCGGCCGGCCGGGCGAGGCCGCCAGGACGACGCGGGAGGGCGACGTCCGGGACGCGGACCCGGTCCCGGCTCCGGCTTCCGGCCCGGCGCCTGCCCTGCTCCCGGCTTCGGGTCCGGCTTCGGGTCCGGCCCTGCTCCCGGCTTCGGCCCCGGTCCGGGTCCCGGTCCCGGTCCACGTCCCGGCGCCTGCCCCGCTCCCGGCTTCCGGCCCGGCGCCGGTCCGGGACGGGACGCGCGATGGCCGCGGCGGGGCGCGCGGCAACCTGCCGACGGCCGTCAGCGGGCTCGTCGGGCGCGAGGCGGCCGTCGAGGAGATCCGGGAGCTGCTCGCCGGGCGACGGCTCGTCACCCTCACCGGCCCCGGAGGGGTCGGCAAGACGCGGCTGGCCGTGGAGGCCGCCGGGCGGGCCCGTGCGCTGTTCCCCGACGGCGTGTGGCTGGTCGAACTCGCCGGTGCGCACGGCGAGCTGGCCGAGGTGGTCGCCGCGGCCATGGAGCTGCGCGACGACGGGGCGTGGGGCGTACGGCCCGAGACGGGGCGGACACCGGACGCGGCGCAGCGGCTGGCCGCCGTCCTGCGCGGGAAGCGGATGCTGCTCGTCCTGGACAACTGCGAGCATGTGGTCGACGAGGCCGCCGCGCTGGCGGAGCTGCTCCTGCGCGCCGTTCCCGATCTCGTGGTGCTGACGACGAGCCAGGAGCCCTTGGCCCTCGCCGGGGAGACGCTGTGGTCGGTGCCACCGCTCGACCTCGACGGCGCCGTCGAGCTGTTCGTGGCACGGGCGGCCGCCTCGGCGCCCGGATTCGTACCGGACGACTCCCGGCGGGCCGCCGTCGAGGGCATCTGCCGTCGCCTCGACGGCCTGCCGCTCGCGCTGGAACTGGCGGCCACCCGGGTGCGCGCGCTCGGCGTCCACCGGCTGCTCGAACGGCTCGACGACCGATTCCGGCTGCTCAGCGCCGGCCGGCGGGGCGCCCCCGCCCGGCAGCAGACGCTCCGCGCGGTGATCGACTGGAGCTGGGAGCTGCTGCCCGAACCGGAGCGCCTGGTCCTGCGCCGGCTCGCCGTCCACGCCGAGGGCTGCACGCTGGACGCGGCGGAACAGGTCTGCGGGGGCGGCGAGGTCGCGCCCGACGACGTACTCGACCTGCTGGCCCGGCTGGTGGACCGCTCGCTGGTCGTCGCCGTCGACGGGAAGGACGGGCCGCGCTACCGGCTGCTCGAATCCGTCGCCGCGTACGGCGCGGAGCGGATGGCGGACGCGGGCGAGACGGAGGACGTACGCGGCCGGCACCTGACGTACTACACGCGCCTCGCCGAAGCCGCGGAGCCCGAACTCCGCGGTCCCGCACAGCGGGAGTGGCTGAGCCGCCTGGACGCCGAGTCCCCGAACCTGCGCGCCGCCCTGGAGCGCGCGGCGCGGCGCGGCGACGCCGAGCACGCGCTGCGGCTCGTGGACGCCCTGGCCTGGTACTGGGTGCTGCGCGGGCGGCTCGGCGAGGCGGTCCGCTCGACGGCGACGGCGCTCGACGCGGCGGGGACCGCCGACCCGGCGTCGGAGACCGACGCGCTCGCCCGGGTGCGGGCCCGCGCCGCCGTCTGGCACACCGGACTCACCGTCATGAGCGGCGACGGCACGGACCGCCACCTGCGCATCGCGGGCGCGCTCGCGTCCGTCGAGGAGGCGTACGGGGCGGCCGGCCCGGCCGCGCTCGCCCGGGCCCGCTGGTTCCTCGCCCACGCGCTCTGCGGCACCGGGAGCCAGAGCGAGGGTGAGGAGCTGACGAACGCGGCGCTCGACGGGTTCACGGAGACCGGGGACGTGTGGGGGCGGGCGGCGGCGCTCGGGGACCGGTCCGTGCAGCGGCTGCTCAGGGGCGATCTGGCCGGGGCGGAGGAGGACGCGGCCCGCAGCGCCGCGCTCTTCGCGGAGGTCGGGGACGCGTGCGGCGGGCTGTGGTCCGTGTACCCGCTGGCGACCGTCGCGGAGATCCGCGGCGCGTACGAGCGGGCGGACGGGCTGAAGCGAGCCGCGCTGGACATCGCCGAGAGCTTCGGGCTCACCACCGAGGTGCCCGACCTGCTGTCGGGGCTCGGCCGGACCGCGCTCCTCATGGGCGACCTGGGACAGGCGCGCGCGTACCACCGGGCGGGGCGGGAGAAGGCCGTCGAGGTCGGCTTCCGGGCGGGCGAGATCAACGCGGTCCTCGGTCTGGGCCTCGGAGCCCGCCGGGAGGGACTGCTGGACGAGGCCGAGGCCCATCTCCGGGAGGTCCTGGCATGGCACCGGCTGGTCGGGCTCGACGGAGCCAACGCGCTGATCCTGGCCGAGCTGGGTTTCGTGGCGGAGCTGCGGGGCGACGCGGAGCGGGCGCTCGGGCTGCACGAGGAGGGGTACGCGACGGCGGTGGCGAGTGGCGATCCGCGGGCGGTGGCGCTGGCGCTCGAGGGCCTGGCCGGCGCCCACGCCCTGGGCGGGCGGGCCGAGGGGGCGGCGTTGCTGCTGGGTGCGGCGGGGGCGCTGCGGGCCTCGACCGGGGCGCCGTTGCCCGCGGCGGAGCGGGGGGACGTGGAGCGGGTGACCGTCTCGGCCCGGGGGGCCCTCGGGCACGAGACCTTCGGGCGCGCCCTCGCGCGCGGCGGGGGCCTCACCCCCGAGGCGGTCGTGGCGGAGGCCCGCAGGGCCCCGCGGGAGCCGCTCCCGTAGGGGCGTTCCTCGTGAGCGGGGTCCCCGTACGTCGTCGGGCCTCCCCACCCCGGCGGAGCGGCGGGGCCCGCGGAGCAGGGGCCGGGCGGACATGTAAGGAGCCCACATCTGGCCCATCCCTATACTCACCGCATGTCCTCCCTCAGCCTCCGGCGGGCCACCGCCGACGATGCGCGGCGCCTCACGCAGCTCGTGCGGAGATCCCGCGCCTATCGCGGTGACTACGCCGCGATGGTCGACGGCTACGTCGTCGGAGGGAGCTACATCGAGCACCACCCCGTCTTCGTCGCCGTCGACGAGCGGGACCGCGTGCTCGGGTTCTACGCGCTCCTCCTCGACGACGCCGAGCTCGACCTCGCCTTCGTCGCCGACGAGGCGCAGGGGCGCGGCATCGGACGGCTGCTGATGGAGCACATGATCGGCCAGGCCCGCGCCGCCGGGCTCGCCTCCATACGGGTCGTCGCGCATCCGCCCGCGGAGGACTTCTATCTGCGGACGGGAGCCCGCCGCACCGGGACGGTCGAGCCGGCCGGACACGTCCACTGGGCGAGGCCCGAGCTCCGGTTCGACGTCGCGTGAGCGCCACCGAGGAGACCGAGCGGGCCGACCGCCGCCGGGTCTTCGCCGACCTCACCCCGCTCCGTACCTCCGCGCACTACCGACGCCTCTGGTTCGGCAACACCGTCTCCTGGGTGGGTCAGGGCATGACCGCGCTGGCGGTCTCGCTCCAGGTGTACGAGATCACCCGCTCGCCGTTCTCGGTCGGCCTCGTCGGCCTGTTCTCGCTCGTCCCGCTGATCGTCTTCGGCCTGTACGGCGGCGCCATCGCCGACACCGTCGACCGCCGCAAGCTCGGGCTCGCCAGCGCCACCGGCTCCGCCGTGCTGTCCGCCGCCCTCGCCACGGCGGCGTTCGCCGGCTTCCACCACGTCTGGTTCCTGTACGCCATCGTGGCCCTGCAGTCCGTCTGCGCCGCGCTCAACTCGCCCGCGCGCAGCTCGATGATCCCGCGCCTGCTGCCGCCCGAGCAGCTGCGCGCCGCCAACGCGCTGAACTCGATGACGACCACCTTCGGCACCCTGGTCGGCCCCAGCCTCGGCGGGCTCATCGTCGGCTTCGGCGGCTTCCAGACCGCGTACCTCATCGACGCCGTCGCCTTCTTCGCCGCCCTGTACGCGATGTGGCGGCTGCCCTCCATGCTTCCCGAACGGACCGGCGCCACAAGGGCCTCCGTCCTCGACGGGCTGCGCTTCCTCGCCACCCGGCCCAATCTGCGCATGACGTTCTTCTCGGACTTCTGCGCGATGATCCTCGCCCACCCCCGGGCGCTGTTCCCCGTCGTCGCCGTCCTCTGGTACGACGGCGACGCCACCACCACCGGACTGCTCGTCGCCGCGCCCGCCGCCGGAGCACTCCTCGGCGGCGTCCTCAGCGGCTGGCAGGGGCGCATCCGGCACCACGGCCAGGCGATCCTGCTCGCCGTCGCCTGCTGGGGCACCGCGATCGCCGTGTTCGGGCTCACCCGCGACCTGTGGCTCGGGCTGCTCCTGCTGGCCCTCGCCGGATACTCCGACACCGTCTCCATGATCTTCCGCAACACGATGATGCAGGTCGCGGCCCCCGACGAGATGCGCGGCCGACTCCAGGGCGTCTTCATCGTGGTCGTCGCCGGCGGGCCGAGGCTCGGCGACTTCCTCGCCGGCTCGGTGGCCGACCTGACCTCCCCGGCCGTCGCCATCACCGGTGGCGGTATCGCCTGTGTGGTCGCGATCGGCGTGCTTGCCCTGTACGGACGGGGTTTCCGCCGGTACGACGCGCTCAAACCGACGGCCTGAGCTGGCGGTTGGCCGCCACGGCACATAGCCGCCAAGCCGTTCTGTACTCAACCACCGCTGTGCGGACCAGACTCCTCGCGACGCCCGGAACCACCCCTTCCCCCGGGTGTCGAGGAGTACGTCGATGATCAGACCTTCCGTAGGAGGAAGGGCCGGGCTGCTCGCCACCGGCATCTCCCTGGTGCTGCTCACGGCAGGGCAGACCGCCGCTGCCGGGGGAGCCGCCGCCCCCGTCGTACCCGACACCTTCAAGGGCGCCGCCGACCGGAGCGCCACCGTCACGCTCATCACCGGCGACCGGGTCACCGTCACCGAACTGGGCGGCGGCAGGAAGACCGTCACCGTCGACCGTGCCAAGGGCGCCACCGGCGCGGTGCGCAGCGAGATCTCCGACGGCCGGGTCACGGTCGTCCCCGACGAGGCGCGCGGCTACCTGGACTCCGGCGCGCTCGACCGCCGGCTCTTCGACGTCAGCGGCCTCATCGAGCAGGGCATCACCGACGAGCTGCCGCTGATCGTCACGTACGGCAAGGGCACGCGCGCCGCCGCGCCGCGCGGGACCGAGACCGTCCGCGCCCTGCCGAGCATCGGCGGCGCCGCGGTGGAGGCGAAGGACCCCGCCGCGTTCTGGCGGTCGTTCACCTCGCCCACCACCCGCTCCGCGGGCGGCAAGGTGTGGCTCGACGGCAAGGTCGAGGCCGCCATGGCCGAGTCCAACGCCCAGATAGGCACCCCGAAGGCGTGGGCGGCCGAGCTCACCGGCAAGGGCGTGAAGGTCGCCGTCCTCGACACCGGCGCCGACCTCGGTCACCCCGACCTGGCCGGCCGGGTCGCCGAGTCCGCGTCCTTCATCGAGGGCCAGGAGGTCGCCGACCGCGACGGCCACGGCACCCACGTCGCGTCCACCGTCGGTGGCAGCGGCGCCGGTTCGGACGGCCTGGAGAAGGGCGTCGCCCCGGGCGCGACCCTCGCCGTCGGCAAGGTGCTCAGCGACGAGGGCTCCGGCACCGAGTCGCAGATCATCGCCGGCATGGAGTGGGCCGCCAAGGACATCGACGCGAAGATCGTCTCGATGAGCCTCGGTTCCCGCGAGGGCAGCGACGGCACCGACCCGATGGCCCAGGCCGTGAACACCCTGAGCGCCGAGACCGGCGCCCTCTTCGTCATCGCCGCCGGCAACAGCGGCGCCCCCGGCTCCATCGGCTCGCCCGGCGCCGCCGACTCCGCGCTCACCATCGGCGCCGTCGACTCCGGCGACCAGCCCGCGTACTTCACCAGCCAGGGACCGCGCTTCGGCGACCAGGCGCTCAAGCCCGACCTGTCCGCGCCCGGCGTCGACATCCTCGCCGCCCGCTCCCAACTGGCCCCCGGCACCGGGCTCTACACGACGATGAGCGGCACGTCCATGGCGACCCCGCACGTCGCCGGTGTCGCCGCGCTGCTCGCGGAGAAGCACCCCGACTGGACCGGCGCGCAGCTCAAGAACGCCCTGATGTCCTCGTCGAAGACGCTCCCCGACTCCGCCTACGCGCTCGGCGCGGGCCGGGTCGACGTGGCCGCCGCGATCGCCGCCGACGTCACCGCCACCGGCTCCGCCGACCTCGGCTTCTTCGCCTGGCCCTACGAGGCGAACAAGCCGGTCACGAAGACCGTCACGTACACCAACCACTCCGACGCCGCCGTGGAACTGGACCTCGCCGTCGAGGGGATGCCCGCGGACGTCGCGACCCTCGGCGACACCACCCTCACCGTCCCGGCCCACGGCACCGCGCAGACCACGGTCACCGGCGACGGCACGAAGGCCCCGGTCGGCAACGCCTCCGGCCGGATCGTCGCCTCGGCCGCCGGTACGCCCGTCGCGCACACCGCGCTCGGACTGGTGAAGGAGGAGGAGCGCTACACCCTCACGATCCGCCTCAAGGACCGGGACGGCGCCCCCACCCCCGGCACCGTCGTCGTCAAGCAGCTCGCCGAGGGAGATCACGACCCGTTCCCGGTACCGGTCGGCGAGTCCGGCACCATCGAGCTCCGGCTGAAGCCCGACACGTACACCGTCGACACCTTCCTCGACGTCCGTGGCTCCCGGGGCAAGGACTCCCTCGGCCTCGGCTTCCTCACCGACCCCGAGATCGTCCTGGACCGCGACCGGGAGATCACCCTCGACGGGCGGCAGCTCCGCGAGATCCGGGCCGAGGTCGAGAAGCGGACCGAGACCCGTCAGCTGCTCATGGAGTTCGACCGGGACGCCCACGGCGCCTCCTACGGCGGCGCGGTCCAGGTGCCGCTGAAGTACGACTCCGTCTTCGCCGCCCCCACCCGCAAGCCCGCCAACGGCACCTTCGAGTACCGGACCGTGTGGCGGCTCGGCAAGCCCCTCCTGGAGGCGGCCGTCGGCGGCGACCGGCTCTCCGACGCCACCGTGCAGGCCGGCGCCACGATGCTCGAAGGCCGGCACGATCTCGGTGTCGTCGACGCGGGCACCGGCACGGCGGCCGCGTACGCGGGCAGGAACGTCAAGGGCAAGGCCGTCCTCGTCCGGGCCGGCGCCCTCCCGAACACCCAGCTCGCCCAGAACGCCCAGGACGCCGGCGCCACGGCGCTGTTCGTCACCGACGACCAGCCCGGCCGGCTGATGTCCTGGTTCGGCACCGCCGACTACCAGGACCGGCCGCTCGCCGTCGCCACGGTCGGCTCCGCCGACGCCGCACGGCTCGCGGAGGCGGCGAAGCGCGGCAAGCGGGTCGACCTGACCGGCACCCGCTTCACCCCGTACACCTACGACCTCTCCGAGGGGCACCCGGGCGCGATCGGAAAGGACCTCGTCTTCCGGCCCGACAGGGACGAACTGGCCACCATCCGCTCCTCGTTCCACATGCCCACGGGCAGGAAGGAGCTCGGCGGCGAGTACCGCTACTCGATCACCGACACCTTCCCGATCGGCTTCGGCTTCAAGGAGTACATCGCCTTCCCGACCGAGCGCACCGAGTACGTCTCCACCGGCACCGGCCAGGGCTGGCACGAGTCGGTCGACCTCGGCGAGTCCCTGGAGCAGCGCGCGGGCGTCAACTCCTACCGGGGCGGCAGCAGCCGGTCGCTGGACTGGTTCGAGCCGGTCTGGCACCCCTGGCTCGGCACCGGCCTCGGCTGGGGCCAGCAGCGGTCGGGCAACCAGTTGCAGTTCAACACCCCCGGCTGGGGCGACTCCGGCCCCGACCACACCGGCTTCGGCAACGTGTGGGGCGACGAGTCGATGACCCAGTTCACCGAGGTGTACGTCGACGGGACCCGGGTCGACCGCAAGATGAGCTCCGGCGCCTACGTCTGGGACGCCCCGGCGCGGGAGGCGACCTACAAGGTCGTCACCGACACCACGATGGACCCGGCCCGCTGGCGCCTGTCGACCAAGGGCCACGCCGAGTGGACCTTCCGCTCCAAGGAGACCCCCTCCGACCGCGCGACCCACCTTCCGCTCATCAACCTCGGCTTCGACGTCGACACCGACCTCAAGGGCGATGTGCGGGGCGGAAGCCGGGTGCCCGTCGAGATCTTCGGCGAGTACGTGAAGGGCGCGATCGACACCGGAAGGATCGGTGGCGGTTTCCTGGAGGTCTCGTACGACGACGGGACGACCTGGCAGAAGGTCTCCCTGCGTCCCTCCTCGCGCGGAGCGGCCTGGACCGGTGAGCTGAGGGTGCCGCACGACGCGCGGTACGTCTCCTTCCGGGCCGGCGCGTCCGACGACCGCGGAGGCTCGGTCAAGCAGGAGATCATCCGGGCGCTCGGGGTGAAGTAGCCCCGGAACCACCGGACATGGGGGAGTCCCGGCACGGCGTGGAGCCGTGGCGGGACTCCCGTCGCTCCGGCCTCACCCGCCGCGCGTCACGATGCCGCGCACGACGCCCAGCTCCACCAGGTCCTGGGGCCGCAGCCGGAGCTGGTCGGCGGTGGCCGGAGCCTCGTCGGGCTCCCTCTTGAGGATCGCCGCGGCGAGCTCGGGGGCGATGACGGAGAAGTAACTGTCGGGCGTGGCCCAGGTGTTGTCAGGAGCGGCCAACGCCAGCGCCCCGCCGGAGCCGCCCTCGCCGACCAGGAGCGAGGTCACCGGGACCCGGGCCCCGGCGATCGCGGTGAACACGTCCGCGATCGCCGGACCCGCCCCGGACCGCTCGGCCTCGGCGTCATTGGCCGCGCCGTGCGTGTCGATCAGCGTCAGCACGGGGATCCCGAGCCGGTCGGCGAGCCGGATCAGCCGGGCGGCGGTCCGGAAGCCCGCGGGGCGCGTCGCCGTCCCGTCCTGCGCGGCGTACGCGACGGTTAGCCCCTCGCGGAGTCCGAAGCCGCACTCCACACCGGGGTCCACCCCGCCGGCCCGGTCCCCCCGGATCGCCGCCCGGACGGTGAAGTAGGCGTCCAGATAGGCCCCGGCGCGGGGCCGGTCACCGGAGCGGGCCCGCACGACGGCCTCCCAACCGGTACCGGGTGCGGTGACCTCGGCGAGCGCGTGGGGCGGGGGAGCGGGGGCCGGGGCTCCCTCCGGACCCGTCAGCAGCCGCAGCCACAGCGAGAGCGTCGACCGCAGGTCACCCGGCTCGACGAGCGCGTCCACGTGCCCGTACTCCCACTGGCTCTCCGCCGTGTACGCGGTCGGGTCGGCGTCCCGCGGGCGGACCCGTGAGCCGGCGAAGGCCACCTGGGCGGAGGGGAGGGCGAGCACGACGTCGGCGCCCGCGCCGACCGTGGCCCAGCCGCCGCCGGTGGACGGGTCGCGCACCACCGCGATGTGGGGGACACCGGCGTCCCGCAGCCGTACGGTCGCCTCCGCCACCCGCTGGAGCTGCGCCAGCGCGATCATGCCCTCCTGCATCCGGCTGCCGCCCGTCGCCACGAGCGACACCAGCGGGACCCGGTCCGCCCGCGCGGTGCGGTACGCCGCGACGAGCCGGTCGCCGGCCGCCCGCCCCAGCGAGCCGCCGAGGAAGCCGAACTCGAAGGCGGCCACCACCACCGGACGCCCGTCGACGGTCGCCCTGCCGTGCAGGACGGACTCCTCCTCGCCCGTCTTCGCGGCGGCACGCCCGCGTGAGGCGTCGTATCCGGCCCAGCCGAGCGGACCGTCCGGGCGCGGCGACCCGGTGGCGGGCGGGGTCGGCAGCGGGGTGAAGTCGTCGGTGACCAGGGCGATCACCTCACGGGCCGTCAGGCGCTCAGTCACGGAGGGCCTCCGGGAGGGCCTTCTTCAGGAGCTTGCCCATGTCGTTGCGGGGCAGCGCGCGGAGGAAGTGGACGGTGCGCGGTCGCTTGTGCGGGGCGAGGAGCCCGGCGACGTGGTCCGCCAACTCCGCCGCCGTCGGCGGCTTCTCCGCATCGGTCGGTACCACCCACGCCACGATCCGCTCCCCGAGGTCCGGATCCGGCGCGCCGGTCACGGCGGCCTCCCGCACGGCCGGGTGGTCCAGGAGCGCGTTCTCTATCTCGCCCGCCCCTATCTTGTAGCCGCCGCTCTTGATCAGGTCGGTGGCCTTGCGGCCCACGATCCGCACGTACCCGTCGGGTTCGCGGACCGCCATGTCCCCGGTGCGGAACCAGCCCCCGTCGAAGGCGGCGGCCGTCGCGTCCGGACGGTTGAGGTACGCGGAGAACAGGTTCGGGCCCCTGACCTGGATCTCGCCGACGCTCTCCCCGTCGTACGCCCCCAGCTCCGTGCCGTCCTCCTCCACCAGCCGCAGCTCCACGCCCGTGAGGGGGAGGCCGACGGAGCCGGGGCGCGGACGTGAGCCCACGGGCACGGAGGTGTTCATGAGCGTCTCGGTCATCCCGTACCGCTCGATCACCGTCCGGCCCGTCGCCCCCGTGATCCGCTCGTGGTCGTGGACCGGCAGCGCCGCCGAGCCCGAGACCAGCAGCCGGGCCTCGGACAGCGCCCGCACCAGCGCCGGATCGTCCTCCAACGCGTCCGCGATCCGGTGGTACATGGTCGGTACGCCGAACAGCATCGTGCCGCCGCCCGCACCGAGCTCCCGGGCGACCTCCCGCGTCGAGAACGCTCCGAGATGGCGGACCGATCCGCCGCGCCGCAGCGGGCCGAGGATCCCGAGGACGAGTCCGTGGACATGGAACAGCGGCAGCGCGTGGACGAGGACGTCGTCCTCGGTCCACGCCCAGGCGTCCTCCAGGGCGTCGAGGGAGGCGGCGACCGCCCGGTGGGAGAGGACGACGCCCTTGGGCGGCCCGGTGGTGCCGGAGGTGTAGACGATCAGGGCGGCGGACTCGGGGTCGTCGGGCTCCCCGCCGGAGAAGGCGGAGACCGGGGAGTCGTGGACCATCGCCGTCTCGACGTCGATCCGGGGCACTCCGGCCAGTCCCGCCGGGAGCACGTCGTCCGCGCCGGCGAGCACGGCGCCCGGCGTGCTGTCGCCGAGGATGTGGGCCAGCTCCCGCTCCCCGGTGCGCGGGTTGAGCGGGACCGCCGGTACGCCGGCCAGCAGCGCGGCCACCACCGCGACCGCCGTCCGGGCGGTCGGCGTGGCCCAGACGGCGACCCGCCCCGCGTCCCCGATCCGTGCTCCCAGGGCCGCTGCGGACGCGCCCAGTTCCCCGTACGTCAGGGCCTCCGTGCCGAAGCGCAGTGCGGGCCGGTCCGAGTCGGCCCTCAAGGCCGGGAAGAGCGCGCTCAACGGTCGTCCTCCTCGCGTGGTGGGATGCGAGAGGCATTCTTCCCCCGTCTCACGAGGGGTGTGCTGCGACCTTGCTCACCTCGGGGGAGCCGCCTTCCCCGGCCGGCCTGATCGCGCGCATCCTTCCGTACGCGTAGACGCAGCCCGCGAGCGCCAGGTCGGACAGGAGCATGAAGCCGATCGAATAGGAGTCCTTGGCGCTGTAGATCGCCCCCATCACCAGCGGCGGCACGAACCCGCCGAGCCCGCCCATCGCCCCGACGATGCCGGTGACGCTGCCGACCTGGGGCTGCGGGGTGACCTGGGAGACCAGGGCGAAGACCGAGCCGCTCGCGGTGCCGAGGCCCGCCGCCATGCACAGCAGGGCGATCGTGCCGCCCGGGTTCAGGGGCGGGTCGAATGCCTGCACGATGGCGAGCAGGGCGACGAAGCCGAGCGCGCCCGCCGTGACGACGGCCGGGTGGATCCGGTCGGACAGCCAGCCGCCGATCGGCCGGAAGACGACGGTGACGAGGGCGAAACCGGCCGCCTTGGTGCCGGCGTCGGTCGGGTCGAGCTCGTACCAGGTCTTCAGATACGTCGGCAGGTACACCCCGAACGCGACGATGCCGCCGAAGCCGATGGCGTACAGCGCCGACAGCTCCCAGGTCACCCGCAGCCGGCCCGCCGTGGCCAGCCGGGAGCCCAGGGAGGCCGTGGGCACCGGCCGGTCGGGGCGGTCGGTGATCAGGAACACGGCGAGGACGGCGTACGCGGCGAGCGCGATCGCGACGACGACGAACGGCAGGTTCTCCCCGTGCTTCGCGATGCGCGGGGTGAAGTAGCCGGAGAGCGCGACACCGCCCATGCCCATGCCGAAGACCCCGAGCGCCAGACCCCGCTTGGCCGGGGGGAACCAGGAGTTGACCAGGGGGATGCCGATGGCGAAGGTCGTTCCGCCGAGGCCGAGGAGGAAGCCGACGGCGAGCATCGCGCCGTACGAGTTCCTCGCCGGGATCAGCAGCAGGACGGGCACGATCGTGAGCGCCGAGACCAGGGGGAACATCACCTTGGCGCCGTAGCGGTCGGTGAGCGCGCCGGCCGGGATCCGGCCCAGCGAGCCCACCAGGACCGGAATGGCGACGAGAAGCGACTGCTGGAAGGAGCTGAGGTTCAGCCGGTCCCCGTAGTCACCGGCCAGGGGCGCGATGAGGTCCCACGCCCAGAAGGTGAGCGCGAATCCGATCGTGGCCATGACCAGGTTCCGGTAGGCGGTTCCGGAAGGCTTCTCAAGGGTGTCCACGTGATCAGTCAATGTCCCGCCGCCGGGCGGGGCGCGCCGGATTGGGCCGTACGGGGCGGGCCCCGGAGGGTGCGGACGGCCCGTCGGGGGCCGCGGGGGTCCGTCCGCTACGGCCAGTTCACGGTCCTGGGCGGGCGGCCGTCGTCCGCCACCGCCAGGTGCGGGCCTTCCCCGGTAGCCGCCACCTCCACCGTGATCGCCGTGACGCCCTCCCTGCGGTGGGCCGCCGCCAGCGCCCCGCGCAGCACGGCGAGGAGCCGCTCGGCGTCGGACGCGTCGATGAGGGTGTCGACCGCG
The DNA here is from genome assembly GCF_040653355.1 of Streptomyces sp. NPDC047971. Classification (NCBI taxonomy): domain Bacteria; kingdom Bacillati; phylum Actinomycetota; class Actinomycetes; order Kitasatosporales; family Streptomycetaceae; genus Streptomyces; species Streptomyces sp. NPDC047971. The sequence continues at coordinate 62,556 of NZ_JBEZNW010000031.1, read as the reverse complement.
CCCGAGAAGTGCACCGAGGGCTGGAAGCCCAGCAGGACCGCCGCGCCGCCCGTCTCGCGCAGCACGCGCCCCCGGAAGGTCGTCGGAGCGTCGGCGGGCGGCTGCTGGAGGGCGAAGATGGTCGTCCGTACCTCCTGGATCGTGGAGTCCAGCTCGTCCACCGCCCGCCCGAGCAGCGCGCTCTCGTCGGTCGACTCGGCAGCGCGCCGCCGTGTCGACTCCAGCATCATCTCGGTGGCGAACAGCCGCTGGACGACGAGGTCGTGCAGGTCGCGGGCGATCCGGTCGCGGTCCTCGTACACCGCCAGCTGCTCGCGGTCGTGCTGGGCGTCCGCCAGGACCAGGGCGAGGGCGGCCTGGGAGGCGAACTGCGAGGCGAGGAGGCGGTCCACCGCCGTGTAGGGGCGCCCGCCGCGCCGCCGAGGGAGGGCGAGGGTGCCGATGAGCCGGCCGCCGCTCTGCAGCGGCAGCATCATCGAGGGCCCGAACCGGGAGCGTACGTGGGTGGTCATCCGCGGGTCGGTGGCCGAGTCCTCCACGAAGACGGCCTCACCGCCGAGCAGTTGGACGAGGACGGGCGAACCCGGCGCGATGGTCGTACCGACCAGGTCACCCGGGTCGCCGACCGTCGACGCGGCCACGATCTCCATCCCGCCCTCCTCGGTGGGCTGCAGGACGACGCCGGCCGAGGCGTCGGCGAGCAGCCGCGCCCGCTCCGCGACCGTCATCAGCGCGTCCTCCGCCGGCTTCCGCGTGAGCAGGGCCGTGGTCACCGCCGCCGCGCCCTCGATCCAGCGCTCGCGCTGACGGGCGGTCTCGTACAGCCGGGCGTTGCCGATGGCGATGCCGGCCTGCGAGGCGAGGACCCGCAGCAGGGCGAGGTCCTCCTCGGTGAAGCTCCCCTCGCGCTTCTCGGTGAGGTAGAGATTGCCGAACACCTCCGTGTGGACGCGGATCGGGACACCGAGGAACGAGCGCATCGCGGGATGGCCCTCCGGGACCCCGCTGGAGCGCGGATCGGCCGTCAGGTCGTCGAGGCGCAGCGGCTGAGGGTCCTGGACGAGGACGCCGAGGAGCCCGGTGTGGCCGTCGGGGAGGCGGGCGACGCGCTCCCGCTCGGCCTCCGTCATCCCGGCCGTGTACAGCTCGGTGAGCCGGTGGCGCTCGGGGTCGACGACCCCGAGCGCTCCGTAGCGCGCGCCGGTCAGTTCGACGGCGGAGTCCACGATGTGCTGGAGCGTGGTCCGCAGTTCGAGATCGGTGCCGACACTCAGGACCGCTTCCAGCAGCATCGGCAGTCGGGGAGCCGGGTCGTCCTGATCCATGAGGGACATGCGCTTATCGTCGTACGAACGGGAGGAATGTGACGGTCACTCAGCGGCGAGCGGGTCGAGGACCATCGGCTGGATCCTGCCCTCCAGCATCGCGCCGAGCCCGAGGATCGCGCAGACGTCCGGCCGCTCGGCGATGTGCACCGGCATCCCGGTCGCCTCGCGGAGCATCTGGTCCAGGCCGGGGAGCAGGGCACTGCCGCCGACCATCATGATGCCGCGCTCGGCGAGGTCGGCGACGAGGTCGGGCGGGCACTCCCGCAGGATCTTGCCGATGCCGTCGAGGACCGCGGTCAGCGGGGTGTGGATCGCGTCGCGTACGGCCGCGGTGTCGACCGTCACCGAGCGGGCGAGGCCGGTGGCCACGTCGCGACCGTGGATCTCGGTGGAGGTCGGCCCCTGCAGGGTCAGACCGTTGCCGCTGAGGGCGAGTTGCAGCGGGCGGACGGACTGGCTGGGCAGCATCAGCTCGTGCTGGTGGCGCAGGTGCTGGATGACCGCGTGGTCGATCGCGTCACCGCCCACGGGGATCCGCTCGGCGGTGACGATGGAACCCAGCGAGAGCACGGCGACCTGGGTCGTCGCCGCGCCGCAGACCATGATCATGGTCGCGGTGGGCTGCTCGACGGGGAGTCCGCAGCCCACGGCCGCCGCGATCAGGGTGTCGACCAGCTCGACCCGCCGGGCGCCGAGCCCGACGAGGGTCTCCACGGCGGCGCGCTGGGCGAGCGGGTCGCTGTCGTGCGGGGTGCTGGCGGCGGCGCGCAGCCGGGGCTTGCGGCGCAGCTGGCGGCGGAGCTTCTCGCCCAGCAGGTGGCGGAGCATGCGCTGGGCCATCTCGATGTCGACGACGGTGCCGCCGGAGACGGGGCGTACGACGCGGATGTAGTCGGGGGTGCGGCCGGTCATCTTCTCGGCGAGCGCGCCGACGGCGATCAGCGCGCCGGTACGGGTGTTCACGGCGGCGACGCTGGGCTCGTCGACGACGAGCCCGGCGCCCTTGACGAAGACCCGGGTACGGGCGGCCCCCAGGTCGACGGCGACATGGCAACGACGCAGCTGCTCAAGGCTGACGGTCACGGCAGATCCTCCGGAGTGCGGTGCTGGCACGGGCGAGGTGGTACGCCGGCTTGCTTCGGCGTTCTGTTCGCATCGTGCGACTCCCGCGGCCGGGCCGCGCGCTGGGCTGAGCCGCCCGGGGGTGCGGAACCGCCCGACGGAGGCCGTGCGGAGTGCGCCGGGGCGTCAGAGCAGGCGTTGCAGGAGGCCCCAGGTGAACTCGGCGGCGCGCGGGGTTCCGTCGGGGAGGGTGAAGTCCAGGCGGAGGCGGGTGGGGGCGCTGCCGTCCCGGGCCCGGGCGGGCGGGAAGGCGTTGCCGACCTCGGGGAGGGTGCAGCTCCAGGGGCGCAGGTCGGCCTCGGTGCGCAGTTCGGGCACGGGGGAGCCGGGCGCGCGTACCAGTCCGCTGCCCCAGACCGCCGACGGCCGTCCCACGATCACCTGCCAGCGCAGCTCCGGCCAGAGCGGGAGCTCCCACTCCAGGAGCTCCGCGTCGAGCCGGGGAGCCGCGCGGCGCGCCACGGGCTCGCCCAGGACGGAGCGGTAGCGGGCCAGTTCCCCCGGGCCCCGGCGGCCGTGGGCCCACGCCTGCCAGCGGCGGTTCGCCTCGCGCGACTCGGCCCGGGTCGCCCCCAGTCGCCTGAGCGCGTCCTCGGCCAGCTCCGGCTGGTGGTCGGCCATGCGGCGCAGCAGGACGAGCTGGAACTCGTGCGGCCCGAAAGGCTCGGACGGTGTCATGAGCCCATCCTGCCCGAAGCGGGAGAATCACGACGACACGCCGCCGACCTGGGGTTTCCTCACAGGATCCTCACGTTCCCGCCTACCTCTGGTGTCCCGTCGACACATACTCTGCGGCAGCCATGGACTACTGCCACCAGTGCCGACGGCACCTCAACGGCGCACTCGCCTGTGCCGGATGCGGGACCCCCGTCGAGGAGCTGCGGTACGAGACCCCCCAGGCGGCCGCCCCGCGTCCCGTCGCGGCCCCGCGCGTCGAGTACGCCGAGCCCGCTGCCCGTGTGGAGTACGAGGAGCCGACCGGGCACGTCTACGAACTGGACCCCATCGAACCCCCGCGCGCGGGCGCTTCCGGCGGCCGGGCCGCCGCCCGCCGCGGCGCGGCGGCGGGGCGCGGCGGTGCCCGTCGCAGCCGGCGGGCGCGCGGTCGCAAGGGGCGCAACGTCCTGGTGGGCACCCTCGGCATCGTTCTCGCGGCCGGCGCCCTGAGCATGGCCAAGCTGGCCCTCGAACCCGAGGACGAGGGCGGCGCCGCCACCGCCGTGCAGGAGGAGGAGGTCGTCGAGACCTCGCTGCCGCCGCTGCCCTCGGACAGCGCGACGGCGCCGGAGGGGCCGACCCCGATCTCGGTGACGAAGTCCGCCGCCCCCAAGGACTCGGACGCGCCCGCGCCCGGGCATACGGGCATACCCGGCCAGGGCTCGGGCGGTCAGGGCTCCGGTGGTCAGGGTTCCGGCGGTCAGGGCTCGGGCGGCGGATCGCAGGGCACCGGTGGCGGGCCGCAGAGCGGTTCGCCGTCCGCGTCGCCCTCGGCCTCCGTCTCGCAGACCGGCCCCACGCCGACGGGCAGCGGCACGGCGACGCCGCCGCCGGGTCCGCCGGCGCCGACCACTCCGACTCCCACCCCGAGCCCCACCAGGGAGTGCTGGCTCTTCATCTGCTGGTAGGGGCCGTCGGGACGGGTCAGTCCAGGTCCTCGCCCAGCATCCGCTTCAGCAGGTCGCGCAGCAGCGCGCGCTCGACCTCCGTGAGCTGTCCGAGCGGCTCGCGCGCGAAGTCCAGCGAGTCGCGCAGCCGGCCGGCGGTGTCCAGGCCCTCCGGGGTGGGCGCGGCCAGCTTGACGCGTCGGTCGGCGGGGTCGGGGCGGCGCTCCACCAGGCCGCGCGATTCGAGCCGGTCGATGATCCCGGTGACGTTCGACGGCTCGCACTTCAGCTTCTGGGCGATCTTCCGCATCGGAACGGGCTCCAGGGTGAGCAGTCCGAGGACCCTCGCCTGGGCGCCGGTCAGCGCGTGCTCCGCGGCCGCCTGCTCGTACTCCGCGTAGTACCGCGCCACGACCGTGCCGATCAGCTCGACGACTTCGCGGGTGAGGGGGTCTGGGGTTGGGGTGGCCATGGGCTCCATCCTACCCAGATACTTGACAACATGAAATATCCAGGAGCATGGTTGTTTCAGGTAGTGAAACATTCTGTTCCAGGAGGCCGTACCGATGTCCGTAATCCCCACGTCCAGCCGTGAGTGGCACCTCGTCGCCCGTCCGCACGGCTGGCCGACCCCCGCGGACTTCGCGCTCCGTGAGACCCCCGTCACCGAGCCCGCCGAGGGCCGGATCCTGGTCAAGAACCTGCACTTCTCCGTCGACCCGTACATGCGGGGCCGGATGAACGACGTGAAGTCGTACATCCCGCCCTTCAAGCTCGACCACCCCATGGACGGCGGCGCGGTCGGCCAGGTCGTCGCGTCCAACGCGGAGGGCTTCGCCGTCGGCGACCACGTCCTGCACGGCCTCGGCTGGCGCGAGTACGCCGACGTGCCGGCCCAGCACGCCACCAAGGTCGACCCGGAGCTGGCCCCTCTCTCCGCCTACCTCGGTGTCCTCGGCATGACGGGCCTCACCGCCTACGCCGGTCTCTTCGAGGTCGCCTCCTTCAAGGAGGGCGACGCCGTCTTCGTCTCCGGCGCGGCCGGCGCCGTCGGCGGCCAGGTCGGCCAGATGGCGAAGCTCAAGGGCGCCTCCAGGGTCATCGGCTCCGCCGGCTCCGACGAGAAGGTCAAGCTCCTCGTCGAGGAGTACGGCTTCGACGCCGCCTTCAACTACAAGAACGGCCCGGTCAAGGACCAGCTCCGCGAGGCCGCCCCGGACGGCATCGACGTCTACTTCGACAACGTCGGCGGCGACCACCTCGAAGCCGCCATCTCCTCGCTCAACGTGCACGGCCGCGCCACCATCTGCGGCATGATCGCGCAGTACAACGACACCGAGCCGGTGCCGGGGCCGCGCAACATGGCCATGATCATCGGCAAGCGGCTGCGTCTCCAGGGCGTCCTCGTCGGCGACCACTACGGCCTGCAGCCGCAGTTCGTCCAGGAGGTCGGCGGCTGGCTGCGCTCCGGCGAGCTCAAGTACAACGAGACCGTCGTCGAGGGCATCGAGAACAGCGTGGACGCCTTCCTCGGTCTGCTCCGCGGGGACAACACCGGAAAGATGATCGTCTCGGTGACCGGCTAGTCTTCCCTCAGCCGTCGCGATCGTGGGCGCGAGTCGCGGCGAACCAGCAGAAGGAAGACCCGCATGTCCATTCAGCAGTCCGACGTCCTGTACACCGCCGTCGCCACCGCCGAGAACGGGCGCGACGGCCGTGTGGCCACCGACGACGGTCAGCTCGATGTCGTCGTGAACCCGCCGAAGGCCATGGGCGGCTCCGGTGCCGGCACCAACCCCGAGCAGCTCTTCGCCGCCGGGTACAGCGCCTGCTTCCAGGGAGCGCTGGGCGTCGTCGCCCGCAACGAGAACGCCGACGTCTCCGGCTCGACGGTCACCGCCGAGGTCGGCATCGGCAAGAACGACGACGGCTTCGGCATCATCGTCAAGATCTCGGCGACCATCCCGAACGTGGACGCCGAGACCGCGAAGAGCCTGATCGAGAAGGCCCACCAGGTCTGCCCGTACTCCAAGGCGACCCGCGGCAACATCACGGTCGAGCTGGCCGTCTGATTTTCCGCGTAGGCTTGACATGGGCCGCACCCCGACCGACCGGGGTGCGGCCCTCTCGCGTCGGCGCCTCGCGGGGCGCGCCGGTCAGCGCGCCAGCAGAGCCCGGCCGACCTGCGCGAACACCCCCTTCGGATGGTCCCGGAAGAGCGGCTCCGTGCCGAACAGGACCACCGGCGCGCCATGCGCCGCCGTCCCGCTGACCACCGAGGCCCGCCCGGCCGCGTCGCCCGGACCGCCCCGGCCGTCCGCACCCGGACGCCAGTGCCCGGAGACGAGCGGATCGACCGCCGCGTACGACTGCTCGGTCCGCACCCCCGCCCCCAGCCCGGTGAACCACATCGGCGCGTAGACGAAGCTGTGCCCGGGCGCGCCGCCCGTGATCGCTCCGCCCGCGTTGCGGACCGTCACGACACCGTTCGCGTCCCCGTTGCCCTCCACCGCGGTCGCGGGGAGCAGCCCCGCCGCCGCGTTGAACGCCGCTCCCGCGGGTCCGATCCCCACGACACCCGCACCGCCGGCCCGCAGGGCCTCCCGCGCCGCCGGGACGAGCTTCCCGTACTCCAGACCCCGCGACACGAAGAGCACGTCGGCCGTCGACCAGTCGAAGCCCGCGTTCAGGATCTCCGTCGACACCGGGACGACCTCGAAGCCCATCTCGCGCAGCGCGAACAGCTCGCCGGCCGTCACCGAGGCGGCGACCCTGGTCCGTTCCAGCGGCGCCGTGCCTCGCTGCTTCGTCGCCCGGAACACCACCCCGTACCGGTCCGCGAGCACCCGGGCGGCCCTCCGCGCCGACGCCGGCACGACCGCCGCTCCGTCGGCCGTCGCGCGCACCCTCACCCCCTGCGCGAGCAGCGAGTTCACCGCGGCCAGCTCCTTGGGGTCGTCGAGCCGCAGCAGCAGGTCCCCGAAGGGAGCGACCGAGCCCGTGGGCGCCGCCGCGTGCACCGGGCGTACCACGCGCGGTACCGGACCGTGCTCGATCCTGCGCACCGTCGCGCCCCAGAGCAGACCGAGGCTCCAGCCCGAGATGTCGTACATCGTCGACACGTCCGCGCTGATGTCGCGGCCCTCCGCCAGGATCACGTTCGCCATTCCGCGCTTGGGCTGGCGCATGTCGACCACGTACGAGCCGTCCACGGCCCGGCCCACCCGCACGTCGTTGGCGACCAGATGGTCCACCAGCCGCGCCGCCGCCACCGCCGAGCTCTGGGACCGCCCCGCCGGAATGACGTACGCGCGCGGGAACGTGGTCGTGTACACGTCCTCCGGGCCGATCCCCGGCACTCCGGGGACCGTCTCCTCGGAGACCGGCCGCTGCGCCTCGCCCGCCGCGCCCCGCCGGAACGTCTCGATCTGGTCGGCGAGCACCGACGCCCGATGGGTGTCCGTGTGATCGAGCGTGGCCCGCATCGCGGCGCCCGCGATGTCGACGTTGATCGCCGCCCGGCGGCGCAGCTCCGCCTCCGGCAGCGTGTCGTACGCCTGGTTGTTCACCGTCATCGGGAACTCGATGGTGTGCGCGGCCACCGCGCCCTGGAACGGCATGTACTGCGGGGTGAAGATGGGCGGCCAGTCGTCCCAGCCCTCCTGTTCGTCGCGGAAGGGGATGACCGCCGGGCGGACCCCGTCCTTCGCGGGCGTGTAGCCGAGACCGTTGACCGCCTTCTCCATGCCGAGAGCGTTGGCGTAGGCGTTCTTCAGGAACAGGTCGTACTCGTAGTTCTCGCCGTGCGGCGGGGTCGTCGGCTCGATCAGCGTGCCGTTGACGTATCCGTGCAGGTCCAGCATCACGGCCGGCTGCTTGTCGATGGCGATCCGCCGGATCGCCCGGGCCTCGGGCTGCGAGGCGGTGACGAAGTCGCGGTTGAGGTCGAAGCCGTTGCCGTTGGCGCGGGTTCCGGCGATCCGGCCGTCCGGGTTGGCCGTGACGTTCAGGTAGACCCGGGTCCTCGCGAGCAGCCCGGCGGTCTTGCGGTCGGTGGCGGTGGCCAGCTCCTCGATGAGCTCCAGGGCCGCGTCCGTGCCCTCCCACTCGTTGCCGTGGATGTTGTTGTTGATGAAGACGGGCGTCTTGTACGCGGCCTTCAGCCGGGCGTCCTCGGCCGCGGCGGCGGGCGCGTTCTCGATCAGCTCGCGCATCCGCTCCTGCTCGCGGGCCTCGCGGGCGCTCTCCGGGGCCGTGACGGTCACCAGATACAGCTCGTGACCGCCGGCCGACCGCCCGGCGACCTCGACGCTCACCCGGTCGCCGAGCCCCTGCAGCGCGTTGAGGCGCGGGGCGAGGGAGTGGTACGGGGCCAGCCCCAGCTTGATCGACTTGTCGGCAGGGTCGACGGGCGGGACGGTGAGGTCGGTCCGCCGCGGATAGCCGGTGCCCGGGCGGAGCGGGGTGTCGGCCGGGGTGAGGGAGGAGCGCGCCGCGAACGCGCGGGGCGGCGCGGCCGCGGTCTCACGCCCGCCCCCGTCGCGGACGGGACCGGGCTCGTGCGCGGCGCCGGGCCCGTACGCCGGCGGGCCGGGCGCGGCGCTCGCGGGCAGCGAGGTGAGGACGAGAGCGCCGAGGAGCGCGCCGCAGACGGTGGTGATCAGGACGGGTCCGGGTTTCGCCATACGTACGCAACCTCCGTGAGTGATCAGTACGCAGGGGTCTACCCTGTCGTGCCCCGGACAACAAGAGGGCCTCCGACGCAGGCCCGATAGGGTGATCCCATGCGTGATTTCGGGGCCGGTCTCGGTTATCTGGTACAGGGTCAGAAGTGGGTGGGCCGGCACGGCCGATGGTTCGGTTTCGGGCTGCTGCCCGGTCTGGTGACCCTCGCGCTCTACATCGGCGCCCTCGTCGGACTCGGCTACGGGGCGGACGACCTGACGGCCTGGGCGACCCCGTTCGCCGACGACTGGTCCTCGCCCTGGCAGGGGCTCCTGCGCACCACCCTGACCGTGCTGACCTTCGGCTTCGGGCTCTTCCTCGCCGTCGTCACCTTCACCGCCGTGACCCTGCTGGTCGGCCAGCCCTTCTACGAGTCGCTGTCCGAGGCGGTCGACCGCGCCGAGGGCGGAGACGTCCCCGAGTCCGGCCTGCCGCTCTGGCGCGAGCTGTGGATCTCCGCGCGCGACAGCCTCAAGGTCGTGCTGCGGGTCGCGCTCTACGGAGTGCTGCTCTTCGCCTGCGGTTTCATCCCCGTCGTCGGTCAGACCGTCGTGCCGGTGATCGGCTTCTGCGTCTCCGGCTTCTTCCTCGCCGAGGAACTCACGGCCGTCGCCCTCCAGCGCCGCAGCGTCGAGCTGAAGGAGCGGCTGCGGATGCTGCGCGGCCGCCGGATGCTGACCCTGGGCTTCGGCGTCCCGCTGACCCTGGCGTTCCTGGTGCCGTTCGTGGCCGTCTTCCTGATGCCCGGCGCGGTCGCGGGCGCGACGCTGATGGTCCGGGACCTGCGCGGCGAGAACGACAGCGACGACCAGCCGGCCGCGGCGCCCTTCCCCGCGGCGCCCACCCCCGTCCCGACCCCGGGCGACCCGTTCCGGAAGCGGTAGCGTGCCGCTTCCGCAGGCCGCCCCGGGACCGGCGGGTGCGGGCTCAGCCGACCTCGGCCAGCGCGTACCCCTGCCGCTCGCTCCCCGCGTCGGCGAGGCGCTCGCCGTCCGGGCCCCAGGCTCCGGCTCCGCCGCAGGCCACGCCCTCCTCGCTGGGGCCCAGCGCGTTGCCGAGCACCACGTGCAGGCCGAAGTCCCGGGCCCGTACCGGATAGACCTTCTCGAACGAGTCGTTGCCGGCGACCAGCACCGAGCTCGCCAGATAGACCGTGCAGCCGTCGGCCGCGGCCCGCTCCGCCAACTCCGGGAACCGGTTGTCGTAGCAGGTGGCCGTGGCGAACCGGACCCCGTCGAGGGTGAAGCGGCCGTCCGACCCGCCCGGCGCGAAGACCTCCTGCTCGATGCCGTACAGATGCCGCTTGTCGTAGCGGGCGAGCAGGGAGCCGTCCGCGTCGATCACCAGTGAGGTCACCCCGGTCGAGCCGTCGGCGGTCCGCACGGGTCCGTTGACGACGGCCGCCGCGCCCACCGCGCGGCAGGCGTCCCGGACCGGTTCGAGGCGGGCGTCGTCCTCGGAGAGCACCAGCGCGGGGGTGTCCCTGATGAGGCTGGGCTCGTAGCCGGTCAGGCAGAGCTCGGCGAAGACGACCAGCCGGGCGCCGTCGGCGCCCGCGTCCCTGATCAGCCCGGCGACGGTCCGGACGTTGGCGTCGATGTCCCCGGCGACCGGGGCGAACTGCGCGGCTGCGACGATCATGACCGTCATCATCCCGTGCGCCCCGGCCGGCGGGCTACCCCCGGGGCCTATCGGGACGCGGCCACGGCGATGATCGACCGGACCTGGGCGATGATGTCCAGCCGGTTGCGCACGAACTCCGGGTCCGTGACCGCGCCCGTCGCCGGGTCCGTGTTGCCCGCGCCGAACTGGAGCACCGGCGTGTGGACGTGGCCGCCGGGCAGTTCCCGCAGGCCGAGCCGGTCGCGCAGCAGGGTGGCGCGGTAGGCGATCTCGTTGGAGAGGTAGTCCCCGCCGCCGCCCGAGCGGGCCGTGGAGCCCGGCGTCGGGCCGTCCGGGCGGGCCACGGGGGTGCTCGACCCGGCCGGGATCTCGGTCACCGCCGTGTTGTCGTACACGGGGAAGCGCCCGGTGTGCGCGGCGACGATCGAGGCGTACGGGAGGGTGGTCGCCGTCCACTGGGGCTGGGTGGCGGGATCGTCGACCGGGACGGTCTCCGTGCGCGAGAGGTTCTCGTTGTCGGGGAACCCGCCCCGCCAGGCGCCGTTGAACCGTTCGATGTCGAAGCGGCCGATCCGGCCCTGGCTGACCGTGGTGAAGAGGTCCGCCTTCGGCAGCTGGTCCCGCAGGGTCCGCTCGACCGTTCCCCCGGCGAAGTCCTGCCAGCGGACCGGGAAGACGGCCGTCTCGATCCTCGCCGGGGTTCCGTCGGCCGTGCGGATCCAGGTGCCGTCCAGGGCGAGCGCGGTGGCCCCGGACGGGTTGCTGATCCGGACGTCCCGGTCGAGTGTGAAGGGGTCGAACCCGGTCATCAGGATCCGCTTCACCCCCTTGCCCGCGGGGAAGCGGATCGCGTCCTGGCCGCGAGAGGAACGTTCCAGCCGGTCGAGCAGCCGGGCTCGCGCCTCGCCCGACAGGGCGAACTCCGGCCGCCAGGAGCGCAGTTCCCTGGTCAGGCCCAGCCGCGCCCAGTACAGCGGCCGATCGTCGTCCCTGCTCAGATCGCCCCGCACGCGACGCCCCTGCGCCCGGTCGACGGCGTCCCGCCAGAGCCGCTCCCCGTGCCGGGCGACGATCCCCTCGGCCTCCCGGTACGACCCGGCGCCGGCGAGCGCGCCGGCGAACTCCGGTGCCACGGAGTCGAATCCGGCCCTGCGCAGGATCTCCTGGGGTGCGGCGCGGTCGAGTCGGGCCTCCTCGGTGGTGCACGCGCAGCCCGCGTCGGCCGAGGCGGGGGGTGTCGCCGCGACCAGCGTGGCGGTGATCAGTGCGAGACCGAGCGAGGCGTGGCGTATCCGGGACAGCACAGGTGAGCCTTCCGTCGGGTCGGGAACCGGCCCGGGCAGTATCCCGACCCACCCGTGACTCCCGCTACGGGGCCCTCACTTGTCGCTTCCGTACAGGAGCCGCAGGAAGTCCCGGAACGCCTCCGGCATGTCCACCGCCGCCGGGTCGAGCAGCCACTGGTACTGCAGTCCGTCCATCACGGCCGTCAGGATCGGGGCCGCCCGCTCCGGGGTCAGTCCGCTCGGCAGGCGCTCGCCGAACTCCAGGCGCAGGACGTTCGCCATCTCCTGGCGGACCTGGGTGTAGCGCTCGGTGAAGAACGCGCGCGCCGGATGGTCCTCGGTCACGCTCTCGCCGAGAAGGGCCGAGAAGGTCTGCACGATCCCCGGCCGCATCGCGTTGTACTCGACGAGCGAGTCGAGCAGGTCGAGCCGCCAGCCCTCCCGCGACCCCGCCCCGCTCGTGTCCCACTTGTCGCGCTCCGCGAGGACCGCGACCAGCAGCGCCTCCTTGGTGGGGAAGTAGTGCAACAGCCCCTGCTGCGTCAGCCCGACGCGCTCGGCGACGGCGCCGAGCGACGCCCCCCGGTAGCCGCGCTCGGCGATCACCTCGAGGGTCGCGCCCACGATGTCCGCCCGCCGTTCCTCGCTCCTGGCCCGCACCATCGCCGTGGCCCCCTCTCCCTGTCGCCGCTCGCCTGACGTCCCTTCCCCCAGGACCGTACGACATCTCGCTGTAACGAAAAGATAACGTAACCTACCGATCTACAGGTATCGAGTCCACCATGGGCGCCACAAGGACTTCTACGAGGAGGTACGGCCGTGGCGGAGATCAGCGCGGAGACCGTTCGTGAGCAGGCCGTCGAGGCGGCGCTCGGCAAGCTCGACCTGGACACCAAGGCGCGGCTGCTCGCCGGCCAGGACATGTGGTCCCTCCCCGCCCTGCCCGAGATCGGGCTGGCGTCCCTGGTCATGTCCGACGGCCCGATCGGCGTCCGGGGCGTCCGCTGGACGGCCGACGACCCCTCCGTCGCCCTGCCGTCCCCGACCGCGCTCGCCGCCGCCTGGGACCCGGCCCTCGCCCGCCGCGCCGGCCGGCTCCTCGCCCAGGAGGCCCGCCGCAAGGGCGTCCACGTCCTCCTCGCACCCACCGTCAACCTGCACCGCACCCCGCTCGGCGGCCGCCACTTCGAGTGCTACTCCGAGGACCCGTACCTCACCGGCGAGATCGGCACCGGCTACGTCCAGGGCGTGCAGGACGGCGGCGTCGGCACGACCGTCAAGCACTTCGTGGGCAACGACGCCGAGACCGACCGCTTCACCGTCGACAACACGATCGCCCCCCGCCCGCTGCGCGAGCTCTACCTCGCCCCGTTCGAAGCCATCGTCAAGAACGCCCACCCCTGGGGCATCATGACCGCCTACAACCAGATCAACGGCGTGACGATGACCGAGCACCGCCACCTCGTCGAGGAGGTCCTGCGCGGCGAGTGGGGCTTCGACGGCTGCAACGTCTCCGACTGGATGGCCGCCCGCTCCACCAAGGGCGACATCGAGGGCGGCCTCGACATCGCCATGCCGGGCCCGCAGACCGTCTACGGCGAGGCGCTCGCCGCCGCCGCCCGGGCCGGCGAGGTCGAGGAGTCCGCGGTCGACGCGGCCGTACGGAACGTGCTCCGGCTCGCCGCCCGCGTCGGCGCCCTCGAAGGAGCCCCGCCCGTCGTCACCGAGCAGCCCGGGACGATCGACGGCGAGGCCCTCGCCCGCGAGGTCGCCCACCGCGGCTTCGTCCTCGTACGCAACGAGAACGACGCGCTGCCGCTGGCCGGGAGCGGCACCGTCGCCCTCTCCGGAGCCGGCGCCCGCGACGCCCGGATCCTCGGCGGCGGCTCGGCCCAGGTCTTCCCCGACCACACCGTCTCCCCGCTCGACGGCCTCACCGCCGCCCTCCCCGAAGGCGCCCTCACCTTCACCCTCGGCGCCGACCCCAGCGACGAACTGACCCCCGCCGGCTCGGTCTCGTCCGGGTTCACCCTCCGCGCCGTCTGCCGCGACGCCGAGGGCGCCGTCCTCGGCGAGGGCACCCTGCCCAACGGCCAGGTCCAGTGGATCGGCGACGACCTCCCGGCCGGCGTCACCCACGAGACCCTCGCCTCCATCGAGGTCACCGGCACGTTCACCCCGCGCGAGTCCGGTGAGCACTCCTTCGGCACCCGGGGCCTGGGCGCCTTCACCCTGCGCATCGGAGGCGAGACCGTCTTCGACGGCGTCCAGGCGATGGGCTCCGAGGCCGACCCCTTCGAGGCGTTCTTCGGCGCCCCCGTCGAGCGCGCCAAGGTCGCCCTCACGGCGGGCGAGCCCGTCGAGGTGTCCCTGCTCCACCCCCTCGACAAGGAGTTCGCGGCCCCGCTGCCGGCCGTCATGTTCTCCTTCGTCCACCTCGGTCCGCGCCGAGACCCCGACGAACTGATCGCCGAAGCCGTCGAGGCCGCCCGCGCCGCCGACACCGCCGTCGTGGTCGTCGCCACCACCGAGCGCGTCGAGTCCGAGGGCTTCGACCGCACGGACCTCGCGCTCCCCGGCCGCCAGGACGATCTCGTCCGGGCCGTGGCCGCCGCCAACCCCCACACCATCGTCGTCGTCAACGCGGGCTCCCCGGTCGAGATGCCCTGGCGCGACGACGTCGCGGCGATCCTGCTCAGCTGGTTCCCCGGCCAGGAGGGCGGCGCCGCGCTCGCCGACGTCCTCACCGGCGCCGCCGAGCCCGGCGGCCGGCTCCCCACCACCTGGCCCGTCGCGCTCGCCGACGTCCCCGTCACCGAGTCCACCCCGACCGACGGGCGACTGGCCTACACCGAGGGCGTCTTCATCGGATACCGGGCCTGGGACAAGGCCGGCGCCGTCCCCGCGTACGCCTTCGGTCACGGCCTCGGCTACACCGCCTGGGACTACGACTCCCTGGAGGTCACCCCGGACGCGGCGACGGTCCGGATCACCAACACCGGCACCCGCACCGGCCGTGAGGTCGTCCAGATCTACCTGGCGCCGACCGCGACGCCCGGCGCGCGGGACACGGCGGTGGAGCGTCCGGCACGCTGGCTGGCCGGCTTCGGCTCCGTCGAGGCGGGCGCCGGAGAATCCGTCGAGGTCCGGATCGCGCTGCCGCGCCGCGCCTTCGAGGTCTGGGACGAGGAGAAGAACGACTGGGCCTTCGTCCCCGGCGCGTACGAGGTCAGGGCCGCCCACTCGCTGGCGGACACGCGCCTGACCGCCGCGCTGGAGGTCTGACCCCATGATCGGCCCCGGGGCGGAACCTGACAGCCGCCCCGGGGCTCCACCCCGTCGTTCAGCGAACCCCGAAGCGGAAGACGGTGGTCGAGTCGTACACCCCGCCCGGCCGCAGCACCGCCGAGGGGAACTCCGGCCGGTTCGGCGAGTCCGGGAACGCCTGCGCCTCCAGCGCCACCCCGCCCAGCCCCGGGCCGGCGTACACCTGGAGCCCGGGCTCGGTGGTCTCCACCGTCACCGTGCGGCCGCTTCCCGGCGCGTACAGCTCGGCCGCCGCCGAACCCGTGCCGTCCAGGACGAAGTTGTGGTCCAGCGGGACGGTGAGCGCCCGGCCGGTGCGGAAGTCCAGCTCCGTGCCCGTGACCTCGGCGAACGCTCCGGTCGGGATGCCCGTGGCGTCGGTCGGCGTGAAGCGCGAGGCGGCCACCCGCAGCTCCTGCGGCCCGTCTCCCAGCCGCCAGTACGAGTGGTTCGTCAGCGCCACCACCGTCGGAGCGTCCGTCTCCGCCCGGTAGCCGATCCGCAGGGCCCCGTCGGCGTCGAGCGTGTACGTCACCGAGACCTCCAGCCGGCCCGGGAAGCCCTCCTCGCCGTCCGGGCTCACCCGGGAGAGGCGTACCCCGGACCCGACCTCCTCCGCCTCCCACACCCGCTTGTCGAAGCCGCGCTCCCCGCCGTGCAGACAGTTCGGCCCGCCGTTGCGGGGCAGCCGGTGGACCGTGCCGTCCAGGGCGAAGACACCGCCCGCGATCCGATTGGCGTAACGCCCCACCAGGGCACCGAAATACGGCTCCGGACGCTTCAGATACCCCTCCAGATCGGGGAAACCGAGGGCCACGCCACCCGGGACACCGTCCCGGTCCGGCGTCTCGACCGACTGCACGATGCCGCCGTAGGTCAGCACCCGCACCCGCACGGCGTCCCGCTGGAGCGTCCAGCGCGAGACGTCCGTGCCGTCGACCGAACCGAAGGGCTCACTCGTGATCCTCATGATCCGGAACCCTACGCGGGCGGCTCCGGGGCCGTCACCTGGCGATGCGCGATCTCCGCGAGCCGCGCCTGGCCGTTCTTGCTCGGATGGAAGCCGTCCCACGGGCTGAGCTGCGCGCCGTCGAACCGGAAGCCGAACACCGCTCCGCCGTCGTACCGGCAGCGCGGGTCCTTCGCGCAGACCTGCTCCAGGGCCGCGTTGTACGCCACCACCCGGTCCCGCACCCGGTTCCGGCGCTGCTCGGCGGGCGCGCTCAGGTCCTCGGCGTCGGCCAGCATCGAGGCGCAGATCCCCAGCTTCCAGATCTGGCGGCCCATCGGGGTGTCCTTGCCCTGCGACCAGAGGCGTTTCAGGTCCGGCAGGCTCGACACGTACACCTGCGCCTTCGGCGCCGTCCTGCGCAGCGCGACCAGGGACGCCTCGAAGTCGGCGCGGAACTCCTCGACCGGGGTCATCAGTTCGGGCCGGTCCCGGCAGGCGTCGTTCGCGCCCATCATCACCGTCACCAGCTCGGGCCGCTCGGCGGCCGCCCGTGCCATCTGGGCGGGGAGCTCCGCCATCCGCGCCCCGGTCCGCGCGAGGTTCCAGCTGCGCGCGGCCGTACCCCGCGCCCCGAGCAGCCGCAGCGCCAGGCTGTTGACGGTGGTGTCGGTGCCGGTCGCCCAGGAGACCTCCGGGCAGTCCGCGAGGACCGAGCAGGCGTCGAAGGCGCGGGTGATGGAGTCGCCGACGGCCGCGAGGGAGGCGGGGGAGCGGTCCCAGACCGGTGTGGGTCTCGGGGTCGGTGTGGGCTTCGGCGGGGCGGTCGCCGCGGGGCCGGCCGTCTCACACCCCGTCAGGGTGCCCGCGCACAGCAGCAGTGCGGCCGCGGCGGAGGCGACGGTGGTACGAAAACGTTGTCTGCCGTGCATCCCTCGGCCCCTCCTCCGGCGTCCGTTCGGCGTCCTGGCGAGTGAAAGCTTGGTGTCCACCCACCCCCGGACCGACCGTACGTCACCCCAAGGGCGGTGCGGCACGGTAGCTTTTCCCCCGTCGAACCAGAGGCGCCTTCGCCGACCGGCTCCGGTAAATTACATCACGTCACATGCTGTCCCTTTTTCGGGGGTTTGTGGAGTTTTCCGCCCGATGCTGTTTACTGAGGCCGCTGGGAAAGGCGAACCTCGTCCCACACTGGAGGTCCCGGTGACGACACGTGGAGTTCTGTACGTTCACTCCGCACCGCGCGCGCTGTGCCCGCACGTCGAATGGGCGGTCGCGGGTGTCCTCGGTGCGAGAGTCCAGCTCGACTGGATCCGCCAGCCGGCGTCGCCCGGCACCTGGAGAGCCGAGTTCTCCTGGCAGGGCGAGACCGGCACCGCCTCCAAGCTCGCCTCCGCCCTGCGCGGCTGGCAGATGCTCCGCTTCGAGGTCACCGCGGAACCCTGCCCCACGGCCGAGGGCGAGCGCTACAGCGCCACGCCGGAACTGGGCATCTTCCACGCCGTCACCGGAATGCACGGCGACATCCTGATCCCGGAGGACCGTCTGCGCGCCGCACTGGCCCGCTCGACGCGCGGGGAGACGGAGCTGGAGGCGGAGATCGCCAAGCTCCTCGGCAAGCCCTGGGACGACGAGCTGGAGCCCTTCCGGTACGCGGGTGAGGGCGCTCCGGTCCGCTGGCTCCACCAGGTGGTCTGAGCCCCCGCACCGGCCCGGCGGCCGGCGCGTCCGCGCGCGGCGGGCGGGTCCGGCCTGCCGTGGCAGCCCCCGGACACGTCCGAGGCCCACCCCCTCCGGAGGGGGTGGGCCTCAGACGTGAGTGAGGGTCAGACCGTGCGGAACGCCAGGACCACGTTGTGGCCGCCGAAGCCGAAGCTGTTGTTGATCGCGGCGATCGTGCCCTGCGGCAGCTCGCGGGGCTCGCCGCGGACGATGTCCGCGTCCACGGCCGGGTCCAGGTCGTCGACGTTGATCGTCGGCGGGGCCAGACGGTGGTGCAGCGCCAGGACCGTCGCGACGGTCTCGATACCGCCCGCGCCACCCAGGAGGTGACCCGTCATCGACTTCGTCGCCGAGATCGCGACGTGGTCCAGGTCGTCGCCCAGCACCTTGCGGAGCGCCTTGATCTCCGCCACGTCACCCTGCGGGGTCGACGTCGCGTGCGCGTTGAGGTGGACGACCTCGGAGGGCTTCAGGTCCGTCGAGTCCAGCAGGTTCTGCATCGCGGCGGCGATGCCCCGGCCGGTCGGCTCGGGCTGCGCGATGTGGTGGCTGTCGGCCGACAGGCCCTGGCCCAGCACCTCGCAGTAGACGCGGGCGCCACGGGCCTTCGCGTGCTCCTCGGACTCGAGGATCACCACGCCCGCGCCCTCGCCGAGCACGAAGCCGTCACGGCCCGTGTCGTACGGACGGGAGGCCTTCGTGGGCTCGTCGTTGTTCTTGGACATCGCCATCATGTTGGCGAAGGCCGCGATCGGCAGCGGGTGGATCGCCGCCTCCGTGCCGCCGGCCACGACCACGTCGGCCCGGCCGGTACGGATCATCTCGACGGCGTAGCCGATCGCCTCGGCGCCCGACGCACACGCGGAGACCGGGGTGTGGACGCCCGCCCGGGCGTTCACCTCCAGGCCGACGTTGGCGGAGGGGCTGTTCGGCATCAGCATCGGCACGGTGTGCGGGGAGACACGGCGGACGCCCTTGTCCTTCAGCACGTCGTACTGGTCGAGCAGAGTCGTTACGCCGCCGATGCCGGAGGCGATGACGGAGCCGAGGCGCTCGGGCGCCACGCTCTCGTCGTCACCGGCCGGGGCGGTGTAGCCCGCGTCGGCCCATGCCTCGCGGGCCGCGATCAGCGCGAACTGCGCCGAGCGGTCCAGCTTGCGGGCGAGCGGGCGGGGCAGAACGTCGCCCGGGTCGACCGCGACGGGGGCCGCGATCTGGACGGGCAGTTCGGCGAATCGTTCGCCCTCGAGGGGCTTGACGCCGGAGCGTCCCGCGATCAGACCTTCCCAGGTCGATGCGGAGTCGCCACCCAGCGGTGTGGTTGCGCCGATACCGGTGACGACCACGGTGCGATTGGTCGAGCTCACAGGAATTCTTTCTCCACGTGTGTGATGGTCGAAAAACGGCGCCACCGCCGGGTGGCTGACCGAGTCAGCAGGGGCCGAATCAGCCCTGGTGCTTCAGGATGTAGGCGGTCGCGTCGCCGACCGTCTTGAGGTTCTTGACGTCCTCGTCCGGGATCTTGACGTCGAAGCGCTCTTCGGCGGCGACAACGACCTCGACCATGGACAGCGAGTCGACGTCGAGGTCGTCCGTGAAGGACTTCTCGAGCGCGACGTCCTCGGTCGGGATGCCGGCGATCTCGTTCACGATCTCGGCGAGACCTTCGACGATCTCTTCCTGGGTGGCGGCCATGGTGGCGCTCCTTCTGTGATGACTGAAATAAGGGGCTTCCGGAGGACCCGGAGTGCCTAGGGGAGGGTAACGACCGTCGCGGCGTAGACGAGACCCGCCCCGAAGCCGATGACGAGCGCGGTGTCGCCGCTCTTCGCCTTCCCGGTCGCCAGGAGCCGCTCCATCGCGAGCGGAATCGAGGCGGCCGAGGTGTTGCCGGTGGTCTCGACGTCACGGGCGACCGTCACGTGCTCCGGCAGCTTCAGAGTCTTCACCATCGAGTCGATGATCCGCATGTTCGCCTGGTGCGGGATGAAGACGTCCAGGTCGTCCGCCGTGATTCCGGCGGCGTCCAGCGCCTGCTGGGCGACCTTCGCCATCTCGAAGACGGCCCAGCGGAAGACCGCCTGACCCTCCTGCGTGATGGCGGGGAACTTGATCTCGCCCTGCTGGTTGAGGGGGAGCTTCGAGACGTCGCCCCCCTGGAATTCGTTCCAGGGGACGGTCTGCTTGATGGTCTCGGACTTGTCGCCCTCCGAACCCCAGACCGAGGGGCCGATGTGCGGCACGTCGGAGGGACCGACGACGACCGCGCCGGCGCCGTCGCCGAACAGGAAGGCCGTCGCGCGGTCCTCCAGGTCGGTGAGGTCGCTCAGCCGCTCGACGCCGATGACGAGGACGTACTCCGCAGAACCCTCGACGATCATGCCCTTGGCGAGGGTCAGGCCGTAGCCGAAGCCCGCGCAGCCGGCGGAGATGTCGAACGCGGCCGGCTTGCCGGCGCCGATCTTGTCGGCGATCTCGGTGGCGACGGCGGGGGTCTGCTTGAAGTGCGACACCGTGGAGACGATCACGGCACCGATCTGCTCGGGGGTGATCCCGGCGTCGGCGATGGCCTTCCCGGACGCCTCGACCGACATCGCGGTCACGGTCTCCTCGGGGGAGGCCCAGTGACGGGTGGCGATACCGGAGCGCGAGCGGATCCACTCGTCGGACGAGTCGATCGTCTCGAGGATCACCTCGTTCGGCACGACCCGGGTGGGGCGGTAGCCGCCGACACCCATGATCCGCGCGTACGGGGCGCCCTTGCTGGGCTTGATCTTCGACATGCTCTACGGCTCCTTACTCAGGCTGCGTGCTCGGCGACGAGCGTGCGGGCCGCGTCGAGGTCGTCGGGGGTCTTCAGGGCGACGGTGGGAACACCGGGCAGGGCGCGCTTGGCGAGACCGGTCAGGGTGCCGCCCGGGCACACCTCGATCAGCGCGGTGACGCCGAGCTCCTGGAAGGTCTCCATGCACAGGTCCCAGCGGACCGGGTTGGCGACCTGGCCGACCAGGCGCGCGATGACCTCCGCGCCCTCCGTGACGACCCGGCCGTCCTTGTTGGAGACGTAGCGCACCGTCGGGGCGGACACGGTCAGTTCCTTCGCGGCGGCCTCCAGCTTCGCCACCGCGGGAGCCATGTGGTGCGTATGGAACGCGCCGGCGACCTTCAGCGGGACGACCCGGCGGACACCCTCGGGCTTGTCCGCCTCCAGGGCGGCCAGCTGCTCCAGGGTGCCGGCGGCCACGATCTGGCCGGCGCCGTTGACGTTGGCCGGGGTCAGGCCGAGCTTCTCGAGGTGCGCGACGCTCACCTCGGGGTCGCCGCCGAGGAGCGCGGACATGCCGGTCTCGGTGATCGCGGCGGCCTCGGCCATCGCGAGACCGCGCGTCCGTACGAGACCCAGGGCGGCGGTGTCGTCGAGGACGCCGGCGAACGCGGCGGCGGTGATCTCGCCGACGCTGTGACCGGCGACGGCGCCGGGGGACACGTCACCCAGCGCGGCGGCGGACAGCAGTCCGGCGGCCACGAGCAGCGGCTGTGCCACGGCGGTGTCACGGATCTCGTCCGCGTCCGCCTTCGTGCCGTAGTGGGCGAGGTCGAGCCCGATGGCGTCGGACCAGCCCGCGAGGCGGTCGGCGGCACCGGGGAGTTCGAGCCAGGGAGTCAGGAAGCCGGGCGTCTGGGCGCCTTGGCCGGGAGCGACGAGTACGAGCACCCTCACACTCTCTCTTGGGGACGGCTCTCGGCGCCCGTGGGGACTAGGACGAAGAACCGTCAGGGGAATTGTTGGTGTTCGACAAAAGTCTAGGACTGCGAATCTCCGTCGGCCAAGCGCCCCAGGATGAGGGCGATCCGCAGCGTGAACGCGGAGCGGACATCGGAGGGTGACCAGCCGGTGACGTCTGTCACACGTCGAAGCCGGTAGCGCACGGTGTTGGGGTGGACGAAGAGCATCCGTGCGGCGCCCTCCAGGCTGCTCGCCTGCTCCAGATAGACACTCAGTGTTTCCAGGAGCGCCGAGCCCGCTTCTTCCAGCGGTCTGTAGATCTCCTCCACCAGTTGCTCGCGGGCCGCGGGGTCGGAGGCGATGGCACGCTCCGGAAGCAGATCGTCCGCCAGAACCGGCCTCGGCGCGTCCTGCCACGCCGAACACGCCTTGAGTCCGGCCGCGGCGGCCTGCGCGGAGCGGGTCGCCGCCAGCAGGTCGGGGACGACGGGCCCCGCGACGACCGGCCCGGCCGCGTACGGGCCGATCAGGGCCTTCGCCACGGCCAGCGGGTTGTCGTTGCCGCCGGCGATGACCACGAGCCGGTCACCGAGGACACCCGTGAGGACCTGCAGCTTGGCGTGGCGGGCGGCACGGCGGATCGCCTCGACGGTCAGCTCGCTGTCGCCGTCGGGGGCGGTGCCGAGGACGACACAGACGTGCTCGGGGGAGTTCCAGCCGAGCGCGGCGGCCCGGGAGACGGCGCCCTCGTCGGCCTCGCCCGAGAGGACCGCGTTGACGACCAGGGACTCCAGGCGGGCGTCCCAGGCGCCGCGGGCCTCGGCGGCCTGGGCGTAGACCTGGGCGGTCGCGAAGGCGATCTCGCGGGCGTACACGAGCAGCGCCTCGCGGAGGATCGACTCGTCGCCGGGGGCGGCGACCTCCTCGATCGCGGCCTCCATCACCTCGATGGTGGTGCGGACCATCTCGACGGTCTGGCGCAGGGTGATGGCGCGGGTCAGCTCGCGGGGCGCGGTGCCGAAGACGTCGGTGGAGATGGCCTGCGGGGTCTCCGGGTGCCGGAACCACTCGGTGAACGCGGCGATGCCGGCCTGGGCGACCAGACCGATCCACGACCTGTTCTCGGGCGGCATCGCCCGGTACCACGGCAGCGTCTCGTCCATGCGCGCGATCGCGTTGGCGGCGAGCCGCCCGGAGGACTGTTCGAGGCGCTTCAGGGTCGCGGAGTGCGGATGGGAGGCGTTCGTGGGTTCAGACACGGACTAAGGGTGCCTCATCGGGCCGCCGATCTGTGGCCGGGGGTTGCGGCCGATCGTCCCGCCGGCCGGGACGGAGGCGGGCGCGACCCGCCTCGACGGCGCCGTTCGGGACCCGCGCCCCCCGCGTACGGCAGGGCCGGTGCGGGCCGGCCGCCCCGCGTGCCGCCGGGGCGGAACGCACGCCCACGACCGGGCGGGCCGGGGATACCGTGACCCCGTGATCCGTATCCACCGCGCCGCCGACCGCTATCCCGGCGGCGACCCCGCCGCCGGGATCGAGACCCGCCACGCCCTCTCCTTCGGCGCGCACTACGACCCCGACAACCTCCGCTTCGGCGCGATCCTCGCCTGCAACGAGGAGCGGCTCGCTCCCGGCGCCGGGTTCGACGAGCACCCGCACAGCCACACCGAGATCGTCACCTGGGTCGTCGAGGGCGAGCTGACCCACCGCGATTCGACCGGCCGCACCACCGTCGTCCGCCCCGGGGACGTCCAGCGGCTCGGCTCGGGCGCGGGCGTGCGGCACGAGGAGCGCAACGACGGGGACGCGCCGCTGGTCTTCGTCCAGATGTGGCTCGCACCGCTGGAGCCCGGCGGTGACCCCTCGTACGAGATCGTCCGCGGCATCGCCGACTCGACCCCGTACGCGCTCCCGGAGGCGGGCTCGATGCTCCACGTCCGCCGTCTGGAGGCCGGTGAACGCACGGCCGTCCCGGACGCGGACTTCGTCTACGCCCATGTCGCGCGCGGTACCGTCCGCCTGGCCGGGGAGGAGCTGGCCCCCGGCGACGCGGCCCGCGTCACCGGCGCGCGCGACCTCGCGATCATGGCCACGTCGGACGCGGAACTCCTCCTGTGGGAGATGCGCGGCTCCTGAGCCCTCAGCGGCCCACGGCGCTCTTCGCGCGCCACTTCTCCCAGCTCACGTTCCACGCCCCGTAGCCGTTGCCCTCCGCGACCGTGCCCTTCGTGTCCGCGCCGCGGATCTCGAAGGGGTCGCCCGGCCGGACCTGGGCGTAGAACCAGGCGGCGTCCGCGTCGCTCATGCCGATGCAGCCCGAGCTGCGGTTCGCGCGGCCGAAGTGCTGCGCGTTCCACGGCGCCGCGTGGGCGTACATGCCCGACCAGGTCAGCCGCATCGAGTGGTCGACCATCTTGTCGTAGGCGTCGCCGAGGCCGACCGTCTCCGAGTTCATGTTGATCGTGCCCTCCTTCGCCATCAGCACCGCCGTCCCCCGCCACGACCGCTTGTCGCCGCCGGGCGTCCCGCCCGACACGGGAATCGCGCGCACCTCTCGGCCGTCCCTCTCCAGCACCAGCCGCTTCCGGTCGAGGTCGACTTTGACGACCTGCGCCCCGCCTCCGACCGTGAAGCCGGTGCGGTAGTCCCGTACGAACCAGCCCCCGCCCGAGTCCGTCCCGTCGAGCGTCGCGTCCAGCGTGACCTTCGTACCCGGCTTCCAGTACTCCCGCGGCCGCCAGTCCACCCGGTCCTTGCCCGACCAGTCCTTCAGCCAGCCCCAGGATCCGACCGTCCCGTTCGACGTCGTCACCTTCAACTGCCTCTCCACGTCCGCCTTGTTGGTCACCGGCCGGTCGAAGACGACGGAGAGCGGCTGGCCGATCCCGACCGTGGCGCCCTTCCCCGGCGCCAGCGTCAGCTTGTTGACCAGCGCGGGCTTCGCCGTGGAGAACGTCGACCTGGCCGTCGTCTCCTTCCCCCCGGCCGTGCGGGCCGTCGCCTCCACGCGGTACGACGTGCCCGGCACCGCCTTGCGCTCCGAGACCCACGACGCCCCGCCCGCCGCGGTACGGCCCGCCAGCACACTGCCCTCCGCGTCGACGACCCGCACCGTCGTGAGCGTGCCGCCCGTGGCGGTGACCGTCACCGTCCGGCCCGCCGCGGGTGTCGTGACGGTCACCTTCGCCGGCGTCTCCGGGGACTCCGCGCCGCCTTCGTCACGGGGCGCGCCCACCGCCCCCGCCGAGCAGGCGGCCAGCGAGCCACAGAGGGCGAGGGCCGCCAGCGCCGGGCGTATTCGGGTGCGGGCACGGGTGCGTACGGACATCACGGAAGCCTCCGGAAAAGATGTGGGATGCCCGGACTGTAGGCCGCCGAAAGCACGGCGAACCCTTTGTGACAAGGGCTGCAGAGGAACGGTCATCGTCCGGTCACACGCGCCGCGCGGCACGGTCAAGCTCCGCTGTGAGGCTCCTGTGCGCCCCACGACCGAGGGGCGGAACAAGGAGGCTCACGTTGTGTCAGCCCTGCTCGTGACGGCCGCACCCCCGCGGACCACCCGGCTGGAGCCCGTCACCCCCCACGCGTACCGGACCTTCCTCGCGACGGCGGGCGCGGGGCACGGCCCCAGCTTCCTCCAACTGCCCTCCTGGGCGGACGTCAAGGACGGCTGGCGACCCCGGTTCCTCGGCTGGGGGCCGGGGGACGGCACCCTCACCGGGGTCGCCCTCGTCCTGCTGCGTCCGTTCCCCGGCACCCGCAAGTACTTCGCCTACCTCCCCGAAGGACCCGTCGCCGACTGGTCCGACCCCGACCTGGACGGCTGGCTCACCCCGCTGCTCCAGCACCTGCGGGCCGCCGGAGCCTTCGCCGTACGCATCGGGCCCTCGCCCGCCTTCCGCCGCTGGAACGCCCGCACCCTCAAGGCGCACACCGGGACCGGGCGTCGTCTCGCCGACGTCCTCGCCGACGAGGTCGACCCCCTCGGCACCGCCGTCGCCGAACGGCTCCGCTCCCGCGGCTGGCGCCGCTGCGGCGGCGACTCCACCGGTGACTCCGACGGCGCCGACGCCCAGCCCCGGCACGGCTACCGGGTCCCGCTCGCCGGCCGCACCACCGACGACCTCTGGAACGGCCTCAACCAGGAGTGGCGGCGCAACATCCGCAAGGCCCGCAGGTCCGGCGTCGAGACCGTCGTCGGCTCGGCCGCCGACCTCCCCGAGTTCTACCGGCTCCTCGGGATCACCGAACGGCGCGACGGCTTCCGGCTCGGCCGCTCCCTCGCCTACTACGAGCGGCAGTACGCGGTCCTCAACGCCGAGGAACCCGGCCGGATGAGGCTCTACCTCGCCCGTCACGAGGGCGAGATCCTCGCCGCCCACACGATGATCACGGTGGGCCGGCGGGTCTGGTACCAGACCGGCGCCTCCGCCGACCACCGTCGCGAGGTCCGCCCGTCCAACGCCCTGCAGTGGCGCATGATGCTCGACGCCCACGCCGCCGGGGCCGACGTCTACGACATGCGCGGGATACCCTCCACTCTTGATCCGGACGACCGCGCCCACGGTCTGCTGCGCTGGAAGCTCGGCACGGGCGGGCAGGCCGTCGAGACGCTGGGGGAGTGGGAGACACCGTTGGACGGCACGACCAACCACGCGCTGTACCGGGCGTTCCAGGCGTATCTGGCCCGCCGATGACGGCGACGCTCACGGAGTCGAAGCCGCGCACGCCTTCGATGCTGCGCAGCGGCGCGCTGATGGCCGCCGGGTCGCTGGTCTCGCGCGCCACCGGCTTCGTCCGCTCGGCGATCGTCGCCGCGGCCCTCGGCGTCGGAGCGATCGCCGACGGATACGCGGTCGGCAACTCGATCCCCACCATCGTCTACATGCTGCTCCTGGGCGGCGCCCTCAACGCCGTCTTCGTGCCCGAACTGGTCAAGGCGGCCAAGGAACACGAGGACGGGGGCGTCGCCTACACCGACCGTCTCCTGACGGTCTGCGTCCTCGCGCTGCTCGCGCTGACGGCGGGCGCGGTGCTCGCCGCGCCCGCCGTCATCGACGCGTACACCGACTACACCGGTGCCCAGGAGTCGATGACGGTCGCCTTCGCCCGGTACTGCCTGCCGCAGATCTTCTTCCTCGGGCTCTTCACCCTGCTCGGGCAGGTGCTGAACGCGCGGGGCAGGTTCGGCGCGATGATGTGGACCCCCGTCCTCAACAACGTCGTCGTCATCGCCGTCTTCGGGCTCTACCTGGTGACGGCCGACGGCGGGGCGCTGACCGGCCGGGAGACGGCGCTGCTCGGCTGGGGCACGACGGCCGGCATCGCGGTCCAGGCCCTCGCGCTCGTCCCCTCCCTGCGGGCGGCCGGCTTCCGCTGGCGCCCGCGCTTCGACTGGCGGGGCAGCGGACTCACGGCGCCCCTGCGCTCCGCGGGCTGGCTGGTGCTCCTCGTCCTCACCAACCAGGCCGCGTACTGGGTGACGACGAAGCTCGCGACGGCCGCGGGGACGCGGGCGGAGGAGCTGGGGGCGGGCGGAGGCTTCGGCTTCGCCGCGTACAACAACGCCTATCTGCTGTGGGTCGTGCCGCACGGCATCGTCACCGTCTCCCTGATGACCGCCCTGCTGCCCCGGATGAGCGGGGCGGCGGCGGACGGCGATCTGGCGAGGGTGCGGAAGGACGTCTCCTACGCGCTCCGGACGAGCGCGGCGGCCGTCGTACCGGCGGCCTGCGCGCTGTTCGCGCTCGCGGTGCCGCTGATGAGCGCCGTCTTCCAGTACGGAGCCACCAGCGCCGACGACGTCCGGGCGATGGCCTGGATCCTGATGGCCTTCGCCCCGGGCCTGGTCGCCCTCTCGGGACAGTACGTCTGCACCCGCGCCTTCTACTCCCTGCGGGACACCCGCACGCCGTTCCTGCTGAACCTGGTCATCACCGGCCTCAACGCGGGTCTGTCCCTGACCGCCTACGCCGTCCTTCCGCCGACCTGGGCGGTGGCGGGCGTGGCGGCCGCGTACTCCCTGGCGCTGTGGGCGGGCTGGGCGCTCACCGCGTACGCGCTGCGCCGACGGCTGGCCGGGGCCGGGACCGGCGGGCAGCCGTCCGGGTCCGGGACGGGTGGGCCGTCCGGTCCCGGGACGGGTGGGCAGCGGGCCGGGTCGGCGCTCGCACGGCTGCTGGCCGCGGCCGTACCGGCGGCCGGGCTCGGACTGCTCGTCGCCCGCGCGACCGCCCCCGCGGGCGCTCCCGCGGCGGGCGCGGCCGGCGGTCTCACCATCCTCGCCGTCTTCGCCCTGCTGGCCCGCCCGCTGAAGCTCACCGAGGTACAGGCCCTCCTGACGGGTGCCCGCCACCGGCTGCTCGCCCTCGCCCGGCGCCGCTGACCCGCCCTCTCCCACCCGTCCGGTGGGAGACCCTTCGACCCACCTTGGGATACTGCTCGAATGCCTCGCGTGCTCCTCATAGAAGACGACCCCTCCGTCCGCGAAGGGGTCGAACTCGGGCTCCGGCGCCGTGGGCACGAGGTGCGGACCGCCCCGACCGGGGAGACGGGACTCGCCCTGCTCGGCGAGTTCCGGCCCGATCTGCTGCTGCTCGACCTGATGCTGCCCGGCATGAACGGCGTCCAGGTCTGCCGCCAGGTCCGGGAGACCAGCCAGCTGCCGATCATCATGCTCACCGCGCGCGGCGACGACTTCGACGTCGTCGTCGGCCTGGAGGCCGGAGCCGACGACTACATCGTCAAGCCCGCCCGTACCGAGGTCATCGAAGCCCGCATCCGGGCCGTGCTCCGGCGCATCGAGGAGCCCGGAGCCGGAAGGCCCGCCGTCGAGTTCCACGGCGATCTCGCCATCGACCGGGGCGGCCTCACCGTCGCCAAGTCCGGCGAGCGCCTCGCCCTCGCCCCCTCCGAGCTCAAGCTCCTGCTCCATCTCACCGCCGCCCCCGAGCAGGTCTTCAGCCGACAGCAGCTCCTCGAACACGTCTGGGAGCACAGCTACCACGGCGACGCCCGCCTCGTGGACGCCTGCGTCCGCCGCCTGCGCAACAAGATCGAGGACACCCCCGGCGCCCCCCGCTACATACAGACCCTGCGCGGCTTCGGCTACCGCTTCGGGCCGCTGTGAGCCGCCGGCGCGCGCTGCGACGCCGTATGAGGCCCTTCGGGCTCCGCACCCGGCTGGTCCTCGCCTTCCTCCTCGTCGCCGCCGTCGGCTGCGGCACCACCGCCGCCCTCACCTACCGGGCCGCCCGCAACGCCATCCTCGAACAGGCGCAGAACACGGCCGTCTCCGCCTTCCGCGAGCAGGTGGACAGCATCACCGTCGACATGCCGCTCAAGGCGGAGGCCCTGCGAGGCGACCTCCTCCGGATCGCCCGGCAGGGCAAACCCCGGCCGTGGCGGGTCTACGCCGAGTACGGGAACGTCAGCGTCTCCTCCGGCGACCGCCCCCGATCCACCGTCATCACGCCCGAGCTCCGCGCCCGCGCCAAGGACTCCGCGCACGGGAGCTTCCAGCGGGTGGTCAAGGACGGCAGGCCCTACCTCACCATCGCGGTCCCCACCGTCTTCAGGGCGCACACCCCGGCCACCGCCGTGCACCGCACCGGCGTCGTCCTCTACGCCGTCATGGAACTCGACGAGGAGGAGGCCAACATCGAGGCGATGGTCGTCGCCGCCCGCGACGGAGCCCTGCCCGCCCTCGCCGTCGCCCTGATCCCGGCGCTCCTCGCCGCCCGCAGCGTGCTCCGGCCGGTACGGGAACTCCGCCGCGCCGCCGACTCCATGGGACGCGGCCGGCTCGACACCCGGATCGAGACGAAGGGCAGCGACGAACTCACCGACCTCGCCCACGCCTTCAACGAATCGGCCGCCGCGCTCGAACGCTCCGTCGTCGAGCTCCGGAACGCCGAGGCCCGCGCCCGCCGCTTCGCCTCCGACGTCTCCCACGAGCTGCGGACCCCACTCGCCGGGATGCTCGCGGTCACCGAGGTCCTCGACGAGGACGCCGACGGCCTCGACACCGACACCGCACGGGCGGTACGGCTCATCAGCGCCGAGACCGGCAAGCTGGCCGTGCTCGTGGAGGACCTCATGGAGATCTCCCGCTTCGACGCGCGCGCCGCCGAACTCCACGTGGACGAGGTGGACGCGGCCGACAGCATCCGCAAGACCCTCCAGCACCGTCACTGGAACGATCCGGCCCTCGTCCGCGCCGAACTGCCCGACGGCGTCCGTGCCCGGCTCGACCCGCGCCGCTTCGACCTCGTCGTGGCCAACCTCGTCGGCAACGCCCTCAAGCACGGCGCACCGCCGGTGACCGTGCGGATGTGGGCCGAGGGCGACCTGCTGGTGACCGAGGTCGCCGACCGGGGGCCGGGCATCGCCGCAGAGGTCCTGCCGCACGTCTTCGACCGTTTCTTCAAGGCGGACCCGGCCCGTGCGCGCTCCGCCGGAAGCGGCCTCGGCCTCGCCATCACCCTGGAGAACGTCCGGCTGCACGGCGGCACCGTCACCGCCGCGAACGACCCCGACGGCGGAGCCGTCTTCACGGTGAGGATCCCGCGATGAGGCGCGCGACGCGGCTCGGCGCGCTCCTCACGGGCGGGCTGGCGCTCGCGGGCTGTGGCATCCAGCAGAGCGACGTGGTGGAGGTCGGCGGACCGGCGACCGTCGCGGTCGCGCCGGGGGAGACCAGCCGGATGCTGCTCTTCTACGTCGACGCCGACGGCAGGCTGATGCCGGTCGCCCGCGACATGGCCGGACCGATCGACGGCTGGGACGGCTACCGGATGCCGAACGGCCAGCCGCCGCCCACCTACCCGCTCGGCAGCGGGATCCCCGGCGGCAAGGCGCTCGCCGCGCTGCTGGAAGGCCCGAACAAGGAGGAGAGGGCGGCCGGCCTCGCCACCCGGCTGCCGGGGCCGCGGCCGGGCGGGTGGACGGACAAGGAGGCGCCGCACCTGCTGCCGCGGACCGACACGACCGACGCGGAGCACACGCTACGGGTCCGGCTCCCCTTCCCCGTCGGCGAACTGGACGGCGTCGCGATTCGCCAGCTGGTGTGCACGGCCGCCTACAACGAGGAGACCGACGGCCGGGCGTCCGTCGTCCTGACCGGACCCGGCGGCTCGCTCCCCGCCGAGCGCTGCGACGACGTCCGGGTCGGCTCCGCCGCGCAGGACACGTCCGAGAACCCGGACGCCACCCCGAGCCCGGGCGCCGTGCGGTCGGTCCCCTCCCGGACCGGCGAGCCCCGGCAGACTCCTACGCCCTGAGGTCCGCGAGCACCGCGTCCGTGAACGGCGGCCACGCCTCGACCGCCCACGGTCCGAAGGCCCGGTCCGTCAGCGCCACGCACGCCGCGCGCGCGTCCGGGTCGATCCACAGGAACGTCCCCGACTGCCCGAAGTGCCCGAACGTCCGCGGCGAGGACGAAGCGCCCGTCCAGTGCGGCGACTTGGAGTCCCGGATCTCGAAGCCCAGCCCCCAGTCGTTCGGCCGCTGGTGGCCGTAACCGGGCAGGATGCCGGTCAGCCCGGGGTGCGTCACCGTCATCGCGTCGAGCACCGTACGCGCGTCGAGCAGGCGCGGAGCCTGCACCTCCGCCGCGAAGCGCACCAGGTCGTCGACGGTCGAGACGCCGTCCTTGGCGGGCGAGCCCTCCAGCGACGTCGAGGTCATGCCCAGCGGGTCCAGGACGGCCTGGTGCAGATACTCGGCGAAGGGGATGTCGGTCGCCTTGGCGACATGGTCGCCGAGCACCTCGAAGCCGGTGTTGGAGTAGATCCGGCGCGCGCCCGGCGCGGCCATGACCCGCGGCTCGTCGAAGGCCAGACCCGACGTGTGGGCCAGCAGATGGCGGACGGTCGCGCCCTCCGGCCCGGCGGGCTCGTCGAGGTCGATCGCCCCCTCCTCGTACGCGACGAGGACGGCGTAGGCCGCCAGCGGCTTGGTGACGGAGGCGAGCGGGAACCGCTGCCCGGTGGGGCCGTGGGACCCGGCCAGGGTGCCGTCCGCGCGCACGACGGCGGCCGCCGCGGTGGGGACGGGCCAGTTCTCGATCATCGCCAGGCTCTGCAGGAACATGTGACCGAGCCTACTTGCTTCGAGTGCACTCCAAGGTTCTAGCGTGGAGACATGAGCGTGATCGAGAGCAGCGCCCGCTACACCATCAGCGAGGTGGCCGCCCTGACCGGGCTGTCGGCGCACACCCTGCGCTGGTACGAACGGATCGGGCTGATGCCGCATGTCGACCGGTCCCACACCGGCCAGCGTCGCTTCGCCCAG
This sequence comes from Streptomyces sp. NPDC047971, assembly GCF_040653355.1. Lineage (NCBI taxonomy): Bacteria > Bacillati > Actinomycetota > Actinomycetes > Kitasatosporales > Streptomycetaceae > Streptomyces > Streptomyces sp. NPDC047971. The sequence continues at coordinate 30,871 of NZ_JBEZNW010000031.1, read as the reverse complement.
CGCGACCTGGACTGGCTGGCGTTCGTCGGCAAGCTCCGGCTCACCGGGATGCCCGTCGCGGGGATGGTGCGGTACGCGGAGCTGGTGCGGGAGGGCGATCACACCCGGGACGAACGACGCGAGCTCCTGGAGAGCACCCGCCGGGACGTCCTCGCCCGGATCACCGAGCTCCAGGACGCGCTCGCCGTGCTCGACGTCAAGATCGGGCACTACGGAACCACCTGCGGAGGCACGACCTCATGACCATCAGGATCGACACCGTACGGCTCGGCGGCCAGGAAGGACCCGAGATCGGCGTCCAGGGCTTCGGGGCCATGGGCATCAGCGAGTTCTACGGCGACACCGACGAGGCCGCCGCCCGCGACACGCTCGACGCGGCCCTGGAGGCCGGCGTCACCCTGATCGACACCGCGGACGTCTACGGCAGCGGCGCCAACGAGGAGTTCCTGGCACCGTTCGTCGCCGCGCACCGCGACGAGATCACCATCGCCACCAAGTTCGCCATCGAAAGGCGCGCCGACGACCCGCACCACCGGGGCATCCGCAACGACCGCGCGTACATCCGGCAGGCCGTGGAGGGGAGCCTGCGCCGCCTCGGCGTCGAGACGATCGACCTCTACTACATGCACCGGCGCGACCCGGAGATCCCCTTCGCCGAGTCGGTCGGGGCGATGGCGGAGCTCGTGCGGGAGGGCAAGGTCAAGCGGCTCGGCCTGAGCGAGGTGACCGGCGCGGAGCTGCGCGAGGCGTACGCGGTGCACCCGATCGCCGCCCTCCAGTCGGAGTGGTCCCTCTTCTCCCGTGACGTGGAGCGCAGCGCGGTGGGCGCGGCGGCCGAGCTCGGCGTGACGTTCGTGCCGTACTCCCCGCTGGGCCGGGGCTTCCTGACCGGCGCCTTCGCCGACGCGTCGAAGGACCTGTCGGGCGGCGACTACCGCCAGTACCAGCCCCGCTTCACGGGCGAGAACGCGACGCGGAACGCGGCGCTCCTGGAGCCGGTCCAGAAGATCGCGGCGGCGCACGGCGCGTCGGCGGCGCAGATCGCCCTGGCCTGGGTCCAGCAGCGCGCCGCGGTCCACGGCCTGACGGTCGTCCCGATCCCGGGCACCCGCAAGCGCACCCGCCTGGAGGAGAACGCGGCGGCGACCCGGATCACCCTGACCGAGCCGGAACTCGCGGCGCTGGAGCCGATCGCGGCGCAGGTGGCGGGGGACCGCTACCCGGACATGCGGTCCACGTCGGCGGCGCGGGAGTAGGCGGCGGGGCGCCCGCGACCGGCCGCCCCTCACGCCAGGCCCAGCGCGAAGACCGCGAACCCCGCCGCGAGGAGGCCCGCCGCGGCGCGCCGGGCCCGGCCCGTGGCCGTCCACGGGGACTCGAAGCCGCGCGCGTACCGGCCGATGAGGACCAGCAGGCCCGCGAACAGCGGCATCCAGGCCAGCCGGGCGAGGATCCAGCCCACCGTGTCGGGCGCGCCGACCAGGCCCGCGACCTCACCCGCGTACGAGGCCGGGATCGCGGCGGCGAGCATGGCGGTCTGGTGCCAGCACAGGATCGTCATCGCCGACAGGTTGACGACCACGACCGGCGCCCACAGCGCGGGCCGCCTCAGCAGCCTGCCGAGCCGGTCGCGGAGCAGGATCGCCGCCCCGCTCTGGGCGGCGGCCAGGGCGAGGACGAGCAGCGACGGCGGGTGGGAGTTGGTCCGGGCCTCGCCGGGGACGCCGACCATCGACGCGGGATAGCCGAAGGCGAGCAGCAGGGCGGCGAAGAGCGCCGCGCCGCCGAGCAGCAGACCCCAGGCGTGCCGGCGGGTCACCCGGCCCTCACCCCAGGAGACGCCGAGCTGGTACGCGAAGAGCCAGCCGGGAAGGATGTTCAGCAGGCTCAGCCAGGACGGCACGGCGTCGGCGTACGGCCCGTACCGCAGGAGATCGACGACGGCGACCGACGCCAGCAGCGGAGCCGCCGCCCACACGCCCGCCCGGCGGGCGGCACGCACGCACAGCGGGGTCAGGGCCGTCACGACCGTGTACACCCCGACGAACCAGAGCGGCTGGATCACGAGCGTCGACGCCGTCCGCAGCGTGTCGCCCGGCACACCGAACCCGTAGTGGAGGAGCGGCAGCAGGACCGCCCACACGGCCGTGACCCCGAGGACCGGCCGGCCGAGCCGGGCCAGGCGCCCCTTCAGCCAGTCGCCGGTGGAGCCCTTCCGCTTCCGGTACGAGAGCACCGAGGCGTAGCCGCCGACGAGGAAGAAGATCCCCAGCATCTGCAGGATCCAGCTGACGGGCGCGAGTCCGCCGAAGGTGCCGAGCGGGCTCGCGTTGTGGAGCGCCCCGTCGGAGGAGAGCGTGAACCCGCCGAGCAGCCAGTGCCCGGTGGGCACCGCGAGCAGGGCGAGGGCGCGCAGTCCGTCGATCGCCCGGTCGCGGTGGGCGGGAGTGCGGGCCTCGATGCGTGCGGCGAGAGCGCTCATCGGACATCCCCCTGGGCGATGGCGGCGAAGGTACGGAGGGACTGGGTGCCGGGCGCGAAGTAGCCGTCGTGGCCCCGCGCGTCGTCGGCGGGGACACGGCGTGCGCCGAAGGCGGGGTCGGCGGGGTCGACGCCGTGTCCGAGCCCGGCGAACTCGACGTTCGGGACCCGGTCGATCCAGTCGGACGGGTCCTTGGCGGCCCACACCCGGGCGGAGGTGCCCAGCTCGCCGACGTTCGCGGCGCGCATCCCGGGGGAGCCGAAGACGACGAGGTCCTTGGCCTTGAGGTCCTGGGCGGCCAGGCCGCAGACGACGGAGCCGTAGCTGTGGCAGAAGACCGACGGGGCGGGGACCCCGGTCGCGGCCAGTCCGTCGGTCAGCCGGGTCAGCCGCTCCGCGCCGACCTCGGCGAGGTCGCCGGTGGCGGCGTCGAGGCCGACGCCGACGGGGGTGGTGTATCCGGCCCAGGAGATGACGGCGGTGCGGCCGTGGGTGGCTCGGCGCAGGGCGTCGGCCATGTCGGTGAGCGGCCGTACGTTCCCGGCGTCGATGTCCGAGCCGGGCACGATCACGGCCACGCTCTCGGCCGTCGTGAGGTCGCCGTGGACGAGGACGATCTGGCCCCTGCCGCGCGGGTCGGAGGCGAGGACCTGCTGCCCGGCGTACCGTGCGCCGAGGGTACGTGCGTTCGCCTCGTACCGCAGTCGCAGCGGGGCGCCGTCGAGGTTGCCGACGACGGAGGGGTGCGCGCGCACGAGTTCCCGCTGCCGACCGGGCGTCAGGCCCTGGAAGAACGCGGCGATTTGGGCGGGCGACATCCGCTCCGGGTCGGGCAGACCGTCCGCCCGCCACGCCTCGGTGCCGGCCGGGGCACCGGTGACGGCCTGCTGCGCACTGGCGGAAGCCCAGCCGGCCGTCCCGGCGATCACCGTCGTGGCGAGCGCGGCGGCGACCAAGGTCCTCGTGTAGCGGCGCATATGGGGGCCCTCCCTCTTCGTCTCTCTCGTCCGTGGCGAGAGGAAGGTAGGAAGAGGACGGGTGACACCACGTCACACCGAGGGGCCAACTCCCCGCTGATACCGGGGTAGGGGGTGGACGAGGGGCGAGCACCAGGCCGGGGGTGGGGTTTTCCCCCGGCCGCCGTTCGGGAGAGGCCCGCGCGCCCCGGACCGCGGTGGGGGAGGGGGCTCGGGCGGCGGAAGCCGGTCGCCGTGGGGGGAGAGGCCCGCGCGCCCCAGCCCGGCGTGGGGGGAGCCCGCGCGGCGGAGGCCGGCGCCGCCGTGGGGAGGGAGCCGCGCGGCGGAAGCCGGCCGCCCGCGTCAGCGCCCCGCGTCCCCCGGAGTCACCAGACCCGACTCGTACGCGAAGATGACCGCCTGCGCCCGGTCGCGCAGATCCAGCTTGGCCAGCACCCGCCCGATGTGCGTCTTGACCGTCTGCTCCGCCAGGACCAGCCGGTCCGCGATCTCCTGGTTCGAGAGTCCCCGCGCGATCAGCTCCAGGACCTCCGTCTCACGGGGCGTCAGACCGTTGAGCCGCAGCGCCGCCCGGTCCGCGCGCGGCGCCGGCTTCGACGCGGCGAAGTCGGCGATCAGCCGACGGGTCACCGACGGCGCCAGCAGCGCCTCGCCCGCCGCCACCACCCGTACCGCCGCGATCAGATCGGCCGGCGGCGCGTCCTTCAGCAGGAAGCCCGACGCCCCCGCGCGCAGCGCCTCGTACACGTAGTCGTCCACGTCGAAGGTGGTCAGCATCAGCACCTTCGGCCGGTGCGTGACCCCCGCCGGCGGGTTCAGGATCTCCCGCGCCGCCGCGAGCCCGTCCATCTCCGGCATCCGTACGTCCATCAGCACCACGTCCGGGTGCGTCGAGCGCGCCACCTCCACGCCCCGCTTCCCGTCCGGCGCCTCGCCCACCACGTCGATGTCGGCCTGCGCCGCGAGGAGCGCGGCGAAACCCGCCCGCACCATGGCCTGGTCGTCGACGATGATCACGCGGATGGTCACGGCACGTCCTTCGAGGTCAGCGGGAGCCTGGCCGCGACCCGGAAGCCGCCGTCCGGCAGCGGCCCGGTGTCCAGCGTGCCGCCCGTCAACCGTACGCGCTCCCGCATCCCGATCAGCCCGTGCCCGGTGCCGTCCCCGCCCTCCAGCGGCGAATGGCGCCCGGCGACCGGGGCGTTGACGACCAGGACCGTCAACCAGCCCTCGTCCGAACGGATCGAGACCCGGGTCTCCGCCCCCGGCGCGTGACGGACCACGTTCGCCAGCGCCTCCTGCACGATCCGGTACGCCGACAGATCCACCGCCTGCGGCACCTCGCCGAGATCGGCCGCCAGCGACATCTCGGCCGGCACCCCCGCCCGTACCGTCGCCTCGATCAGCTGCTGCACCCGGTCGAGGCCGGGCTGCGGGGCCCGTTCGCCCTCCGTGCCCTCGCTGCGCAGCACCACGAGCAGCCGCCGCATCTCGGCGAGCGACTCCCGCGCGCTCGCGGCGATCGAGGTGAACTCCTCGCGCGCCGCCTCCGGCAGGTCCGGGATCCGGTACGGCGCCGAGTCGGCCTGGACCGTGATCACGGACATGTGGTGGGCGACGACGTCGTGCAGCTCGCGGGCGATCCGGGCCCGCTCCTCCAGGAGGGTGCTGCGCGCCCGTTCGGCGGCGCTGCGGCGCTCGGCGTCCCCGCGTTCGCGGAGCGCCGCCGTGAGGAGCAGGATCCCTCCGCTCAGCACGAAGAGGAGGATGTGGATGCCGTCGGCGTTCTTCGACGAGATCGCGGTGAGGACGAAACCGGCGGCGCCCGTCGCCAGCCAGACACCGAGCAGGGTCCGGCGCGGTTCGCGCAGCCCGAGGGCGAGCATCAGGGCGAGGTAGCCGACCACGATCATCGGGGTCCACGGCCAGCTGCGGCCGTCGAGCCCGTCCGCGGACAGCATCACCAGGGCTCCGGCGACATCGGCGACACCGATGATCCACCACGCCTGGAGCGGGCGGGTCACGGCGAGCAGCAGCGGCGCGGTCTGTGCGGTGGCGAGGGCACCGGCGAGGGCGCCGTTGACCTGGTAGTCGTCGAGCAGGACGGTGACGGTGACGGGGAGCAGCGAGGCGACGAGGGCGAGCGCGACGCCGTAGGGGAGCAGCCGCAGCCACCGCGACCGCGCCTCGGCGAGCAGCGGGGCGCTCGGCTCCGTCGGGGTCGCGAGGGCGGTGCCGAAGGACCGCATCACCCCTCGGACAGGTGCGAGTATCCGAGCGACGCGGCGGTCGGTTCCGGGGGAGGGTGTCTTGTTCATGGCCCGCCCAGGTTAGGCAGCCGGACAGCCCGGGAGCGTCATACCGAGGGCTCGGTCGGAGGGTGATACCGGGGTATGACGGCGAGGGCGCCCCCTCCGCGAACCGCCCCCGGCCCGGCCGCCGGCACCCCGGCCTCCCGCACCGCCCCCGGCCTCCCGCACCGCCCCCGGCCTCCCGCACCGCCCCCGGCACCCGGCCTCACCGCACCGCGAGCCGTCCCCCGCCGACCGGTCCGGCGGCGACGCCCTCACAGCTCCGCCAGCAACTCCGCCTTCTTCGCCGAGAACTCCTCGTCCGTCACCAGCCCCGCCCGGTGCAACTCCCCCAGCTGCCGGATCCGCTCCGCGACCCCCGCCGGGTCGCGCAGCTCCGCCTCAGGGAGCGCGGCCGCCCGGCCCGCGCCGCGGACCGCCGACAGGACCGCCGCGGCGAACGGCAGGGACTCGTGGACCGGACCGTAGCCGAGGCCGAAGACGACGGCCGCCGGATCGTGGTCCGCCTGGGCCGGCCGAGGCTCCCCGGACCGCGGCGTCAGGCGGAGGTACCCGTCGAAGACGTCCGGTGAGCGCCACTCGATCCCGCTCAGTTCCCGTACCGGGAAGGTCTGGTCGCCCGCCTTCCACTTCTCCGAGGACGCGCCCGTCCAGAACCAGCGGAACGACACCTGCGACGTACCGTCGAAGCTTGCCTTCCCGTCGTACGCCTTGAAGGACTGCGGCCCCTCCGGCGCCGCCACGAGGAAGCCGTCCGACGGCCCGTCCTCCGGCGGGAGCAGCGCCCGCAGTTCGTCCCGGTAGTACTCCGCGAGCGTCTCCCGTTCGGCGGGCAGCACCAGACGGTACGGGTCGCTCCCCTCCTTCAACTGCCCCGCCGCCGCCTCCATCAGGGGATCGGCGCCCGGTCTCGGCACCGCGTGCAGCACGACCGTGCCCCGCTTGCCCGGGGTCAGCGTCACCGACGCCAACGCCTCGTGCGGGATGCGTCGTTCGCGCAGCGTCTGGAAGAGCTTCGGTGTGCGGATCCCCCGATCGAAGCGGATGACGACGGCGTCGCTCTCGAACTCCCAGGTGGCATGAATTCCGGCCAGCACATCACCCATGTGCCTCATCGTATGCGGCGTGCGCCCCTGCGTCGCCCCTGTGCGGGAGGCCGAAGTGCCGTGCTCTACGCGCGTCAGACACCTTCCTCGCCGGAGATTCCCCGGCGACAGGCGCTGTCGACGCTCGCACAGGCCAGGCTCCGGTACGCGCCGACGCCTATCGCCGCGAAGTTGCGGAGGCTCTCGGTGCCCGGCTCGAAATAGCCGGTGTGGCCGATCGCGCCGGCCGCCGAGAGCAGTCGCGCACCGAACTCCGGCTCCACCGGGTCCGCCCCGTGCCCGACCCCGCCGACCGCGAGGTGCGGCACGTCCTCGATCCAGTCGTCCGCGTCCCGCATCGCCCAGACGCGGGCCCGGGTGGAGAGTTCGGCCGCTCGGTCCACCCGCATCCCGGGGCTCCCCGCGACGGCCACGTCGGTCACCCGGGAGGGCAGCCGGGGCGCGGCGACCCCGCAGAGCACGGAGCCGTAGCTGTGGCAGAACAGGCTGACGCGGGAGGTGCCGGGCAGGGCCTCGGTCATGTCGACGAGCCGCAGCGCGCCCGCCGAGGCCAGGCGCCCCATCGCGGCGTCGATGCCGACGCCCACCGGAGCCGTGTAGTCCGCCCAGGCGATGACGGCGGTACGGCTCCCGGGGGCTGCGTTGCGCTGCGCGGCGTAGAGCGACTGCGCCATGCCCGCGGGGGCCGTGTACTTGCGGCTGGTCTTCTGGAACGTCAGCAGGTTGGTGTCGACGCCGGGCACGATCACCGAGACCCGCCGGGCCCGGTCGAGGTCGCCGAGCACCTCGGCCGTCCGGCCGCCGCCGGTCGGGTCGAAGGCGAGGATCTGCCGGTCCTGACGCATCAGCGAGGTGAAGCGGTGCGCGCGGCGCAGCGCCTCGTGCCGGCCGTCGGCGCTGAGCCTGGAGTCCTCGACCCGGCCGCGTTCGGACTCCAGGGCGCGGGCGAGGGCGAGCCGGTTGGCGCGGTAGCGGAGGGTGACCGGGGCGCCGTCGAGATTGCCGACGACGAGCGGGTGCGCGTCGGCGAGGAAGGCGCCCTGCGTGGGGCCGATCGAATCGAAGAACGCGGCGATCGTGCGGGCGGGGGCGGCCGGGTCGGGCAGCGCCCGGTGGCCGATCCTGCCGTGCAGCCAGGAGGCGAGTGCGGCCTGCCGCGACTCTCCTGGCCCGCGCTGATGCTGGATGGTCGTCCAGCCGGTGGTCGCCAGGAGTACGAACACGACGGCCAGCGCGAGCGTCATGCGCCAGACGGTGAGGGTGGGGGAGGAGTCGAAGGAAGTCACTGCGCCACACCCTAGGAGACGGGTGCGGTACGCCGGGCGGGCGAGTGATGTGGATCACCTGTGAGGTGGGGCGTGGTGACGTTCCGTACGCGCCCGCGTACGCCTCGCCCGCCGGAGTCGGCGGCTCCGGGGCGCCCGCGGGCCCCTCGTCGCGAGCCCACACGTACGGAGTCGGCGGCGTCGCCGTGCTGACGCGGTCAGCGGCTCCGCCACTCCGGTTCGAGCGCGGGGCCGAGGTGGTCCAGGTAGTACCCGGTCATCTCGCGCATCCCCTCCAGGGTCGGGTCCGCGCTCCGGCCCCAGAGCTGGCCGGTCACCCGCATGACACCGCTGAACGCCGCCACCGCGATCCGCGGGCGCGGGTCCTCGTCCACGTCCAGGCCCTCGCGCTCGGCGATCAGCCGGGCGATGGCCTCCTCCATCTCGCTGGAGCGGCGCAGGTGGACGGCGAGCAGCGCGGGTGTCGACTCGATCATCTGGAAGGTCCGCAGGTACAGCTCCAGGGGGACGACTTCCATGATCGCCTCACCGATGGTGTCCCAGGCGGCGAGGACGGCGTGGCGCATCGCGTCGAGCGGGCCCTCCTCGGCGGGCCGTTCGGCCAGCGCCCGGACGAAGCGCTCCTCCACCATCTGCTGGACGGCGAAGGCGGCCTCCTCCTTGGAGGAGAAGTAGCGGAAGAAGGTTCGCTGGGAGACCTCGACCGCGTCGGCGATCTCGTCGACGGTGGTCTGCTCGTATCCCTGGGTCGTGAACAGCTCCAGGGCGACACGCAGCAGTGCGTCCCGTGTGCGCTGCTTCTTGCGTTCCCGCAGACCGGAAACCGTCACCGCATGGCCCTCTTTTCGCCACTTTCCGAGGCTTCGTGCAGCTCAGGGTACCTGTGAGCTACGTGACAGTTACCGTCGTGTGAATTGCTTTGTCAATTGTCAGTGGCTGACATTAGCCTCAGCCGCATGACTAGTCAGACCACCGTGGAAAAGGCCCCGCAGGGTCAGGGGGGTGACCGGAGCCCCGCGCCGGTTCCGGCGAAGGGCCTGCGAGGCCACCCTTGGCTGACGCTGTTCGCCGTGGCGGTCGGCGTGATGATGGTCGCGCTCGACGGCACGATCGTCGCCATCGCCAACCCCGCCATCCAGGCCGATCTCGGCGCCACCCTCGACCAGCTCCAGTGGATCACCAACGGGTATCTCCTGGCGCTCGCCGTCGCCCTGATCACGGCCGGCAAGCTCGGTGACCGCTTCGGCCACCGCCAGACCTTCCTGATAGGCATCGCCGGATTCGCCGCCGCCTCGGGTGCGATCGGGCTCTCCGACTCGATCGGGCTCGTGATCGCCTTCCGCGTCCTGCAGGGCCTCTTCGGCGCCCTGCTCATGCCGGCGGCGCTCGGCCTGCTGCGGGCCACCTTCCCCGCCGAGAAGCTCAACATGGCCATCGGCATCTGGGGCATGGTCATCGGCGCCTCCACGGCGGGCGGTCCGATCCTCGGCGGCTTCCTCGTCGAGCACGTGAGCTGGCAGTCCGTCTTCTTCATCAACGTGCCGGTCGGCGTGCTCGCGCTGGTCCTCGGCCTGGTGATCCTCAAGGACCACCGCGCCGAGAACGCCCCGCGCTCCTTCGACGTCCTCGGCATCCTGCTGCTCTCCGGCGCGATGGGAGCCCTCATCTGGGGCATCATCCAGGCCGGTGCGGACTGGGGCTGGGCGAGCGGCAACACCTGGGGCTGCATCGGCGGCGCGGTCCTGCTCTTCCTGCTCTTCGCCCTGTGGGAGACCAAGGTCAAGGAGCCGCTCATCCCGCTGGGGATGTTCCGTTCCGTGCCGCTGTCGGCCGGTGTGGTGCTGATGGTCCTCATGGCCTTCGCGTTCATGGGCGGCCTGTTCTTCGTCACCTTCTACCTCCAGGGCGTGAAGGGCCTCGGCCCGATCGACGCCGGACTCCACCTGCTGCCGCTCACCGCGATGATGATCGTCTCCTCGCCGTTGGCGGGGGCCCTGATCACCAAGTTCGGCCCGCGGATCCCGCTGGTCGGCGGCATGGTGTGCACCGCGGCCGCGATGTTCGGCATGATCACGCTCACCGAGGGCACCGGGACGCTCGCGATGTCGCTCTGGTTCGCCCTGCTCGGCCTGGGGCTCGCCCCCGTCATGGTCGGCGCCACCGAGGTGATCGTCGGAAACGCCCCGCTGGAGCTGTCCGGTGTCGCGGGCGGCCTGCAGCAGGCCGCGATGCAGGTCGGCGGCGCTCTGGGTACGGCCGTGCTCGGCGCGGTCATGTCCTCCAAGGTCTCCGGCGACTTCCCGCTGAACTGGACCGCCGCCGGACTCCCCGCCCCGCCCCCGCCGGGTCTGGAGCAGGCCGCCGAGTTCGGCATGGTCCCGCCGGAGCTGGCGAAGACGCCCGGCATGACCCCCGACATGCTCGACGTGATCGGAGGCGTCATCCACGACACCTTCATGGACGGCATGGGCCTGGCCTTCACCGTCGCCGGTGTCGTCGCCGTCGTCGCGGCCGGAGTCGCCACGCTCACCAAGCGCGGCGCGAACGCGGAGGCGGGTGCGGGCGGCGCCCACATCTGACCTCTCCACGGTGAGACGACAGCCCCGCCGGACCGGTCCGGCGGGGCTGTCACCATTTCGGGTGAACCGACCTTTGGCCTCTTCCCAACGGGCTGTGACGTCCGTCAGAGTTTCTGATTACGGAGAGTGACCAAAACGGGGGTTCATCGACATGTTCACGAAGCACGCACGCGTCCTCCTGGCCGGGCTGGCGGCCACCGCGCTCGCGGCCCTGCCCGCCGTGCCCGCGGCGGCCGCCCCGCAGGCCCGGGCGACGGCCGTCCGCTCGGCGCAGACCACCCAAGCGGCCCAGACCACCCAAGCAGCGCAGACCACCCAAGCGGCCCAGGCCGCGCCGTCGCCCCGGCTCGGGGCCTGCGCGACCGGTCAGTTGTGTCTGTGGCCCAGGGCGGACTTCCGGGGGCCGGTGTGGACGCACGAGCTGGCCGACACGGACGTCGAGAGCTGTGTCGCCCTGCCGCAGGGCGCGAGCGCCCAGGCGCTCGCCAACCGCACGGGGCGGCCGGTCACGACGTACCAGTCCGCTGAGTGCGCCGAGACGGGGGAGTTCGAGACGTATCCCGGGCGCGGGACCTGGGTGCCCCAGAGTCCCTACCAGGTCAGAGCCTTCAAGATCTGGGAGCGGTAGGTCTCTCGCCCTGCGGTGGCACGGAGGCCGGTGAGGAGAGCCGGGCCACCTCGTCGCGCAGTTCCCGGACCTCCCGGGTCAGCGCCTCAAGGAGCTCCGTCTGGCGGCGGTCCTGGGCGTCGTCCCGCTCGAAGCGGGCGATGAACCAGGCCGCGATGTTGGCGGTCACCACACCGAGCAGGGCGATGCCCGAGAGCATCAGGCCCACCGCCAGGACGCGGCCGAGACCCGTGGTCGGGGCGTGGTCGCCGTAGCCGACGGTCGTCATCGTGGTGAAGGACCACCACACCGCGTCGCCGAGCGTCTTGATGTTGCCGTTCGGAGCCGTGCGCTCCACGTGCAGCACGGCCAGCGAGCCGAACATCAGCAGCCCGACGACCGCGCCCGCCACGTAGGTGGTCAGCGTGATCTGCGGTGCCATGCGGGCCCGCCTGCCCACCAGGAGGAGCGTGGAGACCAGCCGCAGCAGCCGCAGCGGTTGTACGAGCGGGAGCAGGACGGCGAGGAGGTCGAGCGGATGCCCGCGCACGAACTGCCACTTCGCCGGGGCGAGCGTCAGCCGCACGGCGTAGTCGACGGCGAACGCACTCCACACCACCCACTCCACGGCCAGACACAGCTCGTGGACCAGGCGATCGGCATCAGGCGCCACGATCGGAATGGCGTACGCGATGCCGAACGCCACTGCCAGGATCAGCAGTGGCGTCTGGGTGCGCTTCTCCCAGCGTTCCTTCATGCCGGGAATCGTATGGCGGGTGCGGGGGCGCCTGCGCCCCCGCACCCCACGGAGGTGCCGTCAGGCGTCGCCGCCGGCGGGGCCCGGGTCCGCGGCCGCGACGTCGAGCAGCTGGTAGCGGTCCACCGCCTGCTTCAGGACCGACCGGTCGACCTTGCCCTCGCGGGCGAGCTCGGTGAGGACGGCGAGCACGATCGACTGGGCGTCGATGTGGAAGTACCGACGGGCCGCGCCCCGCGTGTCCGCGAAGCCGAAGCCGTCCGCGCCCAGCGAGGTGTAGGCGCCCGGAACCCAGCGGGAGATCTGGTCCGGAACGGACCGCATCCAGTCGGAGACGGCGACGAACGGCCCCTGGGCCGAGGACAGCTTCCGCGTCACGTACGGGACGCGCTGCTCCTCGTCCGGGTGGAGCAGGTTGTGCCGGTCGACGTCGACGGCCTCGCGGCGCAGCTCGTTCCAGGACGTCGCGGACCAGACGTCGGCCCGTACGTTCCACTCCTCCGCGAGCATCCGCTGCGCCTCGACCGCCCACGGCACGGCGACGCCGGAGGCCATGATCTGTGCGGGGATCGCGCCGGCCTCGCCCGCCTTGTAGCGGTAGATGCCCTTGAGGATGCCCTCGGCGTCCACGTCATCGGGCTCGGCCGGGTGCTGGATCGGCTCGTTGTAGACGGTCAGGTAGTAGAAGACGTCCTCGGCGTCCGGGCCGTACATCCGCCGCAGGCCGTCCTGCACGATGTGCGCGATCTCGAAGCCGAAGGCCGGGTCGTAGGCGACGCAGCCCGGGTTCGTCGAGGCGAGCAGGTGCGAGTGGCCGTCCGCGTGCTGGAGGCCCTCACCGGTCAGCGTCGTACGGCCGGCGGTCGCGCCCAGCACGAAGCCGCGCGCGAGCTGGTCGGCCATCTGCCAGAACTGGTCGCCGGTCCGCTGGAAACCGAACATCGAGTAGAAGACGTAGACGGGGATCAGCGGTTCGCCGTGCGTGGCGTAGGCGGAGCCCGCCGCGATCAGCGAGGCCGTGCAGCCCGCCTCGGAGATGCCGTCGTGCAGCATCTGGCCGGTCGGGGACTCCTTGTACGCGAGCAGCAGCTCGCGGTCGACGGCCTCGTACTGCTGGCCCAGCGGGTTGTAGATCTTGGCGCTCGGGAAGAACGAGTCCATGCCGAAGGTGCGGTACTCGTCCGGCGCGATCAGCACGAAGCGCTTGCCGATCTCCTTGTCCCGCATCAGGTCCTTGAGCAGCCGGACGAACGCCATCGTGGTGGCGATCGACTGCTGGCCGGAGCCCTTCTTCACCGCGGCGTAGGTCTTCTCCTCGGGCAGGACCAGCGGCTTCGCGCGCACGACACGGGTCGGGACGTACCCGCCGAGCGCCTTGCGGCGGTCGTGCATGTACTGGATCTCCTCGGAGTTCCGGCCCGGGTGGTAGTACGGCGGCAGGCCGCCCTCCAGCTGTGCGTCCGTGACGGGGATGTGCAGCCGGTCGCGGAAGCGCTTGAGGTCGTCGACGGTGAGCTTCTTCATCTGGTGGGTCGCGTTGCGGCCCTCGAAGTTCGGCCCCAGCGTCCAGCCCTTGACGGTCTGCGCGAGCACCACGGTCGGCTGGCCCTTGTGCGCCTTGGCCGCCGCGAAGGCCGCGAAGATCTTCTTGTGGTCGTGACCGCCACGGCCCAGGTGCAGGATCTGGTGGTCGGACATGCCCTCGACCATCGAGCGCAGCCGCTGGTCGTCGCCGAAGAAGTGGTCGCGGATGTACGCGCCGGTCTCCGTCGCGTACGTCTGGAACTGGCCGTCGGGCGTGGTGTTCAGCTTGTTGACCAGGATGCCGTCGCGGTCCTGGGCGAGCAGCGGGTCCCAGGTGCGGTCCCAGATCAGCTTGATGACGTTCCAGCCGGCGCCGCGGAACTGCGACTCCAGCTCCTGGATGATCTTGCCGTTGCCGCGCACCGGACCGTCGAGGCGCTGCAGGTTGCAGTTGACGACGAAGGTCAGGTTGTCCAGGCCCTCGCGGGCGGCGATGGAGAGCTGGCCGAGCGACTCCGGCTCGTCCATCTCGCCGTCGCCGAGGAACGCCCAGACGTGCGACGCGGAGGTGTCGGCGATGCCCCGCGCCTCCATGTAGCGGTTCATCCGGGCCTGGTAGATCGCGCCGAGCGGGCCGAGACCCATCGACACCGTCGGGAACTCCCAGAAGTCCGGCATCAGCCGCGGGTGCGGGTACGAGGAGAGCCCGTTCGGGAACTTCGACTTCTCCTGGCGGAAGGCGTCGAGCTGCGTCTCGTTGAGCCGGTCGAGGAGATAGGCGCGCGCGTAGATGCCGGGGGAGGCGTGGCCCTGGAAGAAGATCTGGTCGCCGCCGTCGCCCTCGTCCTTGCCGCGGAAGAAGTGGTTGAAGCCGACGTCGTACAGCGAGGCGGAGGAGGCGAAGGTGGCGATGTGACCGCCGACCCCGATGCCCGGGCGCTGCGCGCGAGAGACCATCACGGCGGCGTTCCAGCGGGTCGCGTTGAGGACCTTGCGCTCGATCTCCTCGTTGCCCGGGAAGAACGGCTCGTCCTTGGTCGCGATCGTGTTGACGTAGTCCGTGCTGCGCATCTCGGGCACGGCCACGCGCTTCTCGCGGGCCCGCTCGATCAGGCGGAGCATCAGGTAGCGGGCTCGCTCACGGCCCCGCTCGTCGACGGCGGCGTCGAGGGAGTCGAGCCATTCCTGGGTCTCTTCGGGATCGAAGTCAGGGACCTGGCTGGGAAGGCCGCCAATGATGATCGGGTTGCGATCGGATCCGGAAGCCACGCTGTTCCTTCGCTGTTCGGTGGAGCCCACGGGAAGGCCGGGAAGTCCATCGTGTACCCCGTCGGCGTCACACGTCACCTCTACCGAGGGGTAACCCCCGCCGGGCCCCTGGTCGGGTCAAATCGCAACCTTACGCCCAACCCGCGCATGCGTTTCGTCACCACGTTCGGCAGACTGAAGCCGCGGAAGGATACAAAGCTGGACGAAGCGTGTGCCTTATGTCACGGAGCGAAGTGGAACCGGACCGGAAGATGCGGCGAGACGGCCCCAAACGTCACCGTTTCGGCGGTCTCGGCGGCCGGGTACTTGCGCGATCCGCCCAGCCCGTGTGGACTACGGCCAGCGCCGCGCGTACGCGCGCGGCCCAAGCATTTTCCGATACATGATCAGGAGGCAAGCCGTGAGCGCGACCGCGGACCACGCGGAGGAGCGGACCAACCCGGCAGCGAGGCTGGGGTTCGAGCCCGGACAGGTGGTCCAGGAGATCGGTTACGACGACGACGTCGATTTCGATCTCCGCGAAGGCATCGAGTCCATCATCGGGTCGGACCTCGCTGACGAGGACTACGACGACGTCGCCGACGCCGTCGTGCTCTGGTTCCGCGACGAGGACGGAGATCTGACGGACTCCCTGGTCGATGCCATTGGCCTGCTGGAGGACGGCGGGGTCGTTTGGCTGCTGACGCCGAAGACGGGCCGGGACGGCTACGTCGAGCCCAGCGACATCAGTGACGCCGCGCAGACCGCCGGCTTCTCCCAGACCAAGAGCATCAGCGTGGCCAAGGACTGGTCGGGCAGCCGACTGGTCGCCCCCAAGCGCTGATCCCCAAGCAGCAGGAGCCCCCGCCGGCACAGCCGGCGGGGGCTCTGTGCGTAGGCTGGGCCCCTCACCTGTCCGGTCCAGTGAAGGGAAGCGCACGCCATGGCGATCGAGGTCGGCACCAAGGCCCCGGAGTTCGAGCTCAAGGACAACCACGGCCGCACCGTGAGGCTCTCCGACTTCAAGGGCGAGAAGAACGTGGTGCTGCTCTTCTACCCCTTCGCCTTCACCGGCGTCTGCACCGGCGAGCTGTGCGAGCTGCGCGACAACCTGCCGAAGTTCGTCAACGACGACACGCAGCTCCTCGCCGTCTCCAACGACTCCATCCACACCCTGCGCGTCTTCGCCGAGCAGGAGGGCCTGGAGTACCCGCTGCTCTCCGACTTCTGGAAGCACGGCGAGGCCTCGCGCGCGTACGGCGTCTTCGACGAGGAGAAGGGCTGCGCCGTGCGCGGCACCTTCATCATCGACAAGGAGGGCGTCGTCCGCTGGACCGTCGTGAACGCCCTCCCGGACGCCCGGGACCTCGGCGAGTACGTGAAGGCCCTCGACACTCTCTGAACATCGGGGCGAATCGCCTGTCCAGGCCGGGAACCCGTCACTAGGATCCACTCGTTGATCCGATGCCAACGCACGACGGGGGCGCTGCCCCTGAAAACCACATGGAGGGACTCGTGGGAGTCAGCCTCAGCAAGGGCGGCAACGTCTCGCTGACCAAGGAGGCCCCTGGCCT
Source organism: Streptomyces sp. NPDC047971 (assembly GCF_040653355.1). NCBI lineage: Bacteria > Bacillati > Actinomycetota > Actinomycetes > Kitasatosporales > Streptomycetaceae > Streptomyces > Streptomyces sp. NPDC047971. Next base: position 14,419 of record NZ_JBEZNW010000031.1, on the reverse strand, counting down.
GACCGCCGTCACGGTCGGTCTGGGCTGGGACGTCCGCACCACCACCGGGACGGACTTCGACCTCGACGCCAGCGCCATTCTGGTCAGCACGGAGGGCAAGGTCCGCAACGACCAGGACTTCGTGTTCTTCAACAACCTGAAGAGCGCCGACGGCTCGGTCGAGCACACCGGTGACAACCTCACCGGTGAGGGCGAGGGCGACGACGAGCAGGTCAAGGTCAGCCTGGCCACGGTGCCCGCCGATGTAGCCAAGATCGTCTTCCCGGTGTCGATCTACGACGCCGAGAACCGCCAGCAGTCCTTCGGCCAGGTGCGCAACGCGTTCATCCGCGTCGTGAACCAGGCCGGCGGCGCCGAGATCGCCCGGTACGACCTCTCCGAGGACGCCTCGACCGAGACCGCCATGGTCTTCGGCGAGCTGTACCGCAACGGCGCGGAGTGGAAGTTCCGCGCCGTGGGCCAGGGCTACGCCTCGGGCCTGCGGGGTATCGCGGCGGACTTCGGCGTCAACGTCTGAGTCACGCACCACCCATCCGTCCGGCGCCGCACCTCTCGTGCGGCGCCGGACGTGCCTCATCTGCTCCACAGGCAGTACACACCGGGGAGGAACCACACATGGGCGTCACGCTCGCCAAGGGAGGCAACGTCTCCCTCTCCAAGGCCGCACCCAACCTCACCCAGGTGCTGGTCGGCCTCGGCTGGGACGCGCGCTCCACCACCGGAGCGCCCTTCGACCTCGACGCCAGCGCCCTGCTGTGCCAGTCGGGACGGGTGCTCGGCGACGAGTACTTCGTCTTCTACAACAACCTGAGGAGCCCCGAGGGCTCCGTCGAACACACCGGCGACAACCTCACCGGCGAGGGTGACGGCGACGACGAGTCGCTCATCGTGGACCTCATCAAGGTCCCGGCACACTGCGACAAGATCATTTTCCCGGTCTCGATCCATGAGGCGGACAACCGGGGTCAGACCTTCGGCCAGGTCAGCAACGCCTTCATCCGTGTGGTGAACCAGGCGGACGGGCAGGAACTCGCGCGCTACGACCTCTCCGAGGACGCGTCCACCGAGACCGCGATGATCTTCGGCGAGCTGTACCGGTACGGGGGTGAATGGAAGTTCCGGGCGGTGGGGCAGGGGTACGCGTCGGGCCTGCGGGGCATCGCTCTAGACTTCGGGGTCAACGTTTCGTAAAGCCGCGTACTTAACACGATGGGGTAGACAGTGGTTCTGAAAACCTTCGGCTGGTCGTTCGCCATCACGGCGCTCGGTCTGGTCGCAGCGGTGCTCTACGGGGGGTGGGAAGCGTTCGGGATCGTCGCGATCCTGTGCGTCCTCGAGATCTCGCTGTCCTTCGACAACGCGGTGGTCAACGCCGGAATCCTGAAGAAGATGAATGCCTTCTGGCAGAAGATCTTCCTCACGATCGGCATTCTGATCGCCGTCTTCGGCATGCGGCTGGTCTTCCCCGTCGTGATCGTCGCCATCAGCGCCAAGATCGGCCCCATCGAGGCCGTGAATCTCGCCTTCAACGACGCCGAGCGCTACGAGCAGCTCGTGACCGACGCGCACCCGTCGATCGCGGCCTTCGGCGGCATGTTCCTGCTGATGATCTTCCTCGACTTCATCTTCGAGGACCGTGACATCAAGTGGCTCGGCTGGCTGGAGCGCCCGCTGGCCAAGCTCGGCAAGATCGACATGCTGTCGGTCTGCATCGCCCTGATCGTCCTGGCGATCAGCGCCATGACCTTCGCGACCCACGCCCACCAGCACGCCGGGCACGCCGACAAGACGTCGACCGTCCTGCTCTCGGGCGTCTTCGGCCTCATCACGTACCTCATCGTCGGCGGTCTCTCCGGCTTCTTCGAGAACAAGCTGGAAGAGGAAGAGGAGCGCGAGCACGAGGCCGAGGAGGAGGCCAAGCGCAAGGGCAAGCCGGTCTCGGCCGTGCAGCTGGCCGGCAAGGCCGCGTTCTTCATGTTCCTCTACCTCGAGGTCCTCGACGCGTCCTTCTCCTTCGACGGTGTCATCGGCGCCTTCGCCATCACCAACGACATCGTCCTGATGGCCCTCGGCCTCGGCGTCGGTGCCATGTACGTCCGTTCGCTGACGGTCTACCTGGTCCGCCAGGGCACCCTCGACGACTACGTCTACCTGGAGCACGGCGCCCACTACGCCATCGGCGCGCTGGCCCTGATCCTCATGGTCAGCATCCGGTACCAGATCCCGGAGCTCGTCACCGGCCTCATCGGTGTCGCCCTCATCGGCTGGTCCTTCTGGTCCTCCGTCCGCCGCAACCGCGCTTTGGCGGCCGAGGGAAAAGCTGACTCCTCGGGCAAGACCGAGGTGTCGTCCGGGGTGTGACACCCCCGGCAACGAGGAACGCTTCACTGCGGGGCGGCCGGTGCACCCGGCCGCCCTGCCGCGTATGTCAGCCATCAAGTGGGGGGTGGGGGCACATGGCCTTCTGGGACGGCCTCTTTCCGGGCAGGGCCGCACAGTTCGACTCGGGCAGCGCGTCCAGCAACTCCATCGACCTGACCAAGCGACGCCCGACGGTCTCCCTGACCAAACAGGGAGCCGCCACCGGAAACCTCCGGGTCAACCTCTCCTGGCGGATGCGGACCTCCGACATCGAGGGCCGCTCGCGCCAGAGCGGCCGGCTCCTGCGCCATCCCTCGAAGCTCTTCAAGCCCGAGGTCGTCCAGGCGCACACCCAGAGCATGGTCAACGTCGACCTGGACCTCGGCTGCATGTACGAGCTCGCGGACGGCAGCAAGGGCGTCGTACAGCCCCTCGGCCACTTCTTCGGGTCCCTGAACGCACCGCCGTACGTGAACCTGAGCGGCGACGACCGGTTCGGCGGCTCGTCCGGCGAGACGATCTTCGTCAACCTCGACCACCGGGACGAGATCAAACGGCTGCTCTTCTTCGTCTACATCTACGACCAGACCCCGGCCTTCGACCGCACCCACGCCAAGGTCACGCTCTACCCGAGCAACGGGCCGCGGATCGAGATCGAACTGGACGAGCGCGCCCCGCAGGCCCGCTCCTGCGCCGTGTTCACCGTCGAGAAGGCCAAGGACGAGCTGATCGTCCGCCGCGAGGTGAAGTTCGTGTACGGCTTCCAGGCGGAACTGGACCGGCTGTACGGATGGGGCCTGCAGTGGGGGCGCGGCTACAAGACCAAGGCCTGACCCGTGGCCGCACGGGCGGAGCCGAGGCCGGCCTTACGGGCGGACGAACTGCCATCGGCCCTACGGGCGGGCGAACTGCCATCGGCCCTACGGGCGGGCGAACTGCCGTCGGCCCTACGGGCGGGCGAACTGCGGCCCCATCGGAGGCATCCGGAAGTTCGGGTCCGGAGCGGGCGCGGCGGCCGCCGCGGGCTGCGGATAGCCGTAGGCGGGCTGCGCGGGCGAGGCGGGCTGGGGATAGCCGTACGAGGGCTGCGCCGGGGAGGCGGGCTGCGGATAGCCGTAGGCGGGCTGCGCGGGCGCGGCCGGCTGCGGATAGCCGTACCCCGGCACGGGAGCGGGGGGAGAGGTCGGCTGCGGCGGTACGGACACGGGAGGCTGGACGACCGTCGCGTCGAGCCCCGGCTCCGCGGCGGCCGGAGCCTCACCGGCGCCCGGCTCGGACGTCGTCGCGTCGTCCGTGCCCTCGTCCACCGAGATCCCGAAGTCGGTGGCGAGCCCGACGAGCCCCGTCGGGTAGCCCTGCCCCACGGCGCGGAACTTCCAGCCGTCCCCGCGGCGGTACAGCTCACCGCAGATGATCGCCGTCTCCTGGCCCGTCTCGGCCTTCACGTCGAACACGGCCAGCGGCTCCCCGTCCGCCGCACTCGCGTCGTAGAGCAGAATCCGCAGGTCGGAGACGGAACGGAAGGTGTCGCCGTCCGAGGAGGCGGCGATCACCACCTGGTCGACCGAGGGGTCGAGCGCGCCGAGATCGGCCTCGACCGTGTCGGTCAGCCCCTCCGCCACCCGCTTCTTCGGCAGCCGCCGCACCAGCCCCGAGGGGTGGCGCGGCTGGTTGTAGAAGACGAAGTCCTCGTCGGAACGCACGCGTCCGTCGGCACCGAGGAGCAGCGCGGAGGCATCCACGTCGGGGACCCCCGGTCCAGGGGTCCAGCGGAGCACGGCCCGTACGGCCGCGGTGTCGAGAGGGACGTTGGAGCCCTTCAGCATCGCGTGCGTCATGACCGTCATCCTGCCTTCCCGGTCCACCCGCGGACAACGCGGGGGCCGTGGCGATCGGGGAGAGATGCGCCGGATGCGGATGAGTTACCTGGATTTCATGCTGGAAGGGAACTACGGACACCCGCACCTACGTACTATTACCGGCCACATGTCGTCAGGGCCCACAGAGGCAGTCGGGGGAGTTACTTTGCGTCATTTCGGGCACATCCCGTCCGCGTCGCGGGCCGGGCTGTTCCATCAGGAGCCGGCGGAGTTCACCGCCGACTCGCCCGCGAGCACGCTCGCCGTCGCCCTGGGAGCCACCCTCTACAGCCCGGCCACCCGGCCGCGGCTCGCCGACGACGTGCGCAAACAGGCCGCCCGCGGGGTCGTCTCCATGGTGCTGTGCCTCGAGGACTCCATCGACGACGCCGACGTGGAGGCGGCCGAGGCCAATCTCGTCCGCCAGTTCGCCGACCTCGCGGCCGCGGACGCGCCCCAGGACGTCCCCCTGCTCTTCATCCGGGTCCGTGAGCCCCACCAGATCACCGACCTGACCGCCCGGCTCGGTGACGGCGTCCGGCTGCTGTCCGGCTTCGTGCTGCCCAAGTTCACCGAGGCCCGCGGACACGCCTTCCTGGAAGCCCTCACGGCCGCCGAGAAGGCGAGCGGACGGCGGCTTTTCGCCATGCCCGTCCTCGAGTCGCCCGAGCTCCTGCACCTGGAGACCCGCGCCGAGACCCTCGCCGGGATCGCCGCGACCGTAGACAAGTACCGGGAACGGGTCCTCGCCCTGAGGCTCGGCGTCACCGACTTCTGCTCCGCGTACGGACTGCGCCGCTCGCCCGACATGACGGCCTACGACGTCCAGCTCGTCGCCCACGTCATCGCCGACGTCGTCAACGTCCTCGGCCGCTCCGACGGCACCGGCTTCACCATCACCGGGCCCGTCTGGGAGTACTTCCGGCTCGGCGAGCGCATGTTCAAGCCCCAGCTGCGCCGCAGCCCCTTCCTCGAAGGCCGCGCGGAGGACCTGCGCACCGCGCTCATCGAGCACGACCTCGACGGGCTGCTGCGCGAGATCGAGCTCGACCGGGCCAACGGCCTGCTCGGCAAGACCTGCATCCACCCCACGCACGTGGTGCCCGTGCATGCGCTCTCCGTGGTCAGCCACGAGGAGTACAGCGACGCCCAGGACATCCTGCGGCCGGAACGGGGCGGTGGCGGGGTGCTCCGCTCCGCTTATACGAACAAAATGAATGAAGTGAAGCCGCATCGTGCGTGGGCCGAACGGACCCTTCTGCGCGCCGAGGTCTTCGGCGTCGCCCGGGAGGACGTCGGCTTCGTCGATCTGCTCACCGCCGGACTGGCCGGCTGACGGAAGGTGAAGAACGACGTGGTGTGGTCGGGAACGTGGGTCGCGGAGCGACTGGGCGTCGAACTGATCGGCGGCGAGGAGCTCCCGGGCCTGTTGGGCCTCGCACTGCGCCGCAACCCGAAGCGCGCGCACCTGCTGGTCTCCAACGTGCTCGGCAAGCACGTGCCGCAGCGCCCCTCGGTGGTCCACGGCGCCGGGTACGACCTGGGCGTACGCGTACGTGAGCTGCTCGGCGACGCGGAGGCGGCACGGGCCGTCGTCCTCGGGTACGCGGAGACGGCGACCGGACTCGGCCACAGCGTCGCCGACGGCATCGGCCTCGCCCCCTACCTGCACTCCACCCGGCGGCCCGTGGCAGGCGTCGCCCCGGCCGGCGGCTTCGAGGAGTCCCACTCGCACGCCACCTCGCACCTGCTGCTCCCGGAGGACCCCAAGTTCCTGGCCGGCGACGGCCCGCTGGTCCTCGTCGACGACGAGTTCTCCACCGGCAACACGGTCCTCAACACCATCCGTGACCTGCACGAACGCTATCCGCGCGACCGGTACGTGATCGTCGCCCTGGTCGACATGCGGACCCCCGCCGACCGGGACCGGCTCACGGCCTTCGCGGGCGAGATCGGCGCCCGCGTGGACCTGCTGACCCTCGCCGCGGGCACGGTGGGCCTGCCGGAGGGCGTCCTGGAGAAGGGCCAGGAGCTCGTGGCGCGGTACGAGGTGACCGCGTCCGACCCGACCGCCCAGAAGACCGCGGGACCCGCCCAGACGGCTGCGGAAGGCGCCCAGGAGGCCGCGGAAGCCGCCCAGACGGCTGCGGAAGCCGCCCAGAAGGCCGCGGGACCCGCCCAGACGGCTTGTTCCGGTCCGCGTGACACGGCGGCCGACTCCGGCCCGCGTGAGACCGCCTTCGCGGGCCGCGTCGACCTGGACTGGCCGCAGGGCGTGCCGGACGGCGGACGACACGGCTTCACCCCCGAGCACCGCTCCCGGCTGGAGACGTCCCTCCCGGCCCTGGCGGCCCGGCTCGCCGACGCCCTCCCGCCCGCCGGGCCCGGACGCGTCCTCGTCCTCGGCTTCGAAGAGCTGATGTACGCCCCGCTCGCGCTCGGGATCGCCCTCGAAGCGCGCGGACTCGACGTCTCGTACTCCACGACCACCCGCTCGCCCGTCCTCGCCGTGGACGACCCCGGCTACGCCATACGCACCCGGCTCGTCTTCCCCGCCCACGACGAGCCCGCCGACGGGCCCGGCGAGCGGTACGCCTACAACGTCGCGGGCGCCGGCTTCGACGCCGTCGTCGCCGTCGTCGACTCCGTCGCCGACACCCCCGCACTGCACGCCCCCGACGGCCTGCTGGCCCGGCTCGCGGAGCACATCCCGCACGTGGTCCTCGCCGTCGTCCCCTCGTACGTCCCCTCGTACGGGCCCACTCCCGCCTCGATTCCCGCTCCCGCCATTCCCGCCCCCGCCATTCCCGCTCCCGCCACCGAAGCTCCCGAAAGGAGCTCCATGCTGCCCGAGCCCCTCCGCGGCCCCGCCTTCTCCTCGTACGCGCCGGAGGAGGTCGGCTGGCTGCTCCAGGACCTCTCGGACGTCGAGTTGGAGGCCCCGACCGAGGAGCGGGAGGAGGCGATCCAGAGCGGAGGCGCCCACTACGCCGAGTCGCTGCCGGTCGAGTACCAGCCGAGCGACCGGTACCAGGAGCTCTTCCACGCCGCCCTGGAGACCTCCGCCGCCCGTATCGCGCGCGCCGTCGGCACCGTCACCGAGACCGTGCTCGCCGAGAAGACCGGCACGCCCGTGCTCGCCTCCCTCGCCCGGGCCGGTACCCCTGTCGGCGTCCTCATGCGCCGCTGGGCCCAGGCCCGCCACGGCCTCGACCTGCCCCACTACGCCGTCTCCATCGTGCGCGGCCGCGGCATCGACGCCAACGCGCTGCGCTGGCTCGCCGCCCACCACGACCCCGCCGACGTCGTCTTCGTCGACGGCTGGACGGGCAAGGGCGCCATCACCCGCGAACTCGCCCAGGCTGTCGAGGAGTTCGAGCGCGCCACCGGGATCACCGGCTTCGACCCGGAGATCGCCGTCCTCGCCGACCCCGGCTCCTGCGTGCGCACCTACGGCACCCGCGAGGACTTCCTCATCCCCTCCGCCTGCCTCAACTCCACCGTCTCCGGCCTGATATCGCGGACGGTCCTGCGCGCCGACCTCGTCGGCCCGAACGACTTCCACGGCGGCAAGTTCTACCGCGAGCTCGCCGGAGCCGATGTCTCCAACGACTTCCTCGACGCCGTCGCGGCCCACTTCGACGAGGTCGCCGACGACGTCGACACCGCCGTCAAGGAACTGCTCGCCGCCGACCGCACCCCCACCTGGGAGGGCTGGGCGGCCGTCGAGCGGATCAGCGAGGAGTACGGCATCCACGACGTCAACCTCGTCAAGCCCGGCGTGGGCGAGACCACCCGGGTCCTGCTGCGCCGCGTCCCCTGGAAGATCCTCGCCCAGCGCGGCGCCGGCGCCGACCTCGCACACGTACGCCTGCTCGCCGAACAGCGCGGGGTGCCCGTCGAGGAGGTCGACGGACTCCCGTACACCTGCGTCGGACTGATCCACCCCCAGTACACGAGAGGCGCCACAGGCGCCGACGGGAAGGCGGTGGTCTCCCAGTGACCGGCACCGTGATGGTCGCGAGCGACCTCGACCGTACGCTGATCTACTCCTCCGCCGCCCTCGCGCTCGGCATGCCCGACGCGCAGGCGCCACGGCTGCTCAGCATCGAGGTGCACGAGTCCAAGCCGCTGTCGTACATGACCGAGGACGCGGCGGTGCTGCTGGAGAAGCTGGGCGCCGAAGCCGTCTTCGTCCCCACCACGACCCGCACCCGCAAGCAGTACCAGCGCATCCAGCTCCCCGGGCCCGCGCCGAAGTACGCGATCTGCGCCAACGGCGGGCACATCCTCGTCGACGGGGTCAGCGACCGCGACTGGCACCAGCAGGTGGTGCGCCGACTGGCCGAGGAATGTGCGCCGCTCGCCGAGATCCGCGCCTACTTCACCGCCACCACGGACCTGTCCTGGGTGCGCAAGCACCGGGTCGCCGAGGACCTCTTCGCGTACCTCGTCGTGGAGCGCGAGCGGCTGCCGGAGAAGTGGCTGAAGCGGTTCGGCGACTGGGCCGAGGACCGCGGCTGGACGGTATCCCTCCAGGGCCGCAAGGTCTACGCGGTGCCGAAGCCGCTCACCAAGAGCGCGGCGATGCACGAGGTCGCTCGCCGCTGCGGCGCCACGCTCACCCTGGCCGCCGGGGACTCCCTCCTCGACGCCGACCTGCTGCTCGCCGCCGAACGCGCCTGGCGGCCAGGCCACGGAGAACTCGCCGACACGGCCTGGACCGCGCCCCACGTCGACGTCCTCACCGAGCGCGGCGTGGCGGCCGGAGAGGAGATCCTCCGCCGCTTCCGGGCGGCCGTGGCCCAGCACCGGGCCTCGGTGCCGACACAGCTCAACGGTTCTCCCGCCGCGCTCCCCGACCCGGCCTGAGCGGCCCCAGCCCCGCGGAGCACACCACCGCACCCGCGGTCGGTCGCCACGAGCACCGCTTTCGAGCACCGCCTTGCAGATCACCGGCACCTGGCCGGTGATCTCACCTGGCCGGTGATCTGCCTCCGGTCGTCGCCGAGCGCGTAACGGGACGGCACGAAGGCGGTGTTCGTGACCGCACCGCACCGCGCAGGGGTGTGGGGGGAGGGCGAGGCGATGCGCGGTCGCGGAACCCTGGTCGTGGAACCTCGGTCGCGGATCGTCGGTGGTGGATCTCCGGCCGGGAACCACGGTCGCGGGATCGCCGGTGGTGGATCTCCGGCCGTGGATTCCCTCTCCTCGATTGCCGGTTGTGGTTTTCCGCAGTGCGGGCGGGGGGCGACTGCCCTTAGCGTGGCCGATCATGAGGACTCTCGCCGGTTACGTCACGCGCTGGCTCCGCGTGGCGACCGGCCTCGCGCTCGGGACCGCGACCGCCGTCGTCGAGCTGCTGTGCCTGATCGTCGGCGGACTCGCGCTGCTGCCCGTACTGGCCTGGCCGCGCGGACGAGCCACCGTTCTGCGGCTCCTGACCGCGACCGCCCACACCCTCGGCGGACTGGAGCGGAAGCGGCTCGACCGCTTCCTCGGCGTGAGACTCCCCGGAGCCCAGGCGGACGGCGCGGCCCTGCGCCACCTCGCCGCGCGCTGGCCCCTCGGACTCCTCGGTGGTGTCGTCCTGGTCTGCGCCGCGTACGGGCTCGGTCTCGGCACCTTCGGCTTCTACGGCTGGCTGATCACCGAGATCGACCACCCCTGGCTCGTCGCCGTCGGCAGCCTCGCCGGGTTCTTCCTGCTCTTCCTCTCCGTCCAGGGGGCTCTCGGCGTCGTCTCCCTGGAGGGCCGGCTGGCCCGCCACCTCCTCGGGCCGAGTCAGGCCCACGCGCTGGAGGCCCGGATCGCCCAACTCGCGAGCAGTCGTGCCGAGGTCATGGACGTCGTGCACGACGAGCGGCGCCGCATCGAGCGCGACCTGCACGACGGGGTGCAGCAACGGCTGGTCGCCCTCGGCATGTTGCTCGGTCGGGCCCGTCGGCTGCGCGCCCGAGACCCGGAGCGCGCCGACGAACTGCTGCGCCAGGCCCACGAGGAGAGCCGGCGCGCGCTGACCGAACTGCGCGAGGTGGCATGGCGGGTGTACCCGACCGTCCTCGACGAGGCCGGCCTGCGCGCCGCCCTGGAGAGCGTCGCCGAGCGGAGCCCGCTGCCGGTGGGACTGACGTACACGGTGGAAGGACCCCTGCCGAGGGCGGCGGAGACGGTGGCGTACTTCGTCGTCTCGGAGGCGGTCACGAATGTGGTCAAGCACGCGGGCGCCACCCGGATCGACGTCCATGTGGTCCTGACGGAAGGAGAGTTGAGCGTGAGGGTGACGGACGACGGCGGGGGCGGCGCGGACGCCTCGGGGAGCGGTCTCGGCGGACTCGCGAGCCGGACGGCGGCCCTGGACGGCCGCTTCGCCGTGGACAGCCCGGCGGGCGGCCCGACGGTGGTACGGGCGGTGCTCCCGTGCGCGTGATGCTGGCGGAGGACTCCACCCTGCTGCGGGAGGGGCTCCTGCGGCTCCTGACCGAGGAGGGCCATGAGGTGACGGCGGCCGTCGGCAACGCGGTCGAACTGCTGGCGGCGGTGGCGGCGGATCCGCCGGACGTGGTCGTCGCCGACGTCCGGATGCCGCCGACGCACACGGACGAGGGGCTGCGGGCGGCACTGGAGATCCGCCGGGAGTGGCCGGACGTCGGTGTGCTCGTGCTCTCGCAGTACGTGGAGCGGCGGTACGCCACCGAACTGCTGACCGGTGAGTCGGGGGCGGTGGGATATCTGCTCAAGGACCGGGTGGCGCAGGTCGACGAGTTCCTGGACGCGCTGGAGCGGGTGGGGGAGGGGCGGACGGCGTTCGACCCGGAGGTCGTCCGCCGGCTCCTGGTCCGCACCTCCCACGCCGACCCGCTGTCCCGGCTGACACCGAGGGAGGGCGAGGTCCTCGCGGCGATGGCGCAGGGGCACACGAACGCGGCGATCGCCGGGCAGCTCCACGTGTCGCAGAGCGCGGTGGAGAAACACATCAACGCGATCTTCGACAAGCTGGAGCTGACGGGCCGGGGAGAGGGCTACAGCAGACGGGTGCTGGCGATCCTGCGCTACCTGGGGAGCTGACGCGGCGGCGCTGTTCGGGGCCCGGACGGGCCCTGACGGCGACGGGCCGCCCTGCCGGCGACGGGCCCTGCCGGCGACGGGCCCTGACGGCGGCAGGCCCTGACGGCGACAGGCCGCCCTGGTGGCGACGGACCCGACGGTGACGGACCCCGATGGTGACGGACCCTGGTGGCGACGGACCCGACGGTGACGGACCCCGATGGTGACGGACCCCGACGGTGACGGACCCCGATGGTGACGGACCCCGATGGTGACGGACCCCGGTGGTGACGGACCCCGATGGTGACGGACCCCGGTGGCGACGGACCCGACGGTGACGAACCCCGACGGTGACGGACCCTGATCGGGTTCAGCCGCAGCAGCCTCCGCCGCAGCAGCCGCCGCCCCCGCTCGGGGCGGGCGCGGACGATCCCGTCGCCGTACCGCCCACGGCGACGGCGGAGAGCAGCTTGACGGTGTCGTCGTGCCCGGCGGGGCAGGCGGCGGGGGCGGAGGACTCGGCCATGGGGCGGCTGAGCTCGAAGCTGTCGCCGCAGGTCCGGCAGCGGTATTCGTAACGAGGCATACGGACAGGCTAGCCGGAGTGGTGCCCGGCGCCGCGCTCCTCGCGGATCTGCTCGACGACGTGGGCGGCGGTGGAGCGGACGGCTTCGAGTTCGGTCAGGAAGTGCCAGTAGTCGGGATGCCGGTGCTCCAGCGAGCCGATCGCCCGGTCGAGTCGGCCGACGGCGTCGTCGAGGGGGCGGGCGTGGCGGGGGTCGGGGGTGTTGCGGCCGTCCATGGCGAGGCGCTGGGCGTCGCGGATGGCGAAGCGGGTGCGGTCGATCTCGTGTTGCGGGTCTTTGGCGACGGCTTCGAGCCGGCGGAGCCGGTCGCCGGCGGCGGAGACGGCCTCGTCGGTGGTGTTGAGCAGGGCGCGGGCCGTGGAGAGCAGGCTGGTGGCGTCGGGCCAGCGCTGCTCCTCGCGGGCCTTGGCCGCCTCCTTGAGCTTCTCCTCGGCCCTCCGGACGTTCTCTCCGGCCTGCTCGGGGACGTGCTGGAGGTCCTGCCAGCAGGCGGCGGAGAACCGGCGGCGGAGCTCGGACAGGACAGGCTCGACCGCACCGGACCGGGTGGTCAGTGCCTCGGCGCGGGTGCGGAGGGAGACCAGGCGTTTGTCGGTCTCGGCGGCCCGCTCGGGCAGCCGCTCGGCCTCGGTGCGGACGGCCTCGGCGTCACGCAGGACGCGGTCGGCGCGCTGGAGCGTCTCGGGGACGCCGTGGCGGCCGGCGCCTTCGTTCAGGCGGGTCAGTTCGGGGCCGAGGGCGGCGAGGCGGGCGGCGAGATCGTCCGCTCGCAGACCGGACTGGCGCACCGTTTCGAGAGCGGTGCTCGCGTTCCGGAGCGCCTGTCGCGCCCGTTCGACGGCGGGGGCGAGCCGGGCGAGCTGGGTCTCCGCCTTGTCGAGCAGCGGCCCGAGCCCCTGCTCGAACCGGTCCAGTTCCCCCTTGACCCGTACGAGCTCGTCCTTGGCGCGGGTGAGCTCGGTGCGGGCGCGGTTGGCGGTGGCCGAGTCGAGCTCGTCACGGTCGAGGTCATGGGCGTCGACGGCGGAGATGTAGGCGTGGCTGACCTCGTCGATCCGCTGCCCGAGGGCGGAGAAGCCCTCGACGGCGCGTCGGGCGCCGGGCGAGCTGTCGACGGCGGTGATGGTCTCGATGGAGATCCGCAGATCACGCTGGGCGGTGTCCAGCTCGTAGAAGGCGGCGGCCGCGGCGTCCTTGGCGGCCTGCGCCTCGGCCCGCTGGCTCTCGCCGCGCCCGCCGAACCACCGCCGTGACCCGCCGCTCCCGCCGCTCGCGAAGGCGGTGGGAAGAAGCGCGAGGGCGAGCAGCGGCAGCGCGAGCGCGACCCGCCCGGCGCCGCCCCGGCGTCGTACGTCCGCCCCGGATTCCGCTTCAGCCCCCGTCGTCACGGCGCTCGTGAAACCGCCCCTCGCGTGAGTCGCCGCCACGTCCCTCTCCCGTGCTGTGTCCGCCCTGCCCGGTCTGGTTCATTGTCCCACCAGGTAAGGACGAACACACGGGCCCGTCAGTTCGCGCTTCGGACGACGACTTCCCCGTTGTCGCTGCGGGCGGTGACGACGTGGGGGCTGCCCTCGCGGGTCGGCACGTCGATCCGGACGCTGCCGTTGTCACTGCGCCCGTCGACGTCGTACGCGCCCGGGGCGTCGGGCAGCGCGATGTCGACCTCGCCGTTGTTGCTGACGGCCTCGACGCGCCCGGGCGCGGCGCTCAGGGCGAGCCGTACGGACCCGTTGTCGGATCGCGCGACGATCTGCCCGGAGGTGGTGCCGCCCTCGACGACGACCTCCCCGTTGTCGCTGGTCAGATCGAGCGCGCCGGAGGAGCCACGGACGAGCACGGCGCCGTTGTCGGACCGCACCTTCAGAGGGGTCGCGAACCCTTCGGCGGTCACCTTCCCGTTGTCGTCCTCGACGGTCACGGCGACACCGCGGGGGACCTGGACCCGGTGGAGGGAGTCGCAGTCGGCGGCGAGGGCGTCGCACTCCACCCGCAGGGTGAGCCGCCCGTCTTCGAGCCGCCAGGTGGCGTCGGGACCCTCCCCCATGAACACCCACCCGTCGACCTGCCGGCTGACCCGCACCTCCTCGATGTCGGCGGGCACGATCTCCAGGTCGGTGTCGCCGGAGTCGACGGTGAGCGCGTCCCCGGAGAAGGCGAAGCTCTTCCGCTCGACGGGAGCCCCGTCGACATCGGCACTCCCACACCCACCGACCCCGAGCACGACGGCGACGGCCCCGGAAGAGGCGAGGAACATACGGCTGCGACGACGAGCGGCCATGACGAGAACCCCCAGGTAACACGCTGATGTCCCCCCAAGGTACGGACCCGCCCCACCCCGATTCGATCCGGCGACCCACAGCCCCGATGGTGGGGCTAACCCCCGAACCCGCCCGGTTTGCGGGACCCACCGGTGGGCCATGTACGCTGTTGCCTCATTCCACGGGTGCGTAGCTCAGGGGTAGAGCGCTGCTCTTACAAAGCAGATGTCGGCGGTTCGAAACCGTCCGCGCCCACAGTGAGAAACCGCAGGTAGAGTGCGGTAACGGCCCCTCAGTCGGCAACGGC
>NZ_JBEZNW010000030.1:0-91613 GCF_040653355.1 Streptomyces sp. NPDC047971 | reverse complement strand
CGGCGGGGCCGGGGGGGGCCCCCCCGGGGGGGGGCCCCCCCCCCGGGGGGGGGGGGGCGGGGGGGCGGGGGGGGGGGGGGGGGGGGGGGGCCCTGTGGGCGCCCGCCCCCGATCCCGGTGGCTCGATCCCTGGCGTTACGGGTGCCGGGCGCGCAGGACGCGGAAGGCGGCGAAGAGGGCGAGGGCGGCGAGGGCGAGGACGATGCCGGTCTCGATGAGCTGGGTGGGCCAGAAGTGGGCCGCGGGGTGGTAGTCGGCGTACTGGCCGGTGACCTGGATGTCGGAGCGGCAGGCGGCGGCGGGGACCGCGTCGGGCTCGCAGAACCAGCCGGGCAGCCGGGCTCCCGAGGCGTCCACCAGGCCGTAGCCCATGTTCAGGCTGTCCTCGGGCGTCACCAGCATGTCGGAGTCGCTCCGGGCCGGACCCGTCATCGTCTCCACCGGCAGGAAGTCCCACCGCAGCGCGCCGAGCACGGCGAGGACCAGGCCGGTGACCAGGCCGGTCGCGGCCATCGCGACGACGGTGCGGCGGATCAGCTGCCCGAGGAGCGCGCCCACGGCGACGGCGAGGAGGACGTAGGCGACGAGGACGATTCCGGTGGCCTCGTACGGGCCGCGGTCCGACCAGTGCAGCTGCCAGGTGCCCGAGACCCGGCCCCAGCCGATCCGGTGGATCGCCATGAGGGCGAGCATGGCCGCGAGGGCGGGGACGGTCAGGGTGAGGAGTTTCGCGCGGAGCCAGTGCGCGGGGCTGACGGACTGGGTGAGCGCCAGCCGGTACGTTCCGCTCTCCAGTTCGCGGGCGATCAGCGGGCCCGCGACGAAGGCCCCGACGACGAGGGGCAGGAGGACCATGCCGACGCCGGCGTACTCCATGGCCACTCTGAGCATGCCGTACGCGTGGTTGTCGTCGGCGGGGACCCAGAGGCCGTTCTCCACGTACCTGTCGGGGTAGGCGGCGTCCCACAGGCGCAGCCCGGCGATGACGGCGAGGGACAGGGCCACCGCCGCGCCGGTCGCCCACAGGGCCCGCCGGTGCTGGCGGACCGTCACCCAGGGGGTGCCCTTCAATGCGACGGCGCTCATGCGGAGGCTCCTTCGGGGATGGTGCGGGAGGTGCGGAGGTGGGCGAGGAGGAGGTCTTCGAGGGACGGGGCCGTGGCCTCCCAGGGGCCTTCGACCGGGCCCTCCCGTCGGACCAGGGCGGTGAGCTGACGGCCCGTCGTGCGGGAGTCGACGACGGTGTGCGGTGCGAGGTCGGCGATCGGGCCGCGGAGCAGGGTGTGTGCGGCGAGGAGGTCGTCGATGGCGCCGTCGAGGCGGATCCGGCCTCCGTCGACGAGGAGGAGGTGGTCGCAGGCGCCCTCCAGCTCTCCGAGGATGTGCGAGGACATGACGACCGTCGTGCCGCGTTCCGCGGCGTCGGCCATGAGGACGCCCATGAGTTCGTGTCGGGCGAGCGGGTCCAGGTCGGCCATCGGTTCGTCCAGGAGCAGGAGTTCCGGTCGTTTGCCGAGGGCCAGGGCGAGGGCGACGCGGGTGCGCTGGCCGCCGGAGAGGCCGCGGACGCGGGTGGCGGGGTCGAGGCCGGCGGTGATCCGCTCGGCGACGGCGCTGTTCCAGCGGTCGGGGTTGAGCTCGCGGCCCATCCTCAGCGTCTCGTCGATGGTGAGCTGGGGGTAGAGCGGCTTGTTCTGGTCGACGTACGCGAGGCGTTCGCGTGCGGGGGCCAGGAGGGTGCCCTCGGTGGGCCGCAGGAGGCCCGCGGCGAGGGCGAGGAGGGTGGACTTGCCCGCGCCGTTGGGGCCGACGACGGCGCAGACGCGGCCGGCGGGGAGGGTGAAGGTGCAGTCCCTCAGGGCCCAGCCGCGCCCCCTTGTGCCGTATCGCTTGCCGAGGCCCTCGGTGCTCAGGGCCGTTCCGCTGGTCATGCGTCCCCCTCGAAAGATTCCTTCAGTACGGAAGTGAAGAGCGCGGCCACGTCCTCGCGCTCCAGGCCCGACTCCTTCGCCCGGCGTGTCCAGTCGGCGAGTTCGCCGCGCAGGGGTGAGTCGGCGGGGCTGGTCCCGAGCGTCGCGCGGACGAAGGTGCCGAGTCCGCGGCGGGCCTCGACGAGTCCTTCGCGTTCCAGCTCGCGGTAGGCCTTGAGGACCGTGTTCGGGTTGATGGCCGTGGCTTCGACGACCTCGCGTGCGGTGGGCAGCCGGTCTCCGGGCTCCAGGACGCCCATGCGCAGAGCCTGTTTGGTCTGCTGGACGATCTGGAGGTAGGTGGCGACTCCGCTGCGTCGGTCGATCCGGTACTCGAGCATGTTCCCCTTCACCACCCTTTCACTAATCAAGTAGTGAAAGGGTGGTGCAAAGAAGGGGGCGGTGTCAACCGCCCCCTTCTCACGGCGTGTTCAGGACTCCGTGCGGTACATCAGATCCACCTCGTGGGTGACGAAGCCCAGCCGCTCGTACACCGCCAGCGCCGCCGTGTTGTCCGCGTCCACGTAGAGCATCGCCGTCGGCAGCGCCTGCGCCGCCAGGTGCCGCAGACCGATCGCCGTGAGCGCCTTGCCGAGGCCGCCGCCCTGGGCCTCGGGCAGGATCCCGACCACGTACACCTCGCCGAGCTGTTCCTCGGCGTGGGTCTTCGTCCAGTGGAAGCCGACCAGGCGCCCGTCCTTCTCCGCGAGGAAGAAGCCCTTCGGGTCGAACCACGGCTCGGCCGTGCGGTCGTCCAGGTCCCGCTGGGTGAGGGAGCCCTGCTCGGGGTGGTGGGCGAAGGCGGCCGCGTTCGCGGCGAGCCAGGCCGCGTCGTCCTGGCCGGGCACGAACGTACGGACGGTGACGCCCTCGGGCAGCACCGGCTCGGGGATGTCGAGGGGAACCAACGGGCGGCGAAGCTGGCGCAGTTCGCGGAAGAGGGTCAGTCCGAGCACCTGGGCCAGGTGCCGGGCCGCCGACTTCCCGCCGTGCGCCCAGACCCGCAGCCGCTTGCCCGAGGCGGCGAGCAGCGCCGTGCCGAGCGCCCGGCCGTGTCCCCGGCCGCGGTGCGAGGGGTGCACGACCAGCTCGGCGGCCGGCGCCTCGACGGGATCGGTGTCCTCCAGCTGGGCGTATCCGTAGAGGTGGGTGCCGACGGTGAGGAGGAAGTGCCGTACGCCCTCGCGGCTGCCGTGGCGCAGATAGAGCCTCCCCTGCTCGGACACGGCGTGCACTCCGTCGGAGCGGTCGGCCGCCTCCAGCAGGTCGAGGACGTCCTGGACCTGTTCGGGGGAGAGCTCGTCGAGGGTGAGGATCTGCCGTCCGGGTTCAAGGGCCGGCGCCGGGTCAGGAGTCATGTCCTGAGCCTACGGAATCAACTGAGTTGTAACCCGGTACCCCCTGTTGCGCTACGCGCGTTGACTCTAGGCTGCGCTGGCACGACAGCAGTCGAACAACGCCGCGGAACCGGCGAGGGGACAAGGGGAGCGATGTCAGCGACACCGAAGAAGAAGAGGACGGCGAGGCGGGTACTCGCCGTCGGTGCGGGGCTCGCCACCGTCGGCGCCCTCGTCGCCGCGCTGCCCGCGGGCGCCTCGGGGACCAAGGGCGGGAGCAACCACGGGCGCTACGTCGACGTCCAGTTGCTCTCCTTCAACGACCTGCACGGCAACCTGGAGACCCCGACCGGCTCGTCCGGGCGGGTCACCCACACCAACCCCGACGGCACGACGAAGACCTTCGAGGGTGTCGGTGGCGTCGAGTACCTGGCCGCGCACCTGCGCAAGGCCCGTGAGGGCAACCGGTACTCCGTCACCGCCGCCGCCGGCGACATGATCGGCGCCTCCCCGCTGGTCTCCGGGCTCTTCCACGACGAGCCGACCATCGAGGCGCTGAACCGGCTGAAGCTCGACGTCAGCTCGGTCGGCAACCACGAGTTCGACGAGGGCGCGCGCGAGCTGGCCCGGATGCAGAACGGCGGCTGTCACCCGACCGCGGGCTGCTTCGAGGAGGGCAAGCGGTTCAAGGGGGCGAACTTCCCCTACCTCGCGGCCAACGTGACCAACGAGAAGACCGGGCGCCCGATCCTCGACCCGTACTTCATCTGGGAGCGGGGCGGGGTCAAGGTCGGCTTCATCGGCGTGACCCTGGAGGGCACCGCCGACATCGTCTCCGCCGAGGGCATCAAGGGCCTGAAGTTCGGCGACGAGATCGAGACGATCAACAAGTACACGAAGGTCCTGGAGCGCAAGGGCGTCAAGTCGATCGTCGCGCTGCTGCACGAGGGCGGCCTGCCGGCCTCGGGCTCGTACAACTACAACTGCGACAGCCCCGGCCCCGGTGACGGCATCTCGGGCCCGATCGTCGACATCGCGAAGAACGTCAGCCCGCAGGTCGACGCGCTGGTCACGGGCCACACCCACCAGGCGTACGCGTGCACGATCCCGGACCCGTCCGGCAAGCCACGCACGGTCACCTCGGCGGCCTCCTTCGGCAGGCTGTACACCGACACGACGCTCACGTACGACCGTCGCACCAAGGACATCGTCCGCACCGCCGTCGCCTCCGCGAACCATGTCGTCACCCGTGAAGGCGTGGAGCCGGCCGGGGACATGACCAAGCTGATCACGCGCTGGAAGGCGCTGGCCGCGCCGATCGCGAACCGTCCCGTCGGCTACATCTCCGGCGACATCGACAACCCCGCCGACGCGCCCGAGAAGCCGCTGGGCAACCTGATCGCCGACGCGCAGCTGGAGGGCATGGCCCCGGCCGACAAGGGCGGTGCGCAACTGGCGCTGATGAACCCGGGCGGCGTCCGCGCGCCTCTGGTGCTCAAGGCGTCCGGTGGCGAGGGCGAGGGCGTGGTGACCTACGGCGAGGCGTACACCGTCCAGCCGTTCACCAACATGATGACGGCGGTCGACCTGACCGGCGCCCAGCTCATCACCGCGCTCCAGCAGCAGGTCAGCGGCCCGAACCAGGTCGCCCCGAAGATCCTCCAGGTCTCGAAGGGCTTCACCTACACCCTGGACATGACGAAGACCGGCGCCGACCGGATCGTGACGTCCTCGGTGAAGCTGAACGGCGAGGCGATCGACCCGTCGAAGACCTACCGGGTCGCGATGAACGAGTTCCTGGCCGGTGGCGGTGACGGCTTCGCCGTCCTGAAGGAGCACAAGAACAAGCTGGTCGGCGCGTCCGACCTGGACCTGTTCACCGCCTACCTGGCGGCCCACTCCACCCCGAGCGAGCGGCTGGCCCCGCCGGCGATCGGCCGGATCACGGTCGTGAAGTAACTCCGTACGTCCGTGGGGGCGGCGGGCCGTTCGACGGTCCGCCGCCCTCCGCTTTTCCCGGGCGCGCACCTCTGGCGCGCGCTGACGCGTACACGTCATACTCCGGCGCATGGACCGTAGAAGCTTTCTCGCGGGAGCCGCGGCGGCGGGTGCCGTCCTCCTGGTCGGCGCCCCGTCCGCGCGGGCGGCGACCCAGGACTGGATGGCCGGCCACGGCGACCCCACCCCGCTCCAGAAGCTCACCATCCCGGGCACCCACGACTCGGGCGCCCGCTTCGGCGGCCCCTGGGCCGAGTGCCAGAACACCACCATCGCGCAGCAGCTCGCCTCCGGAATCAGGTTCCTGGACATCCGCTGCCGGGTCACCGGGGGCTCCTTCGCCATCCACCACGGTGCGTCCTACCAGAAGATGATGTTCGGCGACGTCCTCATCGCCTGCCGCGACTTCCTGGCCGCGCACCCCTCCGAGACCGTCCTGATGCGGGTCAAGCAGGAGTACTCCTCGGACTCCGACGCCACGTTCCGCGCCATCTTCGACGACTACCTGAACAACCGCGGCTGGCGCTCGCTGATCCGCATCGGGGACACGGTCCCCACCCTGGGCGAGGCCCGCGGCAAGGTCGTCCTCATCGCCGACAACGGCGGTCTGCCGGGCCTGAAGTGGTGGGACGGCGGCGCCATCGCCATCCAGGACGACTGGAACGCCCTGCCGAACGCCAAGTACCCCAAGATCGAGGCCCACTTCCGCGCGGCCGTCGAGCAGCCGGGCAAGCTCTTCATCAACTTCGTCAGCACGTCCGCCTCGCTGCCGCCACGCTGGAACTCCGACAACCTCAACCCCCGCGTCCACGGCTTCCTGGACGGCACGGCCGCCACCTGGAAGGGCCTCGGCATCACCGTCCTGGACTTCCCCAACACCCGCCCGGGCCTCGTCGAGTCCCTGATCCGCCACAACTGACGACGGGCGACCCTGCTCCGGGGGATTGCGTTTCTTTCGATGAGGTCCGCCGCAGGATCTGACCCCGGTCAGGTCTCCGGCGGCGGGGTCGGCGCGCCCGGGAGGCGCAGGGTGGCCGTCGTTCCGCCGTCCTCCGGGGTCGTCAGGGTGACCGTGCCGCCCGCCTGGTGGACCGTACGGGCCACGATCGACAGGCCCAGGCCCGAGCCGGGGAGGCTGCGCGCCGACGGGGAGCGCCAGAAGCGGTCGAAGACGTGGGGGAGCTCCTCGGGCGCGATGCCGGGACCGTGGTCGCGGACCGTCAGTTCGCCGCGCATCAGGGTCACCTCGACCGTGCCCCGAGGAGGCGAGAACTTCACGGCGTTGTCCAGCACGTTCACCAGCGCGCGCTCCAGCCCCGCCGGTTCCGCCCGGACGTACCAGGGCGCCAGGTCCGTCACGAAGGTCAGCTCGGGGCCGCGCAGCCGTGCCCGGGAGAGGGCCGAGCGCAGGATCGTGTGGAGCGGTACGACCTCCAGCGGGCCCGGCTGCACCGCGTCCGGCCGGGCCAGCTCCTGGAGGTCGCCGATCAGCGCCGCCAACTCCGTCATCTGCGCCTTCACCGACGCCATCAGCGCCCGCCGGTCCTCGGGCGGCAGGGCACGGCCGGTCTGCTCGCTGCGGGCGAGCAGCTCGATGTTGGTGCGCAGCGACGTCAGCGGCGTCCGCAGCTCGTGACCCGCGTCCGCGATCAGCCGCGCCTGACGGTCCCGGGAGACGGCGAGCGCGGCGGTCATCGCGTTGAACGAGCGCGAGAGCCGGGCGATCTCGTCCTCGCCCTCCACCGGGATGCGCACCGTCAGGTCCTCGGTCGCGGCCACGTGCTCGACCGCCCCCGTCAGCCGGTCCACCGGTTCGAGACCGGTCCGCGCCACCCACAGCCCGGCCGCTCCGGCGCCGACGACACCGATCCCGGAGACCAGCAGCAGCACCCAGGCGAGCGTGGACATCGAGCGGTCGATCTCGTACAGCGGGCGGGCGACCGAGACCGCGACCGGCTGGTCGGCGATCGACACGCGGTACGAGTAGACCCGCATCTCCGTGCCGTTCTCGGCGCTCGTGGTGTGCAGGACGAACGGCCGCTCGCCCCGCGCGACCGCGAGGTCCGTGGCCTGCGCGGGGATCGGGGAGGTGCCGAGCGTGCAGAGGTCACCGGTGACGGTGACGATCTGCAGGGTCTGCGCGGGCCCGGCCGGCATCGGGCGGTTCTGTGCCCCCGGGGCGCAGGAGCCCAGCAGCATCCGGGCCTGCTCGTCCGAGATCCGGGTCTCGCGCAGCGAGGAGTCCAGCTCCGCCTCCAGCTGCGCCCGCGTCACGAACCAGCAGGCCAGCGACACCGCCGCCACCGCCACGGCGACCGCCGTCGCGGTCAGCAGCGCCAGCCGGGACCGCAGCGGCCGCGACCGGAACCACGCCAGGGGACCGCTCACTCCGGGCCTCCGCCGCGCAGGACGTACCCCACGCCCCGCACCGTGTGCACCAGCCGCGGCTCGCCGCCGGCCTCCGTCTTCCGCCGCAGGTACATCACGTACACGTCGAGCGAGTTCGAGCTCGGTTCGAAGTCGAAGCCCCACACCGCCTTCAGGATCTGCTCCCGCGTCAGCACCTGGCGCGGATGGGCGAGGAACATCTCCAGGAGCGTGAACTCCGTCCGGGTCAGCTCCACCGGCCGGCCGGCCCGCGTCACCTCGCGGGTCGCCAGGTCCATCCGCAGATCGCCGAAGCCGAGCACGTCGCCCTCGGGCTGCGCCTCGCCGGCGCTCGCGTACGAGCTGCGGCGCAGCAGCGCCCGGATCCGCGCGAACAGCTCGTCCAGCTCGAACGGCTTCACCAGGTAGTCGTCGGCGCCCGCGTCGAGTCCCGTCACCCGGTCGCCGACCGTGTCCCGTGCCGTCAGCATCAGGATCGGCACGGTCGAGCCGGAGGCCCGGATGCGCCGGGCCGCCGTCAGGCCGTCCATGCGCGGCATCTGGATGTCGAGGACCACGAGATCGGGGGCGTACGACTCCATCCGGGAGAGGGCGTCGACGCCGTCGACGGCCTCCTCGGTCCCGTACCCCTCGAAGGCGAGGCTGCGCCGCAGCGCCTCCCGCACGGCGGGCTCGTCGTCGACGATGAGGATGCGGTCGCCTTCATTCACCGGGCCAGTCATGGGGCCAGCCTCGCACGTGTTCAGTTGCCGTCGCCGGACCGGAGATTGTCCAGGTCGGCCTTGACGGTGTCGATCGGGATGGCGAATCCGAGGCCGACACTGCCGGCCGAAGAACCGCTCGACGCGCTGGGCGAATACATGGCCGAATTGATCCCGATGATCTCGCCGTTCATATTGATCAACGCTCCGCCGGAATTCCCCGGGTTGAGGGAGGCGTCGGTCTGGATCGCCTTGTAGGTGGTCTTCGACGAGCCGGTGTCGCCGTTGAACTCCTGTCCGCCGAACTCGAAGGGCCAGCCCTGCCGCGGGTCGTACTGCTGCTGCCGCTGGTCCTGGCCCTCGTCCTTGGCCACCGTCACATCGCGGTCGAGCGCGGAGACGATGCCGCTGGTGACCGTGCCGGTCAGCCCCTCGGGGGAGCCGATCGCCACGACCTGGTCGCCGACCTTGACCTGGTCCGATGCGCCGAGCGTGGCCGCCTTCAGCCCGGAGGCGCCCTGCAGCTTGATCAGCGCGAGGTCCTTGTCCGGGTCCGTGCCGACGACCCGCGCCGGGTAGGTCTTGCCGTCGGACAGCCGCACGGTGATCTCGGAGGCGCCGGAGATCACGTGGTTGTTGGTGACGATCTCGCCGTCACCGGTGATGATCACTCCGGAGCCGGTGGACTTGCCGGACGTCGAGGCGGCGGAGATCTCCACGATCGACGGGGAGACGGCCTCGGCGACACCGGCGACGGTGCCCTTGCTGCTCGCGGAGACGTTCGTCCCGCTCACGCCGGAGGCGCGCGTGGCGTCGTCCGCGGTCAGCTGCTGGACCAGCGTCGCGGTGCCGCCGCCGACGGCGGCCGCGGCGATCGCCACGGCCGCGAGGAGCCCGACGCCCCGCTTGGCGCGGCGGCGCGGCTCGGGGGCGGCGTGGGCGGGACCGGCGGCGGGAGGGCCCACCGGGGGCGGCACGTGCCCGCCGGACGGCCAGATCGTGGTGCCCGGCTCCGTCGTGACCGGCTGTGCCGGGTCGTACGGGGGCCGCGGGGGGTAGTACGGCTGCTGCTGCGGCTGCTGGTAGTCCGTCATGGAGAAGACTCTCGGACCGCTTCATGAGAGCTTCCTGAGGGTGGCCTGAGAAGCCCGACAGAACCCTGTATGCCCGATATAAAGACGGGTGGGGCTATCCGAGGACGGCCAGGGTCACCCTACGGAACACGAGGGCGCAGGGAGTCACCCGCACCCACAGGAGCGGCGGACGATCAGCGCGGACGGGAACTGCTTGACCCGCTCGCGCTTCGAGCCGGCCACCCGCAGGGAGTCGTCCAGGACCAGATCCACCGCCGCCCGGGCCATCGCCGGGCGGTCGGAGGAGATCGTCGTGAGCGGCGGATCCGTGAGGGCCGCCTCCTTCACGTCGTCGAAGCCCGC
Organism: Streptomyces sp. NPDC047971; assembly: GCF_040653355.1. NCBI lineage: Bacteria > Bacillati > Actinomycetota > Actinomycetes > Kitasatosporales > Streptomycetaceae > Streptomyces > Streptomyces sp. NPDC047971. The sequence goes on along the minus strand of NZ_JBEZNW010000030.1, from coordinate 81,783 downwards.
CACCGCCAGCTCCGTCGGCACGTCGATGCGCAGCTCGCGCGCGGCGCGCAGCACGCCGAACGCCTGGTCGTCGGTGGAGCAGAAGATGGCCGGCGGCCGGTCCGGGCCGGAAAGGATCTTCAGGGCGACCTGGTAGGCGTCGTAGCGGTTGTACGGGGCCTCGAAGAGCCGGCCCTCGATCGACCGGCCGGCCTCCAGCATCGCGCGGCGCCAGCCCTCCTCGTGGTCCGCGACCGGGTCGCCGACCGCGGGGGTGTTCGGGACGCCGCCGAGACAGGCCACGTACGGGTGGCCGTGCTCCAGGAGATGCCGGGTGGCGAGCTGGGCGCCGCCGATGTCGTCGGTGACGACGGCGACGTCGTCCAGCGCCTCGGGCCGCTCGTGCAGCAGCACCACGCGTGCGTCCCATGCCTCGATCTCGCTGGCGGCCCGCTCGCTCATGCCCTGGCTGACCAGGATCAGCCCGGAGACCCGCATCCCGAGGAAGGCGCGCAGGTAGTGCACCTCGCGCTCGTCGCGGTAGTCCGAATTGCCGACCAGGACCATCTTCCCGCGCTCGGCGGCGGCCTGTTCGACGGCGTGCGCCATCTCCGCGAAGAACGGCTGGCGCGCGTCGGGGACGATCATGCCTATGAGGTCCGTGCGGCGGGACGCCATCGCCTGCGCCACCCGGTCGGGCCGGTAGCCCAGCTCCTTGATGGCGGCGAGTACACGCTCGCGCGTGGCCGGGGCGACCGGCCGGGGTCCGTTGTTGATGACGTAACTCACGACCGCGGTCGAAGTACCCGCCAGTCTCGCTACGTCATCCCGCGTCACCTTGGCCACGCGCGGCAGTCTACGCGGGGTGACCTACCTACCGGCAGGTCGCACTGTGGCTTCCGCCACGTCCCGGTCCTCCGCCGGGGCTACATCGGGCGTGGCGCCCTTGACCCGGGCCTCCTCCTTGGCCCGTGCCTCCTCGGCCGCGCGCTCCACCTTCTCCGGGGTGACGAAGCGGTAGCCGACGTTGCGGACGGTGCCGATCAGCGACTCGTGCTCGGGGCCGAGCTTCGCCCGCAGACGCCGGACGTGGACGTCGACCGTTCGGGTGCCGCCGAAGTAGTCGTAGCCCCATACCTCCTGGAGGAGCTGGGCGCGGGTGAAGACCCGGCCCGGGTGCTGCGCGAGGTACTTCAGGAGCTCGAACTCCTTGAAGGTCAGGTCCAGGACCCGGCCCTTGAGCTTGGCGCTGTACGTCGCCTCGTCCACCGAGAGATCGCCGTTGCGGATCTCCATCGGGGAGTCGTCGGAGACGATCTGCTGGCGGCCCATCGCGAGCCGCAGCCGGGCCTCGACCTCGGCCGGTCCCGCGGTGTCCAGCAGGACGTCGTCGATGCCCCAGTCGGCGGTGACGGCCGCGAGACCGCCCTCCGTGACGACGAGGATCAGCGGACAGCCCGGCCCGGTGGAGCGCAGCAGCTGACAGAGGCTGCGCACCTGCGGGAGGTCGCGCCGGCCGTCGATCAGGATGACGTCCGCGCCGGGGGTGTCCACGAGTGCCGGCCCCTCGGCGGGGGCCACGCGCACGTTGTGCAGCAGCAGGCCGAGTGCCGGGAGCACCTCGGTCGACGGCTGGAGTGCGTTGGTGAGGAGCAGCAGTGAGCTCATCGAGCCCTCCCTGCTTCGGTGCCCTGTCGGTCGTGCTTCGTTCGCTCGTCCATGACGTCGGTTCCTCCTCGGTCCCTGCGAGGACTACGGCACTGCTTCGTACGCGTCACTGCTGGCTCTCGCGCCCTGAGAGCTTTTGTTCATCCGGCCGTAACAACGGCCGTCAAACACAAAAGGACCCGGGGGCTGCGTTGCCCGGATCCTCATGCCAAGCAGAATAGCCCACATGACTTCCGAGGCTGAGGGCCGATTTCACATCGTGGATGTTTCCTCGACCACATCCGGCTCCCAGCGTGCCACTTTGCTCACTTCCGACGGTGTCCGTATCGAGGCTGTTTACGAACCGTATACGCGGGGTGTCACCGACACCGCGGTCGTCCTCGCCCACGGCTTCACCGGCTCGGCCGACCGGCCCGCCGTCCGCCGCGCGTCGCGGGCGCTCGCGGGGCACGCGGCCGTCGTCACCTTCTCCTTCCGGGGACACGGCCGTTCGGGTGGCCGCTCCACCGTCGGCGACCGGGAGGTCCTCGATCTCGCCGCCGCGGTGCGCTGGGCCCGTGAGCTCGGCCACGCGCGCGTGGTGACCGTCGGCTTCTCCATGGGCGGCTCGATCGTCCTGCGCCACGCGGCCCTGGAGCGGGACACCGGCGGGCACACCGACGCGGTCGCCGCCGTGAGCGCGCCCGCCCGCTGGTACTACCGGGGCACGCCCTCGATGCGCAGGGTCCACTGGGTGATCACCCGGCCGGTGGGCCGTCTGGTCGGCCGCTACGGGCTCCGGACACGGATCGACAACCGCGACTGGGACCCCGTACCGCTGTCCCCGGTGGAGGCGGTCCCGATGATCGCTCCGATCCCGCTGCTGATCGTGCACGGCGACCGTGACCCGTACTTCCCGGTCGACCACCCGCGGATGCTGGCGGAGGCCGGCGCATGCGAGCTGTGGCTGGAGCGCGGCATGGGACACGCCGAGAACGCGGCGGACGAGGAGCTGCTCGGCCGACTGGGGGACTGGCTCACCCGCCGATAGCCCATCATGGACAGCGGCGCGCACACGAACGAAGGGAGCGCCGCTATGGCAGCGGGAACCATCCGCTACTGGGCCGCGGCCAAGGCCGCCGCGGGTGTCGCCGAGGAGCCGTACGCCGCGGGGACCCTGGCCGAGGCACTGGAGACGGCCCGCGAGAAGCACCCGGGCGAGCTCGTCCGGGTACTCCAGCGGTGTTCGTTCCTGGTCGACGGTGACCCCGTCGGGACCCGGGCCCATGAGACGGTACGGCTTGCCGAGGGCGGCACGGTCGAGGTGCTCCCACCGTTCGCAGGAGGGTGAACCGCACAGCATGAGCAGCGATCAGCAGCAGCCGTACGATCCGGGCCACGACCCGTACGCCGGCCGGCAGCGGTACGGGCAGCCGCAGGGCCAGGTCTACGGCGGGCAGTACGGGGACCAGTACCAGGACCCCCACGTCACGCAGACGTGGGAGGGCCAGACCTGGGACACCCAGTACCAGCCGGTGGTCCAGCCCCTCGCCGCGGACACCGCGTACCTGCCCCCGCAGCCCGCGACGCAGGCGATGCCGCCCGAGACGCCGGTCGCCCACGCGGCGCCGGCCGCCGGGCCCGCCTCCGCGGCGCCCGAGTACTCCACCCCCACCACCGGCGGAAACGCCCGGATCACCGACGCCCAGCGCGCCAGGGCCGAGGGCCGCTCGCCGATCATCGAGCCGGGGATGCAGCCGGCCGCCCTCACCGCGCTCCTCGGCGTCCTGCTGGCCGCCGGCGCGGCGGTCGGCCCGTACGCCCTGCTCGTGCCGCTCGTCCTGCTCCAGGCCGTCACCGCCGCCGGCTGGTTCCGGCTCAACGGCATGTGGCCGGCCCGGCAGGGCATCGCCCTCGCCTTCGCCGGCGGTCTGACGGCCGATGTCGCGCTGCTCGCCGCGGGCCGGGAGAACGCCCCAGCCGCGATCCTGGGGACCCTCGGCGTCTGGGTGCTGCTCACCCTCGTCCTCCAGCTGCGCAGCCACGCCGACCCCGACGAGCGGATGTACGGGCTGATGGCGACCGTCGCCTCGGCCGCGCTGACCGTGGTGGCCACCGGGCACCTCGGCGCCGCCCCCGACGCCGTGGTCGTCGGCGGGGTCGCGGTCGCGGCCGCCGTCCTCGCCCGCGCGCTCCCGCTGCCCGGTGCCGCCTCCGTCGTCGTGGCGCTCCTCGCCGCCGCGGGTGCCGGTATCGCGGCCGGCGGGTTCACCGACCTGGGCGCCTCCGGGGCGCTCCTCGGCCTCGGTGCCGGGGTCTGTGCGCTGGTCGGGCTGCGGGCGGCGAGCTACGACTACCCGTCCCGCTTCGTCCACATGACGGCCGGTGTCGCGCTTCCGCTGACGGCCGCCGCGCCCGCCGTCTATCTGCTGGGCCGCGCGCTCGCGTAGGGCCTCGCACGGGCCCGTGGGAACCATCCGGCCCCCCGACACGTCGATCTTCGTGTCGGGGGGCCGGAGACTTTCTTGGGGGGACAGCTCGTGCGAGCACTGCGCGTACTGCTGATCGTGGCCGTCGTGCTCGGCGGGATCTTCGTCGGCATCGACCGTCTGGCGGTCAATTACGCGGAGTCGGAGGCGGCCGACCGGGTGCGGCTCGGCCCGGCCCGCTCCGCGTCGACCGATGTCGACATCAAGGGCTTCCCGTTCCTGACGCAGGTCATGGACCAGCGCCTGGACGAGGTCGACGTGAAGCTGACCGGCGTCGAGGCCACGGCCGGCGGCCGGAAGATCCGCATCGGCGAGCTGTCCGCCGCCTTCCGCGACGTGACGTTGAACGGCGACTACACGAGCGCCCGCGCGGGCAGCGTCAGCGGGACCGCGCTGATCTCGTACGCGGACCTCGCCGCGGCCTCCGACCGCGAGGTGCAGGTCGCCTACGCCGGCAACGGCAAGCTGAAGGTCACGGGCGGGGTCAGGATCCTGGGCCGCACGGTCACCAAGAGCGTCGTCTCGACGGTGACGCTGGTCGACGGGGACACGATCCGGGTGCGGGCCGACAAGGTGCCCGGCAACGGCATCCCCGGCCTGGAGGACCTCGTCCGCAAGCGCACCGACTTCGACCGGGAGATCGGCGGGCTGCCGGCGGGCATGGAGCTGGAGAAGGTCGAGGCGCGTGAGGACGGCCTGGCCGTCGTCGTGACCGGCAAGGACGTCGTGCTGGCGGGCTGATCCGCCCCCTCGGCCACGCTCCCTCCACATGGTGAGACGGCCCCGTCCGATCCGTAGAAACGGAACCGGGGCGACCCGGCCCGGACCGGGGTGGCGCCCCGATTCCGCGTGATCACGTCTCGCATCTCGGACGATCGCGTCTCAAAATACGACACACCGGTGACACGGCCGCCTGTCCGTCCCTACGATCGTGGGCATGAAGCGACAGGCGGAACTCACGAAGCGGCGGGCAGTAGACCTGTGCCGCGTCGCCGCCATGCTCTGTCGCTCCGTCTGAGCGGGACGCCCGACTCCCGTATTCCTCAGGCCCTTCGACGAACCGTCGGGGCCACCCCGTGTAGCCGTGCGCCGTCCCGCAGCCGCGATGACGCGTACCCGCACCACCTTGCGCCACACCGCCGAACACTGCCCCGGAGGAGAAACAGCATGAGCCGCAGCGACGTCCTGGTAGACGCCGACTGGGTCGAGGCGAACCTCGACAACCCGCAGGTCGCCGTCGTCGAGGTCGACGAGGACACCTCGGCCTACGAGAAGAACCACATCCGCAACGCGATCCGGATCGACTGGACCCAGGACCTGCAGGACCCGGTCCGCCGTGACTTCATCGACCAGGAGGGCTTCGAGAAGCTCCTCTCGGCCAAGGGCATCGCGAACGACACCACGGTCGTCCTCTACGGCGGCAACAACAACTGGTTCGCCTCCTACGCCTACTGGTACTTCAAGCTCTACGGCCACCAGGACGTGAAGCTCCTCGACGGCGGCCGCAAGAAGTGGGAGCTGGACTCCCGCGACCTCGTCGCCGAGGTCCCGTCCCGCCCGGCCACCGAGTACAAGGCCAAGGCCCAGGACACCTCGATCCGCGCCTTCCGTGACGACGTCGTCGCCGCCATCGGCGCCCAGAACCTGGTCGACGTGCGGTCGCCCGACGAGTTCTCCGGCAAGCTGCTCGCCCCGGCCCACCTCCCGCAGGAGCAGTCGCAGCGCCCCGGCCACGTGCCGAGCGCCCGCAACATCCCGTGGTCGAAGAACGCCAACGACGACGGCACCTTCAAGTCGGACGACGAGCTCAAGGCCCTCTACGAGGACGAGCAGGTCGACCTGGCGAAGGACACCATCGCCTACTGCCGCATCGGTGAGCGTTCCGCGCTGACCTGGTTCGTGCTGCACGAGCTGCTCGGCGTCGAGAACGTCAAGAACTACGACGGCTCGTGGACCGAGTACGGCTCCCTCGTCGGCGTGCCGATCGAGCTCGGCGCCAACAAGTAAGTCTCCGGACCCCTCCCCGGACCTCCCCGACCGTAAGGACAGAAACATGTGTGGTGCGCAGCCCGGCGGCCCCGACGCCTCGACGATCAAGCCCGGTGAGACCACCATCCAGGGCTTCGTGACCAAGGACGGCCAGCCCGTCACCGGTTACGTCCGCCTCCTGGACTCGACCGGCGAGTTCACCGCGGAGGTCCCGACCTCCGCCACCGGCCAGTTCCGCTTCTACGCGGCCGAGGGCACCTGGACCGTTCGCGCCCTGGTCCCCGGCGGCACCGCCGACCGTCAGGTCGTGGCGCAGCAGGGTGGTCTCGCGGAGGTCGCCATCGCGGTCTGACACCGCGACATGAACAGGCCGAAGGGCCGCACCTTCCGGGGGTTGGACGCCACCGAACCATCGGGTGCGGCCCTTCGTGCCGAACGGAACAGCCCCCGCCGGGCGTACCCGGCGGGGGCTGTCGCGTATGTCACGGGGCTACGAGCGGGCCAGCGTGTCTTCCTGCTCGCGCGGCGTCTTGCCCAGGTCGAAGTCCTTGGGCGTGCGGCTCGGCGCCGGGTACGCGAGGTGGGCGAGACGGGACTGCTCCTGACGCAGGTGCATGAACGACTCGAGGATGTATCCCACGAGCAGCACCAGCACCGCGATGGTCATGATCGCCGCGGCGAGGATGGCCGTGGGGAAGCGCGGCACCTCGCCCGTGTTGATGTAGTCGACGATGACCGGGGTGCCGAGGCCCAGCGAGACGAGGGCGAGCAGACCGGCGAGCACGCTGTGGAAGAGCGAGGGGCGCTGGCGGCGGGCCAGGCCGAGGATCATCTTGAGGATGCGCCAGCCGTCCCGGTAGGTGCGCAGCTTGCTCTCGCTGCCGGCCGGACGGTCCTTGAAGTCGACGGGAAGTTCCGCCGTGGGGAGCCGCAGGTTGAGCGCGTGGACCGTCATCTCGGTCTCGGTCTCGAACTCGTGCGACAGGGCCGGGAAGGACTTGATGTAGCGGCGCGAGAAGACGCGGTAGCCGCTCAGCATGTCGGTGACGTCGTTGCCGAAGAGCGTGCGGACGGCGCCCGTCAGCATCTTGTTGCCGACCGCGTGACCCGGACGGTACGCACCCTCGACCGTCTCGCGGCGGGCACCGACGACGTGGTCGTAGGGGCCCTCGAAGAGCAGGTCGACCAGATCGCGGGCGCGCGACGCGTCGTAGGTGTCGTCGCCGTCGATGATCAGCAGCGCGTCCGCGTCGACGTCGGCGAAGGCGCGACGGATGACGTTGCCCTTGCCCTTGCGCTTCTCGTGCCGGACGATCGCGCCGGCCTCGAGAGCGACTTCCACCGTGCGGTCGGTCGAGGCGTTGTCGTAGACGTATATCTCGGCCTCGGGCAGCGCTGCCCGGAGATCACGGACCACCTTGCCAATGGCCGCCTCCTCGTTGTAGCAGGGGACGACGCAGGCGATCGTGGGTCTCATCTGTTGATCCTTTAGACTTGTGGAATCCCCGCGCGGCGATGGGGGGGCATCCAGAGACCACGAGTGGTCATGGGTGGAGTCACGTGAGAATACCCTGCGGCTAGGCTCCTTTTCATGTCCGATCAACTGTCCCTCCGTCTCCGCCTGCGTGACGTCATCCGCGGTCTGTGGCGGGAAGTCGCCAAATTCGGGGTCGTCGGAGCCGTCGCCTTCGTCGTGGACGCCGGCGGCTTCAACCTGCTCGTCTTCGGCCTTCCGGGGGTGGGCGACGGGCCCATGGCGTCCATGCCGGTCCTGGCGTCGGTGGTCGCCACGGCGGCGGCGATGGTGGTCGGCTGGATAGGCAACCGGCACTGGACCTACCGCGACCAGCGCTCGCAGACGTCGCCGCGCGAGGTCGTCGTCTTCGTCCTCGTGAACCTCGCCGGGATCGTGATCACGGCCGCTCCGGTGTACGTGTCGCGCGCGCTGGGATTCGACTCGGCGCTGACCGACAACATCACCCGGCTCTTCGGCTGGGCCGTGGCCACGCTGGTCCGGTTCGTCGTCTACCGGCGCTACGTCTTCCAGGCCGCGTAGCCTCGCGTTCCCGGCCCGCGGAGGGCCTGCCGACGCCGGGTCAACGCGGCCCTTCCGTGGTCACCCGATGGTCGTTCGGTGTGTGCGGCGTGTTGACCTTGTGCTGTTAGGCTCCCGCCTCATGACACCTGTGCGACCCGTGCGACCGATCTCGCGGATGTGGTCAAATCTGTCGGATCGTCCGCTCTGGCCCTGGGGTCTCGCCGCCATCGCCGCGTTCTGCGGCTGGGGCACGGCCATGCTGTTCTCCCCCGGATACCTGAGCCTCGACAGCGTCGACCAGCTCCAGCAGGCGCTGGGCAAGACGCCCGTGACGGACTGGCACCCGCCCGTGATGGCCCTGCTGTGGCGGGCGCTCATCGAGCTGACCGGCAGCCCCGGCGCCATGGCCGCCCTGCAGTCCGCCGTCCTGTGGGCGGCGCTGTGGGTCATCGCCTGGCGGGTCTGGGCCCGCACCGGCAACCGCGTCGGCTCCCTCGCGATCCTGGCCATCGGCCTTGCCCCGCACATCATCACCTTCACCGGTGTGGTGTGGAAGGACGTCCAGATGGCGTTCGCCCTGCTCGCCGCCTGCGCGATCGCCTTCGTCGCCCGCGACCTGCCGGCCGACCGCACCGTCACCCGCTGGCTGCTGCTGGCCCTCGGGGCGATCCTCATCACCTACGCGATCCTGGCCCGCAAGAACGCGCTGCTGGCCGGCATCCCGGTCTTCTACCTGCTCGTCCGCTCCCTGTGGCCCACGCCCGGGCGGCGGAAGTGGCTGATCTCGGTCGGGGCCCTGCTCGCCACCGCCGCCGTCGCGAGCGGAGTCGTCTCCGCCGTCGCGAAGCCGCTGGAGACCCGCCAGTTCTCGCAGATCCTGCTGGACGACCTGGTGCACGTCCTGACCGTGGAGGAGGTGCGGGCGGCCGCCGGAAAGGCGGCGACGACGCCGGACTTCCAGGAGGCCATGGTCACCACGACCAAGCGGTGCACGTCGGAGAAGAACCTCTCCGACGCCTACTGGCGCTGCTACCCGCGTGACACGTCCCTGGGTCTGACGGAGCTGGGCCGGCACGCGGACGAGCTGACCGACATGTGGATCAGCGAGATCCCGGGCCACCTGCCCGAGTACGCCCAGTACCGCCTCCAGGTCTTCTCGAAGGTGCTGTTCCAGGGCCGGTACACGTACCAGGACGGCACCATCGCGGACGCGCCCGGCATCGGCGAGCCGGTGGAGCGGCGCACGCAGATCCTCAAGTACTACGTCGTCGGCATGGGCGACGACCTGCCGTGGCTCTTCGCGGGCTGGTTCTGGCTGGTCGTCGGGCTCACCCTGACCTTCAAGCCGGGCCGCGGAGAGTACGCGATGCCGGTCCGCGTCCTGGGGATCAGCTCGGCGCTGTACATCGCCGGCTACCTGCCGACGGTGCCCGCGGGCGACTTCCGGTACTTCTACTGGCCCGCCCTCGCCGGCACGCTCGCACTGCTGCTGGTCTGGCTGGGACGGAAGGCGGCGACGGGCCCCGGCCTGGGCGAGGCCGCCGCCACGGAGGCGGCACCCGCCCCCGAGCGCAAGCGGGACGACGACGCGGCGGTGGCTCCCGCCGAGCTGTCCGTGGCCGACGCCCGGTCGTAATCTGAAGGTATGTACGCGCGACGGCGCCACGTCTACTTCTGGATGATGGGCATCTGTGTGGTGCTCTTCGTCGGGGCGTGGGCCGTCGTACGGCTCTTCTCGATGCCGGTCGCCATCGGCATGTGCGTGGTCGCCATGGTCATCCCGCCGGTCGCCGCGATGATCGCGAACCGGCGGGGGCCCGAGGACCGCTGGTGGGACGCCCCGTCCGGGGACCCGCAGTCCGACGCGTGGTGGGACGAACTCGACGGCAGGAAGCGCCACGACGAGCGCTGAGCGCGGGACGCCCCCGGTCCCGGTGCGGGGAAAACCCGCTCAGTAGACGAGCGCCTGCGTGCCGTCCGTCATGGCCTCCTGGACGAAGACCTGCGCACCGGCGATCCGTACGCCCTCCAGGACGTCCTTCTCCGTGATCTCGCGGCGCGCCGCGCACTGCGTGCAGAGCGTGATCCGCCCGGCCGCCAGGATCGAGTCGATCAGGTCGGGCAGCGGTGCGGCATGCGGCAGCTCGAACTCGGCCGCGCGCCCCGGGAGCGCGAACCACGAGGACTCGCCCGTCAGCCAGAGCGAGACCTCGACACCGCTCGCCACGGCGACCGCGGCCACGGTGAATGCCTGGGAGCAGCGTTCGGGGGCGTCGGCCCCTGCGGTCACCTTGATCACGAGCTTCTTCGCCATATACCGAACTGTAATGCGGACCCTTGCAACCCCATGCACTACTCGTGGGTCAGTTGGGTGCGCGGGTTACGGAATCTGCGCTTCAGGTCTCGTGGGGGGACCCCCTTTTGGAAGCCACAGAAACAACCGAGAACGTCGGGACGGCACCGGAGCCGGCCCCGACGCCGGAACCGACGCCGGTCCCGGCAGCCGTCGACCCGGACGCCGAGTCGCCGCGCCCTCGCCGGATCGGCCGGACCATCGCGCTGATCGCCGTCGCCGCCGTGCTCGGCATCGTCGGCGGGACGGCGGTGGGGTACGGGATCCAGGCCGAGCGGGAGCCGACGCCGCTGCCCGCGCTCAACCAGCCGGACCTCGCCTACCCGAAGTCGCTCCCGGCGGGCCAGAAGCCGGCTCCGCTCACCTCCGCCGAGGACCGCGGGATCAGGACGGACGGCGATCTGCGCAAGCTGCTGCTGCCGAAGCCCGCGGGTGCGAAGAAGACGGACTTCCACGACGAGGACGGCTGGATGGCGACGGCCGAGTTCGCGGAGGGATTCGAGGATCCCGGCAGCGCGCTGAGCCACCAGCTGGACCTCAGGATCCGGCGCATCGCGACCACGTCGTGGCTGACGGGCGAGTACAAGAGCACCGAGATCCGGCTCGTCCAGTACCGCTCCACCGCTGTCCTCGGCGCGCAGGACTACGCCGAGAGCCAGATGGACTACATGCCCGACGAGGAGTACGCGCGGTACGACGGTGATCCGATCAAGGGCTCGGCCAACGGCCGCTACTACGTGCTGCCGGTGGTGAAGAAGTCCGGATACCTGGACTACTACGAGGCCCGGGCCTATCTGCACCGCGGTGACATCGCGGTCGAGATCTTCATCTCCGACACCAAGAAGATCTCCAAGAAGGAGATCGCCTCGGTGGCCGAGCGACAGTTGGGGCGCCTGTGAGCGAGGACCGGAACACCGTGATCGACCCGGACGACGTGTTCGCGGCGACCGTACCCGTGGATCCGCCGGAGGAGCGGGGCCGGCCGGGCCGGGCGCGCAAGCTGCTGACGGTCGTGCTGCCCGCCGTGCTCGTCCTCGGAGCGGTCGGCGGCGGTGTCGCGTACACGAGCGTCACCGTCGGCGACGCGGACCGCTCCGCGCCGACGGTCGTGTGGGAGCAGCCCGACCTGTCGAAGGCGCCGAAGGACCCGGCGCTCGGCGCCGCCCGGGGCAAGGCGTCGACGCCGCTCAGCAAGATGCAGCTGCCGGTCCCGGACGCCTACGAACTCGGTCCCGACATCGAGGGGTACGGCAACGACGGCGAGCTGAGCGGGAAGGAGGCCGCCGCGCTCCTGAAGGAGGAGGGCAAGGGCCTCGCCGGCAAGAAGCGCCGTGACTGGGAGAAGGAGGTCGACCGTCAGGGGATCCAGGGGGTCGCCTTCCGCTCGTACGCCTCGCCGGAGCGGGGCGTCGTGATCACCGTGCACATCACGCGGATGAAGGACAAGAAGGCGATCCGCGGCGGGTACGAGCTCAAGAAGAGGCTCATGGCCGACCTTCTGAAGTTCCCGAAGGGGCCGAGGATCGACGGGCACAAGAACTCCGCCTGCTTCATGTATCCGCAGGCGAAGGGGCTGGACAAGGAGGAGCGCGCCGTTCAGGTGGACGGGATGACCTGCTCGGCGTACGAGGCCGATGTCCTCGTCACCGTCACGGCCGCGGGTTCCAAGCCGTTCGACAAGTCCGAGGTCGCCGAGCTGGCGAGGAAGCAGCTCGACCACATCACGTCTCCGGGGGAGTACATATGACCGAGCAGACGGAGACGAAGCCGGAGGCGGACGTGACGCCCGCACCGGAGGCGGCTGCCGACCCGGTGGCACCGACGGAGGCGGAGGCCCAGGCGGCCGCGGGCCCGGAGTCCCCGGCCGTGCCGGAGGCACGGGCCGAAGGGGAAGCGGCTGCCGTCCCGGAGCCCTCGGCGGAGTCGGCGCCTTCGGCCGATTCGGCTGTCCCGCCCGATTCGGCTGTCGCGGCCGAGGTGCCGGCCGTCCCGGCCGCCGGGCCCGAGGGCCAGCAGCTCCCGGAGACCGCGCAGGTGCCGCTCACCCTCTCGGGGCCCCCGGCGGCGCCGGCCCGCAGGCCCTCCCGTCGCGTCCTGTGGGCCGTCGCCCGCTGGACCGCCGCCGTGCTCGTGTGCGGTGGGCTCGGGGCCGGGACCGCGTTCGGGATCGCGTCCATGGAGCGCCACGAGGTGCCCGGTCTCGCGACCGAGAGCGACGGCCGCTGGGAGTACCCGAAGCTCAGCCTTCCGGCCCTCCCGGCCGATGCCCCGCGCCCCTACAGCGACGGCAACCCGGGCGAGATCCACCACGCCGACCTGCGCAAACTGCTCCTCCCTGCCCCGGCCGGTGCCACGCCCGACCCGAAGCTCGACGGCGGCTGGGTCACGGTGGACCAGTACGTGTCCCAGTACCGGCAGGACGACCGCGCCGAGCTGAAGGACGCGCTGAAGGAGTCCGCGCTGCGGCACGTCGCCGCCCGCGGCTGGACCATGCCCGACGGCACGACGACCCGGATCCACCTGCTCCGGTTCAACTCGGTCGCCTTCGCCGAGGCGTTCAAGGACGACGTCATCCGGGCGGGTTCGCTCGACGGCCCGCTCCTCGAAGGGGCGGAGGGCGTCACGATGGACAGCGAGATCGCGAACGACGTCCGGGTGTCGTACACCGCTCTGTACACCTTCGTCGAGCTGCCGAAGAACGCCGATCAGGCCCGTTGGGCCTACATCCAGGCGGGCGACACCGTCGCCCTGGTCACGCAGACCCGTAAGGGGGAGGCCCTGCGGGTCCCGTTCCAGCAGACGGTCACCCTGCAGAACCAGCTCCTGGGCTGACAGCGCTAGACCCACCTCACAGAGAGGGCCGGGCCCCCGCAGACTAAGCTGGGGTCCGGCCCGTTCTGCCTTCACCGCTCATTCGAGGAGCACCTGTGATCATCTTCTTCGAAGTCCTCCTGGCCCTGGTCTGTGTCGCCGTGCTCGCGTTCACCGGTCTGGCCGTGAAGAAGCTGTACCAGGGCCAGCGGTAACCACCACTAGAGATCGACAGAGCTGCTCATGATCGAGATCCCGTCCGACCTCAACCCGGACCTCGTCCCCCTCGCGTTCCTCCTCGGAACGTGGGAAGGCGCGGGCGTGGCCGACTTCCCCGGCGCCGAGAAGTGCAACTTCGGCCAGTCCGTGACGTTCAGCCACGACGGCCGTGACTTCCTCGAGTACCACTCGCACTCCTGGGTCCTGGACGGCGACGGCAACCAGGTCCGCCCGCTGGAGAGCGAGAGCGGCTACTGGCGGATCGACAAGGACCGCAAGGTCGAGATCGTCATGGTCCGCGACCAGGGCATCGTGGAGATCTGGTACGGCGAGCTGGCCGACAAGAAGCCGCAGATCGACCTGGTGACGGACGCCGTGGCCCGTACGGCGGCCTCCGGCGCGTACAGCGGCGGCAAGCGGCTCTACGGCTACGTCAAGGGCGATCTGATGTGGGTGGGCGAGAAGGCCACCCCCGAGGTCCCGCTCCGCCCGTACATGTCGGCGCACCTGAAGAAGGTCGTCACGCCGGAGGAGGTCGCGGAGATGGCGCGCAACCTCCCCGACATGCCGGACGACGGCATCGCCTTCTTCAAGTAGTCCCACGACCACCCGGTAGCACGCCACGCCCTCTTACACTGGGGGCGTGGTGAGCACCGACTGGAAGAGCGATCTGCGGCAGCGCGGCTACCGGCTGACGCCCCAGCGCCAGCTTGTCCTGGAGGCCGTGGACACGCTGGAGCACGCGACCCCCGACGACATCCTCGGCGAGGTCCGCAAGACCGCGTCCGGTGTGAACATCTCCACCGTGTACCGGACCCTGGAGCTCCTGGAGGAGCTCGGGCTCGTCTCCCACGCCCATCTCGGGCACGGGGCGCCGACCTACCACCTCGCCGATCGGCACCACCACCTCCACCTGGTCTGCCGGGACTGCACGAACGTCATCGAGGCGGACGTGGAGGTGGCGTCCGAGTTCACCGGCAAGCTGCGGGAAGCCTTCGGCTTCGACACGGACATGAAGCACTTCGCGATCTTCGGCAGGTGCAAGGACTGCGCCGCGAAGGACGCCGCCGCCGAGTCGTAGGCTTTTCCTCATGAAGAGCCCTCTGCTGTCCCTGCCCGGCGCCGTCCCCGCCGAAGGCCGTGACGAAGGCGTCGCCGCGCACTACGGCGACCTGTTCCGCGAGCAGCGCGCCCTCGCCGCGGGCGACGGCTTCGTCGATCTCTCGCACCGCGGCGTCGTCGCCGTCACCGGCGACGACCGCCTCAGCTGGCTCCACCTGCTGCTCACCCAGCACGTCAGCGAGCTGCCGGCCGGCCGGGCCACCGAGGCGCTGATCCTCTCCGCCAACGGGCACATCGAGCACGCCCTCTACCTCGTCGACGACGGCGAGACGGTCTGGGCGCACGTCGAGCCCGGCACCCAGGGTGAGCTCATCGCCTATCTGGAGTCGATGAAGTTCTTCTACCGGGTCGAGGTGGCCGACCGCACGGACGAGTTCGCCGTCGTCCACCTGCCGGCCGGCTCCATCGCCGAGGTACCGGCGGGCGTCGTCGTACGGGAGACCCCGCACGGCCGCGATCTGTTCCTGCCCCGCACCGAGCTGGAGTCCTTCGGGGCCTCCCACGGACCGGCCGCCGGGATCCTCGCGTACGAGGCGCTGCGGATCGAGGCGCACCGGCCGCGACTCGGCTTCGAGACCGACCACCGGACCATTCCGCACGAGCTGGGGTGGATCGGCAGCGCGGTGCACCTGCAGAAGGGCTGCTACCGCGGGCAGGAGACCGTCGCCCGTGTCCACAACCTGGGGAAGCCGCCGCGGCGCCTGGTCTTTCTGCACCTGGACGGCAGCGAGGTGCACCTGCCGGGCCACGGCACCCCGATCCGGCTCGCGGCGGACGGCGGCGAGGGCCGGCAGCTCGGCTTCATCACCACCTCCGCCCGCCACCACGAGCTGGGGCCGATCGCGCTGGCGATGGTGAAGCGGAACGTCCCGGTGGACGCGGAGCTGATCGCCGGCGACACGGCCGCCGCGCAGGAGACCGTCGTCGAGCCGTAGCGCGCGCCCGGCGGGTCAGGGGCCACGCCCCGGCCCGCCGCATCCCGGGGTGGACGGCGTCCCGGGCGGACGGCGTCCCGGGCCCCGCCGCGCCCCGGGCCCGCTACACCTCCACGAGCACCGTGAACGGGCCCTGATTCGTGAGCGAGACACGCATGGACGCTCCGAACCGGCCCGTTTCCACGTGCGCGCCCAGCTCGCGCAGCCGTGCCACCACCTCGTCGACGAGCGGCTCGGCGACGGGTCCGGGCGCCGCCGCGTTCCACGTGGGCCGGCGGCCCTTGCGGGCGTCCCCGTAGAGGGTGAACTGAGAAATCACCAACAAGGGCGCATTCACGTCCGAACAGGATTTCTCTCCCTCCAGCATGCGGACGGACCACAGCTTCCTGGCGAGCTGGGCCGCCTTCTCCGGGGTGTCGTCATGGGTGACTCCCACCAGCACACACAGTCCCTCGCCGACGATCTCGCCGACGGTCTCTCCTGCGACGACGACGCTCGCGCCGTCGACCCGCTGTACCACTGCTCGCATACGGACCAACCTACAGACCGACGCATCTGCGGCTGAACGGGTGCAGAGCGCCTGCACACACACGTGCGGGAATGGCACCATGCCTGTCAGGCGGTGCGGTTCCGCGCCGGTCGAGGGGACGATTCACATGAGTGCACCTGGCGCCGGGCAGACGCCTTCCGGCCCCGTACAGCTGACCCGGGTCGGCGCGGCCGTACGACCACCCGTGCAGCGGCGGGCCGAGCCCGCCCTGCCGGAACGGCCGACACCCGATCTCACCGCTCTGCGGCTGCCGGAGCTGCGCACCCTGCGCCGTGACGCCCAGGGGGACGAGGCCGACCTCAGCTACGTACGGCGGATGCTGCAGGGCCGGATCGACATCCTGCGGGCGGAGTTGGCGCGGCGGGCGGATCCGGAGGCGCCGATCCTGGACCGGCTGTCGGAGATCCTCGCGGACGCGCCCTCCCGGCTGCGGACCTCGGCGCGGCACGTGACGCTGTCGACGCCCCGCGGCGAGGAGTACCGGCGGCTGGCGACGGAGATGCTCTCGGAGGTCGAGCTCTCGGACCTCGGGGCGCGGACGGACGACGAACTCCACACGGCCATGGGCCGGCTCGCGGGGTACGAGCAGCAGGTCTCGCGGCGGCGTCAGCAACTGCAGCGGACGGCCGACGACTGCAGCGCCGAGATCGCCCGCCGCTATCGCGAGGGCGAGGCGCAGGTGGACGACCTGCTCATCTGACGCGCCGCGGGCGCGCGTGGCAGCGAGCCCGGCGCGTCCCGGGCGCGGGGGCGCGGGGCGGTGCGGCTCGCCCGGATGCGGGTGGCGCCGGGAAACCCGGATGCGGGTGGTGCCGGGAAACCCGGGTGCGGGTGGCGCCGGGAAACCCGGGTGCGGGTGGCGGCGGGGGCGGCATAGCCTCGAAGGATGACTCTTGAGGTGCGCGCTGTCGTCGAGTCCGAGTACCCCGACTGGCTCCGGGCGGTCAACACCGGCTTCCTGCGCCCGCCGGTGGTGACGGACGAGGAGGTCGCCGACCGGCTGCCGCACAGCGACCTCTCCCGTGTCCTCGGGGTCTTCGACGGCGGCCGGATCGTCGCCACCTTCCGTTCGTTCACGCAGGAGTTGAGCGCCGTCGGCGGCGGCTCGCTCGTCGCCGACGCCGTCAGCGGTGTCACCGTCTCGGCGACGCATCGCCGGCAGGGGCTGCTCAGCCGGATGATGACGCGCGACCTCGCCGCCGCGAAGGAGCGGGGCGACGCGGTCGCCACGCTCATCGCCGCCGAGTACCCGATCTACGGCCGTTACGGCTTCGGCCCGGCGACCTGGACCGCCGAATGGACCGTCGACGTCCGCCGCGCCGGTCTCGACCCCCGGCGCACCGGGCGGCCCGAGGACGGCGGACGGATCGACTTCGCCGACGGCGAGGAGATCCGCAAGATCGGCCCCGGCCTCCATCGCAGGCTCGCCGGATTCCGGGCCGGGATGATCGACCGGGACAGCCGCCGCTGGGACGTCGAGACGGGTCTCGCCTTCCACCACTCGCCGTGGACCGAGCCCTTCTACGTCGTCTTCCGCGACGAGGACGGCGAGCCGCAGGGCTTCGCCGCCTACACCTGCGACGACACCTGGGGCGACGCCAAGCAGCCCCTGAACACGGCCAAGGTCAAGGATCTGATCGCCGTCACACCCGCGGCGGAGCGGGCACTGTGGCGCTATCTCTGCTCGATCGACTGGGTGGCCACGGTCAAGTCCGGCCACCGCGCCCCCGACGACCTCCTCCCGCTGCTGCTGCCCGACCCGCGGGCCGCGCACATCACCACGCAGGCCGACATGTTGTGGGTCCGGGTGCTCGATGTCGTCACGGTCCTGGAGGGCCGCACGTACGGGGCCTCCGACAGTCTGGTCCTCGATCTGCGGGACCCCGCGGGGCTGACGGGCGGCCGCTACCGGCTGGACGCCTCCCCGGAGGGCGCCGACTGCGCGCGGACCACCGACGCGGCCGATCTCGCCCTCGACATCGCCGAGTTGGGCACGCTCTCGCTCGGTGACGAGTCGGTGGTGCGCCTGGTCGCCCTTGGCCGGGTCGAGGAGGTCACCCCCGGGGCCGCCGTCCGCGCGGACGCCCTGCTGCGGACCTCCCGTCGGCCGTGGTGCCCGGACATCTTCTGACTCCGCCCGGCCGCGGACCGGGGTCGGTCATGAGGTCCTGTGGCGGAAGAGGGCCCCGGACGCGGCGACCGCGAGGGCGAGGAACGCGGCGCACCAACCCAGAGCGATCCACGGGGTGTTGCCCACCGGCTGGTCGAGGAGCAGTCCGCGCAGCGACTCGATGACCGGGGTCACCGGCTGGTGTTCGGCGAAGCCGTGCAGCCAGCCGGGCATGGTCTCGATGGGGACGAACGCGCTGCTCGGGTAGGGCAGGAACATCATGAAGAAGGTGACTCCGCTCGCCGCCTCGGGGGTGCGGGTGAGCAGTCCGACCGCGGCGGCCAGCCAGGAGATCGCCGTGATGAAGGCGACGAGCAGGCCGATCGCGGCCAGCCAGCCCAGGGGTGTGGCCGAGGGGCGGAAGCCGATGACGAAGGCGGCGCCGAGGACGAGCGCGGTGGAGAGGAGGTTCCGGGCCACGCTGGCGCCGACATGGCCGGCCAGGATCGGCGTACCGCCGATGTCGAGCGAGCGGAACCGGTCGATGATGCCGCCCTTCATGTCCTCGCTGACGGCCACGGCGGTGCCGGCCGAGCCGAAGCCGGAGCAGAGGATGAGGACGCCGGGCGCGACGTACGTCACGTACCGCGTTCCGGTGTCGATGGCGCCGCCGAAGAAATAGACGAAGATCAGCATCAGCATGATCGGCAGCAGCATCGAGGTGATGACGGCGTCGATGTTGCGACGGCTGATGCGGATGCCCCGGCCGGTCAGGGTGCCGGTCGCGGTGAGGACGTCAGACACGGGAGGTCTCCTTGTCGGTCAGGGCGAGGAAGACGTCGTCGAGGGTGGCGGTGTGGAGCGCGAAGCGCACGATGTCCGTGCGGTCCGGGTCGAGCGCGTCGAGGAGGGCCCGTACCTGGGCGGCCGTGCCGTCGGTCGGCAGCCCCAGGGTGAGGGTGTCGGGGGAGTGGTGGCTCGGCGCGGGCGTGCCGGAGGAAGGGTTCGCGCGGTCCGCGAACCGGAGGTAGGTGTCGTGGTCGCGCAGGACGAGGTCGAGGCGGTGGCCGGCGACGCGTGACTTGAGCGCTTCGGCGCTGCCCTCGGCGACGATCCGGCCGGAGTCCATGACGGCGATGCGGTCGGCGAGCCGGTCGGCCTCCTCCAGGTACTGGGTGGTGAGGAAGACCGTGGTGCCGCTGTCGGAGAGGTCCCGTACCACCTGCCAGAGCTCCATGCGGCTGCGCGGGTCGAGGCCGGTGGTCGGTTCGTCGAGGAAGATCACCGCGGTGTCCTCCGGGTCGCGGACGAGCCCGGCCGCGAGGTCCAGACGGCGTCGCATCCCTCCCGAGTAGGTCCGGGCGAGCCGCCCGCCGGCGGCGGTGAGGCCGAAGCGCTCCAGGAGTTCGGTGGCCCGCCGGTCGGCGGCCGCCCGGGAGAGGCCCGAGAGGCGGGCCATCATGCGCAGGTTCTCGGCGCCGGTCTGGGTCTCGTCGACGGCGGCGAACTGGCCGGTGAGGCTGATCGCGCGGCGGACCAGGGAGCGTTGGGTGACGACGTCGTGCCCCGCCACGCGCGCGTGGCCCGCGTCGGGTGCCGTGAGGGTGGCGAGGATGCGGACGGTGGTGGTCTTGCCCGCGCCGTTGGGGCCGAGCAGGGCGAAGACGGTGCCCCGCTCGACGCGGAGGTCGAGCGAGTCGAGGACGGTGAGCTCGCCGTAGGTCTTGCGCAGACCCGTGGCTTCGACGGCGGGTGGCATGGCGTTTCCCCCTGGTTCGGTAGGGCGTAGGCGCCCGCGGTCCGGTAGGGCGTAGACGCCCGCACGGGTACTGCGTATGCCCTACGCGTTACTGTGTAAGGGTTACGCATTACTAGGATGGTCGTCAAGCGGATGAAGGGCGGCTGTGGTGGCGGACGACAAGGGCGAGGGCGGCGGAAGCTTCCTGCCCGCGAGCATCGAGGCCGCCTGGGGGCTGAGGGAGCGCCCTTCCAAGGGCCCCAAGCCCGGGCTCACCCTCGACCGGATCGTGAACACGGCCGTCGGCATCGCGTCGGCGGAGGGGCTCGACGCGGTCTCCATGGGGCGGATCGCCAAGGAGCTCGGCGTCTCGACCATGTCCCTCTACCGCTATGTGGGAGCCAAGAGCGAGCTGTACGTCCTGATGCAGGACGTGGCCATGGGGCCGCCGCCCGCCGGGCCCCCGGCCGGTGTCGACTGGCGCACCGGCCTCGCGCGGTGGGCCTGGAGTTCCCGCGAGGTCTACCACCGCAACCTCTGGATGCTCCGCGTCCCGCTCTCCGGCCCGCCCGCGACGCCGAACTCGGTCGCCTGGTGGGAGCGGGCGATGGAGGCCCTGGAGGGCACCGGGCTCGGCGAGGGCGCCAAGGTCTCGGTGGTCATGCTGGTCGGCGGTTTCGTGCGCACCGAGGCGCTGATGACGGCCGATCTCGCCGCCGTCATCAGCGCGAGCGGGCAGAGCCCCGAGGAGGTGCTCTCCCGTTACGGCCACACCCTGCGGCGCCTCGCCGACCCGGCCCGCTATCCGGCGGTGGCGCGGATGCTGGACTCGGGGGTGATGGACGAGGCGGACGAGCCGGACTACGAGTTCCGCTTCGGCCTCGACCGGATCCTCGACGGGATCGCGCTGCTGGTCGAGCGGGAGGACGGGAAGTGACCGGGCTCAGGGAGCGGAAGAGGGAGCGGACCCGGCAGGCCATCTCGGAGGCCGCCATCGCGCTCTTCCTGGAGAAGGGCTTCGACGCCGTCCCGGTCGCCGAGGTCGCCGCCGCCGCCGAGGTCTCCAAGCCGACCCTCTTCCGGTACTTCCCGACCAAGGAGGACCTGGCGCTTCACCGGTTCGCGGACCACGAGGACGAGGCGGCCCGGGTGGTGGCCGGGCGGGGCGCGGGCGTCGCGCCGCTCGACGCCCTTCGGGCGCACGTGCTCGCCGGCCTGGAGCGGCGCGAGCCGGTGACGGGCCTCTGTGACCACCCGGCCGTCCTCGCCTTCCAGCGCCTGCTGTACGGCACTCCGGCGCTGGTGGCGCGGCTCCACGCGTACCAGGACCGGTCGGAGGCGGCCCTCGCGGAGGTGCTCGACGACGGCGGCGGCGGTCTGGAGGCGCGGCTCGCCGCCGGCCAGATCGTGGCCGTCCTGCGGATCCTGGCGGAGGAGAACGTGCGCCGGATCGCGGCGGGGGAGAGTGCGGACGCCGTCCATCCGGACGCGGTGGCCGCCGCCGAAGGGGCGTTCCGCGCGCTGGGAGACGGCCTCGCGTACGGGTGACCCCTCGCGTAACTCGATAAGAAATTTAACTCGGTAACGTTATTCGCCTAGGGTGGGCGCATGACGTCTCTCGACCATGAACTCCTCCGGGAACGGACCCACCACGACGCCTGCCACGCCGCCCTGGCCCGGATGGCCGAGGACGTGGCCGAACAGGTCGTCATCGGCGAGAACGCCGCCGCCTCCGGCGCCGACGCCGAGGCGCTCGGCCGCCACCTGCGCACCCGGGCCAAGGAGTTCGGCGAGCAGCCTCCCGGCCCGCTCTTCTTCGGCCGCCTCGACCGCGAGGACGGCCAGACCCACCACATCGGGCGCCGCCGGATCGCCGAACACCCGGCCGCCCCGCCGCTCGTCGTCGACTGGCGCGCCCCCGTCTCCCGCGCGTACTACCAGGCCGGATCCCACGACCCGCAGGGCCTCGTCCGGCGGCGCCGGTTCGGCTGGGCCCCGTACAGCCCGGGCGACTCAGCCGATCTGACCGGCCTGGAGGACGAGTACCTCGCCGCCGGCGGCGATCCGGGGCTCAGCCCCCTGGTGTCCGGGGAGATCGAGCGCCCCCGGGTCGGCCCGATGCGGGACATCGCCGCCACCATCCAGCCCGAACAGGACGACCTCGTACGCTCCGAGCCCACCGCCTCCCTCTGCGTGCAGGGCGCACCCGGAACCGGCAAGACCGCCGTCGGCCTGCACCGGGCCGCGTACCTCCTCTACACCCACCCGCAGCGCGTCAGCCGCTCCGGACTCCTCGTCCTCGGCCCCAACCGCGCCTTCCTCTCCTACATCTCCGAGGTGCTGCCCGCCCTCGGCGAGACCGGGATCCGGCAGTCCACCGTCGACGAGGAGATCGCCCTCGACGAGGTCCGCGCGGTGGACGGAGAGGCCGCGGCGCGCGTCAAGCACGACGCGCGGATGGCCGGCGTGCTGCGCCGGGCCCTGTACGCCCGGGTGGCCGTCCCGGAAGGCGAGCTGGCCCTCGCCGACGGCCCCCTCCGGCTGCGGATCGGGCCGGACAAGCTCGCGGAGATCGTCACGTCGGTACGGGACGAGGCCCCGCCCTACGCCACCGGCCGCGAACGGGTCCGTGCCCGGGTCGTCCGCGTCCTCCAGCTCGCGGCGGAACGGCGGGCCGGGCCCCTCGGCGGCGCCTGGGTCAGGAAGACCGAACGGGCCCGGCCGGTCACCGCGTTCGTGGACGCCTGCTGGCCGAGGACGACACCCCAGGAGGTGCTCGCCGAGGTCCTGGCCGATCCGTGCGACGAGGCGCTGTCGGAGACCGAGCGGGACGCGATCCGCTGGGCGAGGGCGCCCCGCTCCCACCGCTCGGCGAAGTGGAGCGCCGCCGACCTCGTCCTGCTCGACGAACTGGCCGGGCTGATCGCCCGCCCCGAGGGTTACGGCCATGTCGTCGTCGACGAGGCCCAGGACCTGTCGCCGATGCAGTGCCGGGCGATCGCCCGCCGCGCGGTCTTCGGCTCGCTGACCGTGCTCGGCGACCTGGCGCAGGGGACCACCCCCTGGGCGGCGCGCGACTGGCCCGGCCAACTGGCCCACCTGGGCAAGCCGGAGGCCGAGATCGTGCCCCTCACCACCGGCTACCGGGTCCCGGCGGCGATCGTCGCACTCGCCAACCGGCTGCTGCCGGAGCTGGGCGCGGACGTGCCGGCCGGGCGGTCGCTGCGCACGGACGGGGAGGTCACGGTGGCCGCGGTCGCCGACCTGGCCGACGGCGTCATCACGGCGGTCCGCGCGGCGCTGGCGCGGGAGGGCTCGGTGGGCGTGATCGCGGCGGAGGACCAGGTCGAGGCGTTGACGCGGGCGTTGGAGGGGGCGTCGGGGGAGGCGGGGGCCGGGGACGCGCGTCTGACCGTGCTGCCGGCGACGACGGTGAAGGGGCTCGAGTACGACCACGTCGTCGTCGCCGAACCCGCCGCCATCGTGGCGGCCGAGGAGCGGGGACTCCACCGGCTCTACGTCGTGCTCACCCGGGCCGTGTCCCGCCTGGACATCGTCCACAGCGAGCCGCTCCCCGCCTGTCTGACGGACGGCCGGGGGACGTGCGCGGGGCCGCCGGCACGCTGACGCGGCGAGGTGGCGTCGCGGGGCGGGGCGGGGCGGTCGTGAGGTGGCGCCGCGGGCGGGCGGGGCGGTCGGGCTGAGGCGCCGTCACGAGGCAGGCCACTGGCCGTCGTACGCGCTCCGCTGGAGCGTCAGGCGCTCCGCAGGGCCGCCAGGAGGTCGCGTACGGCGGGCAGGGCCAGCGAGGACTCCCGTACCGCCGCGTGGATCGACCGGACCGGCTCCGGGCTTCGCACCCGGCGGACGGCCACCTGCGGGTGGCGGCTGCCCAGGCCCAACAGGGGCACCAGGCTGATGCCGAGACCGGCCGCGACGAAGCCCTGCGCGGTGGCGTACTCCTCGCACTCCACCGCGATGCCCGGGGTGAATCCGGCCGCCGCGCACGCCTCCAGAACGGCGTCCAGACACGGGCCCGGGCGCTCGCTGCCCACCCACGGCTCGTCCGCCAGCTCCGCCAGGTCGACGGTCCGGCGGTCCGCGAGCGGATGGCCCTTGGGCAGGACGACGCGGTAGGGGTCGTCCAGGAGATGGACGAGCGCGACCCCCTCACCCGTCGCGCCCCGGGGCCGTACGACCAGGGTGAGATCGGCCTCGTCCCGGTCGTCCGCCGCGGACTCGCCCACCAGCCGCAGGTCGACCCGTACCCCCGGGTGCTCGGCCCGGAACCGGGCCAGGGCCGGAGCGACGAGATCGGCGCCCGCGGTGGCGAAGTAGCGGACGAGGATCTGCCCGGTGCGGCCCGCCCGCAGATCGGCGAGGGCGGTCTCCGCCTCGGCGACCTGACGGCCGATCACGGCCGCGTGTTCGGTGAGGAGCCGCCCCGCGGCGGTCGGTCGGACGCCCCGGCCGAAGCGTTCGAGCAGGGCGATGCCGGCCTCCTTCTCCAGGACGGCGATCTGCTGGCTCACGGCGGAGGGGGTGTATCCGAGGTTCGCGGCGGCGGCGGTGACGGAACCGCTGGTGACGACGGCCCGGAGCACCTGCATGCGTCTCACGTCGAGCATGTAGCTGAGCTTAACGCTGGATGCATGATTCTTCGCTTGTCCTGTCGAGTCGTCAGGTGGACCGTGGAGGCCATGACATCGGCGCTGCGTATGGCGGTCCTGGCCCTGCTCTGGGGCTCCGGCTTCCTGTGGATCAAATTGGCCCTCGACCACGGCCTCACCCCGGGGTGGATCACCTTCGTCCGGTGTCTGCTGGGCGCCGGGGTGCTCGTCGCCCTCGCGTGCGCGGCGCGACAGCGGCTGCCCCGGGACCGGGGGACCTGGGGGCGCCTCGTCGTGGCGGCGTTCTTCTGCAACGCCGTGCCCTTCTTCCTGTTCGGGGTGGGCGAGCAGACCGTGGACAGCGGTACGGCGGGCGTCCTGAACGCCACGACCCCGCTCTGGTCCCTGCTCATCGGCCTGGCCCTCGGCACAGAGCGTCCGCTGTCGGCGGCCCGGCTCGCCGGCCTGGTCCTCGGCTTCTCCGGCGTCCTGCTGATCTTCGCCCCGTGGAGCGGGGGAGGCGGCCTGATGAGCCTCGGGGCGTCGGCCCTCCTTGCGGCCTCGGCGAGCTACGCGGCGGCCTTCGCGTACATGGCCCGCGGGCTCACCGGCCGGGGCACCGCGCCGCTGGCGCTGTCGGCCGCCCAGTTGCTGACGGCGACGGTCCTGAGCACGCCCGCCCTCGCCTCCGGCGGCGGGGCCGGGCCGACGTGGACGGGGGTGTTCGCGGTCGTCGTCCTGGGGGTCTTCGCGACCGGACTCACCTTCCACCTCAACTACCGGATGATCGCGGACGAGGGCCCGACGAGCGCCGCGACCGTCGGCTATCTGCTGCCGGTGGTGTCGGTGACGCTCGGGGCCCTCGTGCTCGACGAACCGCTGACGGGACGGGTGGTGGCGGGGATGGCGGTCGTGCTGGCGGGGGTGGCCCTCACACGGCGGGGGCTGACACCCGGTCAGGCCGCTCCAGAGGCTCCCGCGGCCCCGTCTCCTGCCGCCGTTCCCCCTGACTCCGCGCCTCTCGCTCCTTCGCCGCCCGGCCCTTCCTCCCCTTCCCCGTCGTCTCTCCCCGGTTCGGCTGCCGCAGGACGGTGAGCGCGACCGCGAAGGCGGCGAGGACGAGGGCGGCGCCGACCGCGAAGGCCAGGTGGTAGCCGCTGGTCAGCGCCTCGGCCGCGGGACGGCCCGCGGCGGTGAGGGTCTCGGTGCGGGAGGCGGCCAGGGTGGCGAGGACCGCGATGCCGAGCGCCATGCCGATCTGCTGGGTGGTGTTGAACAGGCCGGAGGCGAGGCCCGCGTCCTCCTCCTTCGCACCCGACATGCCGAGCGAGGTGAGGGCGGGGAGCGCCAGGCCGAAGCCGGCGGCCAGCAGCATCACGGGCAGCAGGTCGGTGACGTACGAGGCGTTCACCGGCACCCGGGTCAGCAGTCCGAGGACGCCGACGAGGAGGGCGAGACCGGCGAGCAGGACGTTGCGCTCGCCGAAGCGGGTGATCAGCCGGGTCGAGACGGTCAGGGAGACCGCGCCGATGGCGACCGCGGCCGGCAGCATCGCGAGGCCGGTCCTGGCGGCGCCGTAGCCGAGGACCTTCTGCATGTAGAGGGCGACGAGGATCTGGAACGAGAAGAGTGCGGCGACCATGAGCATCTGGACCAGGTTGGCGCCCGCGACGCTGCGCGAGCGGAGGATGCGCAGGGGCATCAGCGGGTTCGGGGTCCTGGCCTGGCGGACGAGGAAGCCGGCGAGAAGGGCGAGGGAGAGCGCGCCGAGACCGAGGGTGTGGGCCGAAGCGGCGCCGTACTCCTCGATCGTGAGGACCGCGTAGATGCCGAGCGTCAGGCCGCCGGTGACGAGGAGCGCGCCGATGACGTCCGCGCCGCCTCCGGCCTTCAGGCCGGGGCCGCGGTCGTCGGGCAGTGCGGGGAGGGCGACGAGGAGCGCGGCGATGCCGATGGGGAGGTTGATGAAGAAGATCCAGTTCCAGGTGAGCGCCTCGGTGAGGACGCCGCCGAGCACCTGCCCGATGGAGGCTCCGGCCGCGCCGGTGAAGCTGAACACGGCGATGGCCTTGGCCCGTTCGCGCGGCGCGGTGAAGAGCGTGACGAGGATGCCGAGGCTGACGGCGGATGCCATCGCGCTGCCGACGCCCTGGAGGAAGCGGGCCGCGATGAGGAGGCCGGGGGAGGTGGCGACACCGGCGAGCAGCGAGGCGGCGGTGAACACTCCCGTCCCCGCGAGGAACATCCGCTTGCGGCCGATGAGGTCGCCGAGGCGGCCGGCGAGGAGGAGCAGTGAGCCGAAGGCGACGAGGTAGGCGTTGACGACCCAGCTGAGGCCGACCGGGGTGAACCCGAGGTCGCTCTGGATGGCCGGCATGGCGACGGTGACGATGCTGCCGTCGAGGATCGTCATCAGCATCCCGGTGGCCAGGACGCCGAGGGCGACCCATCGGGAGCGCGAGGACGCGGTCGTCGCCGCGGGGGTGGAGGTGGTGGGCATGGCGGTCTCTCCTGTCGTCGGGAGCCAACAGGAAAGACCGTAGCAGATAGTTTTGTTGCAGACTATCTTTTGCGGATCGAGAAGGGGCGGGCTGCGTTCCGGTTGGTGTCCGCTACCCCTTCTGGCGCGCCCGGCGGGCTGGCCGCGCGCCCTCCACGGGCGTCTCCAGATGTCCCTTGACCAGGCGATTCAGTGCGCGCAACAGCACCTCGCGCTCATCGTCGGGCAGGGAGCCCAGGGCCCTCTCGTGCACCCCGTCGACGATCTTCTGGCTCGCGGCGGCGACCTTCGCCCCCTCCTCGGTGACCGCGATGATGCGGGCCCGCCGGTCGGTGCTGGACGGCCGGCGCTCGGCCAGCCCGGCCTTCTCCAGCGCGTCGACGGTCACCACCATCGTGGTCTTGTCCATGTCCCCGATCTCGGCGAGCTGCGCCTGCGTCCGCTCCTTCTCGAGGGCGTGGACGAGGACGCAGTGCATGCGCGGGGTGAGCCCGATCTCTCCGAGCTCCGCACTCATCTGCGTACGCAGGACGTGGCTGGTGTGGTCGAGGAGGAAGGAGAGGTCGGGCTCGGTGCGGGTGGGTGCCATGGCGGTCATGTCGGCCAGGGTAGCGAAGGTCGATCCGTAACGGATTATCGACAAACGAACGACGGCGCCACGGGGGGCGAGCCCGAACCGCCACGGGCTCTCACGCGCGCCGGGCGCCGAGGGGGCGTGGCGGTTCCGGGGTTCAGTCCTTCGTGGCCCGGCGGTAGGTGCACACCTGGACGCCCGCTTCGCTGGTCACCGCGGAGGCCAGGCGCAGCGTGTGCAGGTCGCCGTCCGTCGGGAAGATCGACTTACCGCCGCCGACGAGCACCGGCATGATCATGAGGCGGAGCTCGTCGACCAGGCCCTCGCTCAGCAGGGTGCGGACGAGGCTGGGGCTTCCCATGACCACCAGGTCGCCGCCGTCCGCCTCGCGCAGCTTCCGGGCGGCGGCGACGGCCTCGTCGCCGTGGATCAGCGTGGTGTTGTTCCAGCTGAGCTCGGACTCGGCGAGCGTGCGGGACACGACGTACTTCGGCAGGGCGTTCAGCCGGTCGGCGAAGGGGTCGCCGGCCCGCTCCGGCCACGCCGCGGCCATGTTCTGCCACGTACGCCGTCCGAACAACAGGCCCTCGGCCTTGGTCACCGCGTCGGCGAAGGCCCCGCCGACCACCTCCGGGTCGAAGAAGGGGTGCGTCCAGCCGCCGTGCGCGAAGCCGCCATCGGTGTCCTCCTCGGGGCCGCCGGGTGCCTGAACGACGCCGTCGAGGCTGATGAACTCGCTGATCACGATGCGCATGGCAGGTGCTCCTGTTCTTCGCTCCGGTTGGTTACGTCAATGGAGACACCCGGCCCGCCCGGAACTCATCGCTTTCGACGACCTCGGTGGAGTGATGCGCGTCACACCCCGCCGGTGAGGTGCTCGACGGTCGGCGCCACCAGGCCGAAGAGGTCGCCGATCGTGGTCAGACTCGCCGTCAGGAGCGCGTCCGCGGACACCGTGCCGCCGTCGGGCGCGGGCAGGGCGCGGGTGGCGGTCGCCTCGGCGACGACGGTGGGCCGGTAGCCGAGGTTGAAGGCGCCCTGGGCGGTGAAGGTGACGCACATGTGCGTCATGAAACCGGCCAGGACCAGGTCGGGCCCCGCGCCCAGGTCGCGCAGGGTCTTCTCCAACTCGGTGGAGTGGAAGGCGTTGGGCACCTGCTTGACGACGACCGGCTCGCCCTCGACCGGGGCCACCTCGGGGCTGATCGAGCCGATCTCGGCACGGATGTCGTACGGAGTGCCCTCGCCGCCGTCGTTGACGACGTGGACCACGGGCGCGCCCGCCGCGCGGGCGGCGGCGAGCAGCCGGGCCCCGGCGGCCAGGGCGGGCTCGGCGCCTTCGAGGGCCATGACGCCGGTGCGGTAGGTGTTCTGGAAGTCGATCATGATCAGGGTGGTGTCGCCGAGGCGGGGCAACGTGCCGTCGAGGCCGATGACGCTGCGGAGGGTCGCGGAGGCGTTCATGAGAGGACGGTTCCTTTCGGAGGGTTGTCGGGTGTGCGGGCATGGCGAGGCCACGGTCGCGGCGACTCGCCGGGTCTGGGGAGGGGATCGAGGACGTCGTCCGGATCAGGACGACGGTAGGTCGGGGCGTTGTGTGGGGTGTGGTGGATCGAGGACGTCCTGCGGATCAGGGCATCGGGCAGGGCGTGGGAATCGGACGTCGTCCGGATCGGCACGACGGGCAGGTCAGGACGTGGGCAGATCAGGACGTGGGCAGGTCAGGATGTGGGCAGATCAGGACATCGGGCAGGTCAGGACGTCGTGCGGAACCGGCGGCGGTAGGAGGCCGGGGTCGTGCTGATCTGTTTGCGGAACGCGCGGTGGAGCGTCTCCACCGACCCCATCCCGACCGCTGACGCGATCCGCTCCAGCGGCTGGTCCGTGGTCTCCAGCAGGCGCCTGGCCGCCTCGACCCGGGAAGCCTCCACGTAGGCGGCGGGGCTGGTGCCCGTCTCCTGGCGGAAAACACGGGCGAAGTGACGTTCGCTCAGGCACATGCGCTCGGCCAGCGCTGGCGCCGACAGATCGTCGTCGAGGTGCTCCGTGATGAACGCGCGCAGCTCGTCGATGTCCCTGCGAGCCGCCGCCGGCCGGCTCAGCGGCACGCTGAACTGGCTCTGGCCGCCCTGCCGCCTGAGGTACATCACGAGGTGCCGGGCGACAGCGAGCGCCAGCTCCTCGCCGTGGTCCTCGGCGACCAGTGCGAGCGCGAGGTCCATGCAGGTGCTGATGCCGGCCCCGGTCCACACCCGGCCGGAGCGGACGAAGATCGGGTCGGCGTCGACCCGCACCCGAGGGTGCTCGGCGGCGAGTTGTGCCGCGGTCGACCAGTGCGTGGTCGCCCGCCGTCCGTCGAGCAGCCCGGCGGCGGCGAGCAGATGCGCGCCCACGCAGACCGAGGCGATGCGCCGGGCGTGCGGCGCGGTGGCCTTGACCCACTCCACGACCAGGTCGTCGACCCGGGCCACCGGACCGTCCGGGCCCAGGTCCACCGCGCCGGGCACGAGGAGCGTGTCCACCGCGGCGCCGACCTCGGCGAAGGTCAGGTCCGGGACCAGGCGTACGCCGGCCGAGGTGACGACCGGTTCGGCGCCGGGGCCCGCCAGTCGGACCGCGTAGCCCGCCCGGCCGCCCGTCTCCCGGTTGGCCAGGGCGAAGACCTCGGCCGGGCCGGTGGCGTCGAGCAGGTCGACGTCCGGGAAGACCGCGATGACGACACGGTGTGTGGGGGACATGCGTCCATCGTGGCGACGGCGCCCGATGACCGCAATGACGGCTCTCTGTCACATCCGGCCATCGCCTCGGCGGTCCCGATGACCGGGGTCGACGCGAGGTGTTCGTCTCCGCAGGGAGTCTCCGTCGGCCGGGGGATGGGCGGCGGCCGTGCCGCGCCGACCATGGGCGGCCGGGCTGTTGGGGGGGGCGGGTAGGGGGCGGGCGCCGGGGAAGTCGGGCACCGACCGGGGGCGTGTGAGTTCCCGAAGTGACGGGAATGCGACACGCGACACTATTGCAAGCGGGTGCTTGCAATAGTTAGCGGGCGGTGGCATCGTCGGGGCATGGCATCACTCAACGTCGGCAATCTTGGCGAGTACCTCCGCGAGCAGCGGCGCACCGCGCAGCTCTCCTTGCGGCAGCTCGCGGAGGCCGCCGGGGTGTCCAATCCGTATCTGAGCCAGATCGAGCGGGGGCTGCGCAAGCCCAGTGCCGAGGTGCTGCAGCAGGTCGCCAAGGCGCTGCGGATCTCCGCCGAGACTCTCTACGTGCGGGCCGGGATTCTCGACGAGAAGGAACGGGACGAGCTGGAGACGCGCGCCGTCATCCTCGCCGATCCCTCGATCAACGAGCGGCAGAAGCAGGTGCTGCTCCAGATCTACGACTCCTTCCGCAAGGAGAACGCCGCCGAGAACGCCGCTGAGAGCGCCGCCGAACCGTCGACGGTGACGACGCCGCCTCCGATGCCGAACGAACCGTGAGCTAGTACGTACACATCCGGGAGGACCACACCCATGGCCATCATCGAAGAACTGCGTACCCCCCTCTACTTCGCCGCCGGCACCGCCGACCTCGCCGTCCAGCAGGCCAAGAAGGTCCCCGGGCTGATCGAGCAGATCGCCGCCGAGGCGCCCGCGCGCATCGACGCCGTGCGCAAGACCGACCCGAAGGCCGTTCAGGACAAGGTCACCGACCGGGCCAAGGTCGCCCAGGCCACCGTGCAGTCGAAGTTCGCCGAGGTCGTCGGCAGCCTCGACACCGACCTGAAGAAGCTCGGCGAGACCGCCCAGGACCTGGCGCTCCGGAGCGTCGGCGTCGCCGCCGAGTACGCGGTGAAGGCGCGCGAGAAGTACGAGGAGGTCGCCGCGCACGGCGAGGAGGCCGTGAAGGCGTGGCGCGGTGAGGTGGCCGAGGAGATCACCGAGATCGCCGTCGTCGTCGAGCCCGAGCCGGCGGCCAAGACGGAGACCAAGACGGAGGAGCCCGCGGCCAAGGCCGACGCGCCGAAGTCCCCCCGCAAGACCACCGCCCGCAAGCCGGTCGCCAAGAAGACCGCCGCCGCCGAGAAGTAAGGCGGGGCCCGTCGGGGCACCAATCAGGGTGCCCGGTGCGTTGTACCGGGTACCTTGGCCGCGAGGCGCTCACTTCATCGACTAGGCGGTTCAGACATGCTGCGCGACGGATTCGACCTCGGTCTCTCACTGGTGACCGACGTGGTCTTCCTCGGCTTCGCCCTCGTCTCGTTCGTCTTCGCCGCCATGGCACGCGAGGACGCGTATCGCGCGGCCGACAAGCAGACCAAGAAGTTCTGGCTGATCATCCTCAGCATCAACCTCGTCCTGAACCTGGTTCTGGGCATGCTCTTCCTGCAGATCGCCGGCCTCATCGCCGCCATCGTCTTCATGGTCGACGTCCGGCCCGCGATCAAGCAGATCTCGGGCGGGGGCGGCGGTCGGCGCGGAGGCTCCAGCAGCGACGGCCCGTACGGCCCCTACAACGGCGGCCGGTAGCGCCTCGCGCGAGTGGACCCAAGGGGCCCGGGGACTACCCCCGGGCTCTTTCCAGTGCCAGGACCGCGACGTCGTCCGTCAGCTCCCCGCCGTTCAGCGAGCGCACCTCCGTCACCGCGGCCTCCAGGAGCTCCTCGCCCCGCAGGCCCTCCGCCAGCTGCCGGTTGATCATCTCGACCATCCCGTCCTGACCCAGCCGCGGCGAACCCGGGCCCGCCGAGCGGCCCTCGATCAGACCGTCCGTGTACATCAGCAGGCTCCACGCCCCGCCCAGCTCCACCTGGCGCCGCGGCCAGCGGGCGCGCGGCAGCAGCCCCAGGGCCGGGCCGCCGTCCTCGTACGGCAGCAGCCGAGCCGCCCGGCCGTGGCGGGCGATCAGCGGCGAGGGGTGGCCGGCCAGGCACAGGCCCGCCCGGCGCCCGTCCGGGGCGATGTCGACCGTGCAGAGCGTCGCGAAGATCTCCTCGCTCTCCCGCTCGTGCTCCAGGACCTGCTGCATCGTCGAGAGCAGCTCGTCACCGCACAGGCCCGCGAAGGTCAGCGCCCGCCAGGCGATGCGCAGCTCCACCCCGAGCGCCGCCTCGTCCGGACCGTGCCCGCAGACGTCGCCGATCATGGCGTGGACCGTGCCGTCGGGGGTACGGACGGTGTCGTAGAAGTCCCCGCCGAGCAGGGCGCGCGAGCGGCCGGGCCGGTAGCGGGCCGCGAAGCGCAGGTCGGAGCCCTCCAGGAGGGGCGTGGGAAGCAGCCCGCGCTCCAGGCGGGCGTTCTCCTGGGCCCGCAGCCGCGACTCGGCCAGTTTCACCTGCACCGCGTCGGCCCGCTTGCGCTCCACCGCGTACCGGATCGCCCGGCTCAGCAGCCGGCTGTCGAGCTCCTCGCGGAAGAGGTGGTCCTGGGCCCCGACCCGTACGGCCTCCGCCGCCAGCTCCGCGTCGGCCGAGGCCGCGAGGGCCAGGACGGCGTGGCGCGGGGCGAGCCGCAGGACGTGCCGCAGGGGCGCCAGGGGGTCGTCGCCGGCCGCGCGGGGGCCGGGCAGGGCCAGGTCGACCAGGACACAGTGCACGTCGTCGGTCAGCAGCCGTTCGGCCTCGGTGAGGTTGCGGGCGGTGCGGATGCGGACGCGGGTCCCGTCGGCGTCGAGCATTTCGGGTACGGCGAGAGCACCCGCCGGGTCGTCCTCGACGACCAGGAGGGTGAGATCGGTGCCGGTCGCGGCCGTGACGGCCGGGGTGGCCGTGGCAGCGGTGACAGCGCCTGTCGCCGCAGCAGAGTCGTTTCTCTGTCGCGGTACGGGTACGGGCATCGGTCTTGGAATCCTTCCCTCCCCCCGAGGGCGGCAGGACGACGAACTGCGTCCCGCCTGACCGGGACCATAGCGGTACCCCGGCGGGCAACGGAATGGCGATCACGCCTCGAGAGCCGACAAGCCCTTGGCATATGCCGCGCATAGGGAGGTTGTTGCCTTCGAGGCCATGATGAACATCACGCCTCACGGCGCCGGAACCGCCCCCGACGAGGGTGCGGAACCTCTCACTCCTGGCGTTCCCCGGGCGGAAGGGGCCATTCTGGTCCGCCTGCCGCCAGAACCTCCCACAGCGGACGGCGTCGCCTCCCGTCGGAGGGCCGCCGTGCGGGGCCACGCACGGCGCGCATCACTCCGGGCGGACGACTCCGAGGATCTCCATCGAACCCGCACCGGCGAGCGTCACGTCCCGGCCCGGCCTCGGTGCGTGCACGATCGCGCCGTTGCCGACGTACATCCCGATGTGGCTCGCGTCCTTGTAGTAGATGATCAGGTCGCCGGGTCGCATGTCCTTGATGTCCACGCGCGGCAGCAGCCTCCACTGCTCCTGCGACGTGCGCGGGATGGAGCGACCGGCCACGCCCCAGGCGCGCTGGGTCAGCCCCGAGCAGTCGAAGGAGCCCGGGCCCTCGGCGCCCCAGACGTACGGCTTGCCGATCTGCGCGGTGGCGTACTCCACCGCCTGCTTGCCCCGCGGGGTGGCCTTGCCGCTCAGGCCCTTGAGGACGCCGGTGCTCAGCCAGGCGGTCTGCGCCCGGTACTGCTCCTGCTCCTCCAGTCGCAGCAGCCGCGCCCGCTCCTCGGCCGCCAGCTCGGCCTCCAGCTTCTTGGCGGCGGCGATCTTGCCGTCGATGTCCTTCTTCGCCTCGGCCTGCTTGACGCGGTTGGCCTCGAGCTTGGTCCAGTTGGTGCCCGCCTCCTTGGCGTAGACGTCCAACTGGGCCTGGGTCCTGGTCATGTCGGCGAGCAGGTCCGAGGTGGCCTTCTGTCCCTGCCGCAGCCGGCCCGCGTTGTCGAGGAAGAGCTGGGGGTCGTCGGTGAGGACGAACTGGGCGCCCTCCGGCAGCCCGCCGTTGCGGTACTGGGCGCGGGCCGCCGCGCCCGCCTGCGCCTTGAGCGCGTCGATCTTCTCCCGGCCGGCCACGATCATCTTGGCCAGTTCCACGATCTCGGCGGACTGCTCCTTGGCCTTCTCCTCGGCGAGGTTGTACGCGTCGGTGGCGGCCGCGGCCTGCCGGTAGAGGCCGTCGATCTCCTTGCGCACCTCTTCGAGGGTCTTCTTCGGCGGGGCGGGCGGCAGCGGGGCCGAGGGTGCCGCCGGCGGCCGCGGGGCGGCCGATGCCTGGAGGGTCAGCGCGGGTGAGGCCAGCACCGTCAGGGCGCAGACCACGGTGATCGCGGCGGTGGCGCAGCGGCGTCGGTTCACAAGCTCCCCCTCGGACGGCCCTGAACAGTCCCGAATCTGATTTACCGTCAGTAACTTCACGTTGACCTTGGCGATGGTGCCATGCGAAACGTGAAAGCAACAGAGGATGCCGGCCCTTCTCGGGTCACTGTCCCCCACAGGGGACGAGAGAGGGGGGAGTTGCGTTCCCGACGTACCGTGATTTCACCGGCAGTTGGCGTGCCTGTCCCTCCCGGCGGGGGAATGCCGATGACCCCTGGCCGGGAGTCCCGACGCCCCGGGTGCGGCGCGCCGCGGGTCGCGTGGGTCGCGGGGTCGCGGGGTCGCGGGGGCGCGGGTCGCGTGGGCGGGGGTGCCTCAGCGGGGGGCCAGGGCCTCCCAGCGGACCGTCACCTCGCCCTGCCGCCACCGCCGGTGCCCGTCCGTCAGCGGCCAGTCCGCCGCCAGATCGTGTACGGCGCGGATCCACCGCTGCCGCGCGCCGAGCGAGCCGTACGGAGCGGCCGCGGCCCACGCCCGGTCGAAGTCCCGCAGGAAGGCGTGGACCGGCTCGCCCGGCACGTTGCGGTGGATCAGCGCCTTCGGGAGCCGCTCGGCGAGGTCGGAGGGCCGCTCCAGCGAGCCGAGGCGAGTCGCGAAGGTCACCGTCCGGGGCCCGCTCCGGTCCAGCGCCACCCAGACGTGGCGCCGCCCGATCTCGTCGCAGGTCCCCTCCACCACCAGCCCTCCGGGAGCGAGCCGGGCGCACAGCCGCGCCCACACCGCGGCGACCTCGCCCTCGTCGTACTGGCGCAGCACGTTCGCGGCCCGGATCAGCGCGACCTCGCCCGCTACCGGGACCTCGAAGCCCCCGTGCGCGAAGGTGAGGCCCGGCCGCTCGTACGGTGCGGCGGCGGCGACCCGGGCCGGCTCGATCTCGATCCCCACGACCTCGGTGCGCGGGTCGACGGTGCGCAGGCGGGTGAGCAGCTCGACGGCGGTCCAGGGGGCGGCCCCGTAGCCCAGGTCGACGGCGATCGGCGGCTCTGCGGACCGGCGCAGGGCGGACCCGTGGACGGCGGCGATCCAGCGGTCCATGCGGCGCAGCCGGTTGGGGTTGGTGGTCCCGCGGGTCGCCGTGCCGATGGGGAGGGTGGTGCGGGGGGCCATGGGACGAGGGTACGGGGCGTGCCACGCCGCACCGACACGGCAATGAATTGGCAAAACGGAAATGGATGGTGCCATTCCGGTGTTGTCCGGCTTGGAGGGCGTTGTGCGCCGTCCGTTTCGCCGTGCCCGCAGTACCTCGCACCACCCGCGCGGTACGCGGTACGCCGCACCACCCCAGCAGTAGGCAGACCCCGCACCACCCCAGCAGTACGCAGTACCCCGCACCACCCCCGCAGTACGCGGTACCCCGCACCACCCCCGCAGTGCCCGCTACGCCCCCACTCAGCGGAAGGACCGACGACGTGAGCCAGTACGTGTCCCGGCTCGCCGGCTCCCTGGCGACGCCGCCCAGGCTCCGGCTCCCCGGACGCCCCCGGACCCCGCGCCGGGTGGCCATGCTCAGTGTCCACACCTCGCCCCTCCACCAGCCGGGCACCGGCGACGCCGGCGGCATGAACGTCTACATCGTGGAGCTGGCCAAGCGACTCGCCGCGATCAACATCGAGGTCGAGATCTTCACCCGGGCCACCACCGGTGGACTCGCCCCGGTCGTCGAACTCGCGCCGGGCGTCATGGTCCGGCACGTCGACGCCGGCCCGTACGAGGGGCTGGCCAAGGAGGAGCTGCCGGCCCAGCTCTGCGCCTTCACGCACGGCGTGATGCAGGCGTGGGCGGGCCACCGCCCCGGCCACTACGACCTGGTCCACTCCCACTACTGGCTCTCCGGCCATGTCGGCTGGCTCGCCGCCGAGCGCTGGGGCGTCCCCCTCGTGCACGCCATGCACACCATGGCCAAGGTCAAGAACGCGGCGCTCGCGGCCGGCGACACCCCCGAGCCCGCGGCCCGGGTGATCGGCGAGACGCAGATCGTCCGCGCCGCCGACCGGCTGATCGCCAACACCGCCGAGGAGGCCGACGAGCTGGTCCGCTTCTACGAGGCGGAGCCCGGCAAGGTCGCGGTCGTCCACCCGGGGGTCAACCTCGACCACTTCCGCCCGGCCGACGGCCGCGCGGCCGCGCGGGCGCGCCTGGGCCTGCCCGCCGACGCCTTCATCCCCGTCTTCGCGGGCCGCATCCAGCCGCTGAAGGCCCCCGACATCCTGCTGCGGGCCGCGGCCCGGCTGCTGGAGGAGGACCCGTCGCTGCGGTCGCGGATGCTCGTGCCGGTCGTCGGCGGGCCGAGCGGCAGCGGCCTCGCCAAGCCGGAGGGGCTGCAGAAGCTCGCCGCCCGCCTGGGCATCGCGGACATCGTCCGCTTCCACCCGCCGGTGGGCCAGGACCGCCTCGCGGACTGGTTCCGGGCGGCGTCGGTGCTGGTCATGCCCTCGTACAGCGAGTCCTTCGGGCTCGTCGCCATAGAGGCGCAGGCGGCCGGCACCCCGGTGGTCGCGGCCGCGGTGGGCGGCCTTCCGGTCGCGGTGCGGGACGGCCTCACCGGGTTCCTCGTGAGCGGGCACGACCCGGCCGACTACGCGCGGGCGCTCGGCCGGTTCGTCGCCGACCCGGCGCTGTCCGCCCGGATGGGCGCGGCGGCGGCCCGGCATGCGGAGTCCTTCGGCTGGGACACGGCGGCCTCCGGCACGGCGGACGTGTACACGGCCGCGATGCACGATCATCGCCGTCGCGTACGCTCGCACCATGGCTGAGGACGTGCGGCGGGTCATCGAGGACACCTTCAAGGACGCCGAACTGGAGTGGGAGTCACCCGAGCCCGGCTCGTACGTGGTGAAGCTCCCCGGTACGCGCAAGCTGTTCACGACGCTCTCGCTGCGCGTCGGCCGGCACTCCCTCTCGCTCAACGCCTTCGTCATTCGTCACCCCGACGAGAACGAGACCGGGGTCCACCGCTGGCTCCTGGAGCGCAACCTCAAGCTGTACGGCGTGAGTTACGCCGTCGACGGCCTCGGCGACATCTATCTCACCGGCAAGCTGCCGCTCGCCGCCGTCACCCCCGAGGAGCTGGACCGGCTCCTCGGCTCGGTGCTCGAAGCGGCGGACGGCTCCTTCAACACGCTGCTCGAACTCGGCTTCGCGAGCGCGATCCGGCGCGAGTACGAGTGGCGGGTCTCGCGCGGCGAGTCGACCCGGAACCTCGACGCGTTCACTCATCTGACCCAGAAGCCTTCGAACTGACGGTTCGCCCCCGGGCTCCCATCGAGGAGCCCCGCGGCCTGCACGGCCTGCACGACCCCTTCCGTACCCGCCCTGGCCGTGCCATGCTCGCCGCCGTCGCACATCTGAATGACGTTCACATCCATGAAAGGCGGGCTCATGGGAATCAACAGAAGGCAGTTCGTGGGCGGCGCGGTGGCGGTGGGGGCGGCCGCCACGACCGGCTTCCGTCCGGCGGGGGCGTCGATCACCCCGTTCCCGCCGACGGGGCCTTCGGCGACCGCCTTCCGGCCGGCGGGGCCCTCCACGCTCTGGGAGGAGTACGCGGACTCCCCGTACACCCACCCTCAGATCCCCTACGTCGGCCGCGCCGGCGCACGCGGCGGCGCCACCCGGCAGCCCCGCCCGCCGGTCGTCGCCGACGTCCGCTCCTACGGAGCCACCCCCGACGGCTCCACCGACTCCGCGCCCGCGATCAACCGGGCGCTGGCCGAGGCGGGAGAGCGCGGCGGCGGCACCGTCCTCCTCCCGCCCGGCACGTACCGCATCGACGACTTCCTCCGCATCGCCCACAGCGGTGTCGTGCTGCGCGGCGCCGGATCCGCCCGTACGAGGGTGCTCGCGACGAAGCACCTCACCGAGCTCGTCGGCCCGTACGGCTCGCGCTACGGAGGCGACAAGTCCTCCTGGTCCTGGGCCGGCGGCCTCATCTGGCTCGCCCCGCGCACCCGCCACGCCTCCCTCGTCGCCGCGATACGCGACCGGGCCTGGCCCTTCGAGGGCTGGACCGGCAACAAGCGCGACGAATGGCGGACCCTGACCACCGTCCGCGCCGCCCGGCGCGGCGACTGGTCCGTCACCGTCGACGAACCGTCAGCCCTACGCCGGGGACAGCTCGTTCTGCTCCGTCTCGCCGACGACGCGGACCACACCCTCCTGGAGCACATGGCGGGCGGCGGCCCCGGCGCCCAGGCGTACTCCTGGGACGACAAGACCAAGCTCACCTCGTACGTGCCGTACGAGTGGCCGGTGCGGGTGATGTCCGTGCGGGGGCGCCAGGTGACGCTGGAGCGCCCGCTTCCGCTCGACGTCCGTCCGGAGTGGGACCCACGACTGACCACCCTCGCCGAGCCGCTCACCGACGCAGGCGTCGAGGGCCTGACCCTGGAGGCGGTCGAGACACCGCAGTCACCGCACCTGCTCGACAAGGGCTACAACGGCGTCACCTTCCAGTGCGCCTACGACTGCTGGGCCGAGGACGTCGTCGTCCGCCATGTCGACAACGGCTTCGGGCTCGTCGCCGCCTCCGCCTGCACGCTGCGGCGCACCCGGGTCGAGGGGCGGGGCTCCCACCACCCGTACTTC
This sequence comes from Streptomyces sp. NPDC047971, assembly GCF_040653355.1. Taxonomy (NCBI): domain Bacteria; kingdom Bacillati; phylum Actinomycetota; class Actinomycetes; order Kitasatosporales; family Streptomycetaceae; genus Streptomyces; species Streptomyces sp. NPDC047971. Next base: position 42,274 of record NZ_JBEZNW010000030.1, on the reverse strand, counting down.
TGTCGCGAGGGCGCGCACGACAACCTCGTCGAGGACTTCCGCGTCGCGGCCCGAACGGCCCCCGCCCCGGCGGGCACGCAGCTCCACGGCATCAACGTGGAGGGCCTGTCCAGCCACAACGTCTGGTCGCGCGGGGTGATGGAGATGGGCACCTTCGACACCCACCGGGGGATGCCGTTCGCCAACGTACGGACGGAGATCACGGTCGAGAACAACGGCAGGCACGGAGGCGACGCCTCGGCCGGCCCGCTGTACGGCGCCCGCTTCGCCCACTGGAACGTGACGGTCACCAACGGCCGGGCGGGCCTCGTCAAGATCGACACGATCGCCCCGTACAGCGCGACGGTCGGCATCAGCGAGGTGCGCGAGTTCGACCAGATCGACGTGCCGGACTTCGCGGGCGAACTCCACGCGCGCGTGGAGGCGTACGGGGCTCCGGGGGCGATCCGCCCCCGGAACCTGTACGAGGCCCAGCGGACGCTCAGGCGCTGACCGCGCCGCTCTCGCTCTTCCGCGGGGGCGCGGCGGGCGCGGCGGGCGCGGCGGACGGGAGGGACTCGGTGGTGACGGGTGCGAGGGACTCGGCGGTGACGGGCGGGAGGGACTCGGCGGTGCCGGGTGCGAGGGCGGCGGACTCCACCGTGTCCACGGTGGTGGCGACGGACTCCGCCTTGCCCGCGGCGGTGACGGTGGTGACGGCGGTGGCGGCGGTGGCGGCGGTGGCGGACCCGGGCCCGTCGGACCCGTTCTCCGTCCGGACCTCCAGCGGGGCGGGCGCGGGCCCGTCGTCCAGGACCTTGCGGAGCCGCGTGGCATAGCCGACGGCGGCGACGCAGCCGATGATCCCGCAGGCCACCCACAGGGTGTCGGTGCCCGGCCCGTCCACGACCCAGCCCGCGAGGATCGGGGCGAGGAATCCGGACAGGGCCCAGGACATGCCCATGACGCCCTGGTACCGGCCGCGTGCGTGCTCGGGGGCGAGCTTGGCGGTGGCTGCCGCGTTGGTGGGGACGTGGACCATCTCGCCGATGGTCCACACGACCACGGTGGCGGCGAAGAGCAGCGGCGTGCCGGCCAGCACGGTGGTGCCCGTGCCGACGGCGAAGAGCAGCGAGGAGACCGTGAGCAGCATCGCCGGCGAGCGCTTCTCGGTGACCTTGTTGACGAGCAGCTGGAAGGCGACGATCACCACACCGTTGGTGGCGATGACCAGGCCGTACGCGCTGGGCTCCAGGCCGGCTTCGGCCACCGTGAGGGGGAGGCCCACCCAGGGAGCGGTGAAGACGAGGCAGACGAGGAGGTTGAGGAGGACGAGGGTGCGGAAGGGGGCGTCGCGCAGCACGTCCAGGACGCTGACGCGGTCCTTCTCCACGACCTCGCCCGCGGGGTCGCGCCGGGCTTCCGGGCGGCTCTCGGGCAGCCGCAGGAAGACGATCAGGGCGCAGAGGACGGTGGCCACGGCCTCGACGAGGAAGAGGGTGCGGTAGCCGAGGAAGAGCGCGGCGCCACCGCCGAGGGCGGCGACGGCGAAACCGAGGTTGAGCGCCCAGTAGTTGAGGGCGAAGGCCCGGCGGCGGTCGTGCTCGGGGACCATGTCGGCGATGGTGGCCTGGATGGAGGGGCGCACGGCCTGCATGGAGACGCCCATCACCAGGACGACGGCGGCCACGCCCCAGGCCGAGGTGACCAGCGCGAGGGCGGCGGCACAGGAGGCCGTCACCAGGTGCATGGTGACCATCGTGGGACGCCGGCCCCACTTGTCGGCGAGCGTCCCGCCGAGCGGGGAACCGGCGACGCCGCCGAGGCCGTGGAGGGCCAGGACGAGTCCGGCGTACCAGGCCGAGTGCCCGAGCTCCTGGGTCAGGTACAGGGAGAGGAAGGTGAGGACGAAGGCGCCGGTGCGGTTGACCAGGGTGGAGAGCCAGAGCCACCAGAAGCCGCCGGGAAGACCGGAGACGGTCGCGCGCGCTGATCGCCTGAGCGAGTCGATGGACATGTGTGGCCGGCCCCCGTGTGTGTAAGTACCTCTAGCGGCGCTCGTAACTTACGCATCTCATACGTCGGACGCCAGCGAATTGACGGTGCGCGTCAATCGTCAGGCGTCGATTAGGCTCGGGCGCATGGCCGACGCACCGTACAAGCTGATCCTCCTCCGCCACGGCGAGAGCGAGTGGAACGCGAAGAACCTGTTCACCGGCTGGGTGGACGTCAACCTCACCGAGAAGGGCGAGAAGGAGGCGGTCCGCGGCGGTGAGCTGCTGAAGGACGCCGGCCTGCTGCCCGACGTACTGCACACCTCGCTCCAGAAGCGCGCCATCCGCACGGCGCAGCTGTCGCTGGAGTCCGCCGACCGCCACTGGATCCCGGTCCACCGCTCCTGGCGTCTGAACGAGCGCCACTACGGTGCGCTCCAGGGCAAGGACAAGGCGCAGACGCTCGCGGAGTTCGGCGAGGAGCAGTTCATGCTCTGGCGCCGCTCGTACGACACCCCGCCGCCGGCGCTCGAGGACGGCACGGAGTTCTCCCAGTCGGCCGACCCGCGCTACGCGACGATCCCCCCGGAGCTCCGTCCCCGCACGGAGTGCCTGAAGGACGTCGTCGACCGGATGCTGCCGTACTGGTACGACGGGATCGTCCCGGACCTCCTGGACGGCAAGACGGTCCTGGTCGCGGCGCACGGCAACAGCCTCCGCGCCCTGGTCAAGCACCTGGACGGCATCTCGGACGCGGACATCGCGGGCCTGAACATCCCGACGGGCATCCCGCTGGTCTACGAGCTGGACGAGAACTTCAAGCCCCTGAAGCCGGGCGGCACCTACCTCGACCCGGAGGCGGCGGCCGCGGCGATCGAGGCCGTGAAGAACCAGGGCAAGAAGTAACCCTTCGCGCGATCATGGCCCCCACCTGCGGTTTCTCCGCGAGTGGGGGCCTTGTTCTGCCTGTGGGCCGTTTGTGGGCCGTCAGGCGGTGAGGCGGGGCTCGTCCGGGCCGCCGTAGACCGCGGCGATGGCGCTACGGGTGCGCTCGCGACTGCTCGGCATCAAGTGCGCGTACACCCGCAGCGTATGGACACGTGAGCCGGTCCAGTCGCGTCACCGGCCAGCCGGCGATGCGGGCCTGGGCGGGTTGAGTTCGGCGCGTCGTAGCACGGGGACTGAGAGGCCGAGCGCTGCGGCAAGCAGGCAGATCGCACCGCACCCGATGAAGAACACCTCCGCTCCCCAGAGGGCCACCGTGATGCCGACTGCAGGGAAGAGCACGGGCGCAAGGCCCAGCGTGCACAGAGTCGTGACCGAGGTGACTCGTCCCAGGTAGTGAGGGTCTGTCTCTGTTTGGACCAGGGCCTGGGTCACGGTAGTCGTGACCCCGCTGGTCAGTCCGATCAAGGAACCGGATATGACGGCGATGGGCAGTGAGGGCGCATGCCCCAGGGCGACCATTCCCGCAGCGGTGGCGAGCAACGTGCCACACATCGCCAGCCCGGCGCGCGGTATCCGGGCAGAGACGGTGAGCAGCAACGCCGAAGCCGCGGCTCCGACACTGAACGCGCTCGCCATCCACCCCATGCCCGAGGCACCCCAGCCGCGTTCAACGGCCAGGAGCACCAAGCCGGTGGCGACCGGACCGCTGAAGCACATCTCGCTCAGCCCGATCACCGTGACCAGCGGGGCGAGCATCCGATGGCGGCGCACATATCGCAGACCGTCGCCCAGTTCACGCCAGGCGGAGCCGCGCTGACGTTCCTCCGATAGGGGAGTGACCCGCACGGTGAGCAGCGTGACGAGCGACAGCGCGAAGAGAGCGGCAGCCGCTGTGAATGCACCGGCCGCACCGCCGACTGCCAGGACAGCTCCCGCCAGGAGGGGGCCGACAGCATTGCTCAGGCGGATCGACAACCCGCGCATCCCCTGAACCCGGGCGAGCTGCTCAGGTGCGGCAATACGCGGCGGGAGCGCGCCCACCGCGGGCATGAACACCGCGTCCACCACACCGAAGATCAACGCAACCGTGACCAGCAGCCAGATACCCGGGGACGCCAGCATGAGTGCCCCAGCGACCGCGAGGATTACCGCACAGCGAACCGCGTCGCTGACGACAGCAACCCGGCGCGGCCCGAACCGGTCGGCCACCACACCACCGCCCAGCATGAGCACCGCACGGGGAAGAGCCCCGGCCGCGACCACCAGGCCCACCTGCGACGGCCCCCCAACGCGTGCGGCCGCCCAGGACAGGGCGAGAAAGTACACAACGTCACCGGCAACCGAAGCCGTATACGCGGCAAGCCAGCGCAGAACGTTGGCATCCTGGTAGGCGGGCCGCGCGACCGCGGCTATGCCGTGCGCGCTCACGCCTCACCGGCCGGCGGCAGCGCCGTGCCAGGCACCGGAAACGCTTGCACGTGCACCGCTACCGGCGAAGCACCTTCGGTCGCCTCACGCTCCCCCTCTCGATATCGCAAGATCACCTCGAAGATTTCGGCGCTCATCCTGTCCACGTCGCCCGGGGCCAGGTACAGAAGGAAGTCACTGTAGGTAGTGACGTCGAGCCACCGTTGAGGAAGCAGCGGCACCTCATGCGCAGCCCTGCGCAGACGATCTGCAGCGGCAAGGGCAACCGCGTGCGTGTACGCGCGTCCGGCCTCGCGCTGCTCCGCAGGAGCGGCTGCGGGATCGTGGATCGACTGGCGATGAGCAGATTTCCACCACCGCTCGCGCCCGGTGCCACGGTCCGGCTCCTCCACGATGAGCCCGCCCGAGGCAAGGCGACGCAGGTGATAGCTCGCCGCGCCAGGGTTGATGCCGAGCTCGTCGGAGATCCGGGTGGCAGTGGACGGACCACGCTCGCGCAGCAGGGCGAGCACGTTCACACGCAAAGGGTGAGCGAGCACGCGCAAGGCAGCGGTGTCGAGCTCGATCTCCTGCCCCGAGGGCTCAGCGGATGAAGCAGAGGGAGCGACCATGCGCAGAGCGTAGACCTACAAGAGTTCTTTCAAAAGAGTTGTTGTGAAGTGTTCTCAGGTCCGACGTAGCCCGCCGCGTTCAGAAATCGACCGGGTCATGACGAGGATCGGTAAGTGGCGGCGCGCAGCCGGATCGGCACCGGATCATGCCCATAAGGGCAAGGGGTGCTGCGCGCCGCGGGGGCCGAACCTCGTGGCCACCGAATCCCCAAGCTCGCTCCGAGGAGAAGTTGCGGGTCAGGACGTGCCGTCTCTGGGCCGTCTCTGGGCCGTCAAAGGGGCCCCGAGCCCACCAACATCCACCAATGGCAACCGCTCGACAGCAGCTCAGGGCCTTGTGCAGGAGGAGCGCCCCAGCTCAGAAACGCGGTTGGTGAGACCCAGGGCAAGAAGTAGCACGCCAAGCGATCATGCCCCTGACCTGGACTCATGGCGCGGATCAGGGGCATTTTCCCGCTCCGGGCCCCCTTCCGCGTCGCGGCACGGTCCAGGCTCTCGGGTGCGGGGACGTCGTCAGCGGTCGGGCGGTGCGACCTGCTTCCAGTCCTCGACGACCTTCGTCATGAACATCCCCCGCACAACGCGCCGGGTGAGGACGACGGCTCCTTCGCCGTACTCGGGCAGCTCCGCGAAGGCGTCCGCGGACGATTCGCAGGCGAACTTCTTCCCCTTCGCGTTCTGGATGACCCACTCCCTGTCACCGCTGACGCCGACTCCCGTGGGCACCGACATGAGCACCGCGCCTCCTCGGTCTGCACTGTTTGTCCATTTTATCGGCTGCCGGACATCTGCGGTCACGGCGCCGGTGGCGGTCCGCTTCTCCGGTGCCAGTAGGTAGGTTGGCGCGAGTTGATCAACGCGGCGAGACCAGGGGGAAGTTCGCGTGAACGAGGACGAGATCAGGCGCGCGGTGGCTCGGGGCATCAGGGACCACCAGCGGTCGCAGCCCAAGCCCAAGGGCGTCATCGACGAGGCGTCCGGCGCGGCCTGCGGCTGCATCGTGATGTTCGTGGTGGCCCTGGTCATCATGGGAATCGTCATGGCGTACAACAGCTAGGACTCGCCGGCGAGCGCGGGCGTGGAGGTCGGGCACACTCACGCGGGTGAGCATCATCGTGAAGTTCTTCGTGGCACCGGACGACACATCAGCCGGTCTGGCTCTCCGGACGGGGCCGGGGCGGGGATACGAGTCCCTCTCCTTCGGCAACTTCGATCCCACAGAGGCAGTGATCGAGTGGGAATGCCTTCTGGTGGGCGGCAGCATCGATGAGCTCGTCGAAGCCGGTGAGCCTCGTGTCGTCGCCGGTCAGGACAACGACGGGTGCCTCGTCTTCGTGCTTTCGCCTCGCCTGTCCACTGCGCTCGTGGACGCCGGTCACTCCCGGCTGCGTGAGATCGCCGCCGCGTGGGCTCAGCTGCTTGCGGAGGACGGCGAAGACATCGACGAGGGAATCGCCGAAGTCATCCTGGGTGAACTGGCCGCTCTTGTCGGCAGCGCGCGGAAGCAGGATCAGAGCGTCTACTGCTGGGTCGCGTAGGAGTCCGTGTTCGGAACCGGAAACGGAGCCGCACCCGGAGAGGGAGACGCCTGTCGCCGCGATGGTCGGCGCCCTGGCCGGCGGCGGGGCGGCTCCATGGTCGACGTGGCGGGAGCGGGCCGCTCCGCGGCCGGCGCGGGCGTGGGCCCGGGTGGGCGGCGTCGGTGGCTGGCCGGTCAGAAGTGGTCGCAGGCCGTTCGCCGGAACTCCTCGATCGACGCGGTCGTCACCTCGTCCCCGATCTCGTACCGGACCTGGCCGGGTGTCAGGTCCTCCAGCTCCGCGAGGGTGAAGGAGACCGACGCGGAGGCCCAGGAATGGTCGGTGGTCCAGCCGTACATGCGGTACGTCGTCCTCGGGTCCAGCGCGCCCAGGGGTTCCTCGGCCGTCCAGCCGTCCACCGCTCCGTCGTCGCCCGTGGCCAGGGGCCAGGTCGAGAAACCGCTCAGCGGCTCCGTCCGACTCCACCGCCCCGTGCTGTCGTTCGACTGGGGATCGTCGTCGTCGGCGTGGAGGGTCGCGCCGTCGATGTGGTCGTGGCACATGAGGATCACACCGAGCGGCTGCCCGTCCGCCGTCACCGAGACGCCGGTCGCCCCGGCGGACGGAACGGAGCAGCCGGCGACGGCGGGCATCGCGACGAGAGCGGCGGCGGTCGCGATCAGACGGCGGGTCCATGTCAGCACGGACACATCCTGTGGCCCGCGCCCCTGCCGTGACCAGCGGTCGGGGACGATCGCGCGGACGGGACCCGCGGACGGTCGGTAGCCTCCGGGCCATGCCTTCAACGCTCCGTCTCGAGAAGATCACCCCCGACAACGTCGACGCCGCGCTCGCGCTGCGCGTCCACCCGCACCAGGAGAAGAACGTCGCGCCGGTCGTGAAGTCGCTCGCGGAGGCGTACGCGTACGGGGAGACCGCCTGGCCCCGGCTGATTTTCGACGGGGACGAGCTCGTCGGCTTCCTCATGGCCTTCATCGACATCCACTGGCCCCGGGAGGACGACCCGGACGCCCGTCGCAGCGGCCTGTGGCGGCTGAACATCGCGGCCGACCGGCAGGCCAAGGGGTACGGACGGTTCGCCGTCGACGCCGTCCGCGAGGAGATCCGGCGGCGCGGCGCGCGGCAGTTCCACGTGACCTGGGAGCCGGGGGAGCAGGGGCCCGAGGAGTTCTACCTGAAGCTCGGCTTCCGCAGGACGGGCGAGTTCAGCGGCGGGCAGATCGTCGGCGTGCTGGAGGTGTGAGCTCGGGGCGCGTACGACGAAGCCCCGCCCGGACGCCCGGGCGGGGCCTTTCGTCGTACGCGCCTGGGCCCTCTCGTCCGGATCCCGCCGGGCTCGCGACCTGATCCGGAGGAGCGCCCTAGCCGGAGCAGCCCCCGCACTGGCACGGCCCGCCGGACTGGCAGCCGCAGCCGCAGCCCGAGCCGCAGCCGCAGGCGCCGAGGACGGGCAGGAAGACCGTGTCGCGCGGCGTCTCCTGCTGGGGGTCGGTGGTGGCGGATTCAGGCATGGCGTCCCTCCTCGAAGGCGTACGTCGCCTCCCCTTCATTCCATGCCCACGTCAGCGGGCGCATCAACGGCGCACAGAAGTGCGAGCGCCGCCCCGCGCGGAGTACGCGCCCGAGCGCCCCGCCCCGCGCGGAGTACGCGCCCGAGCGCCCCGCTCCGCGAGGAGCACGCGCCGAGCGCAGGACGTGCCGAGCGCAGGACGTGCCGTGCACAGGACGTGCCGAGCGCTCCGCGCACAACCGGCGAGCGTTCGCGCCACGCGCACGGCGCATCCACGCGCACGACCCGTCCACGACACCATTCCGGCCCACGGCCCGCCCGAGCCCGGAGCCTGCCAGCACCCACAGGCAGCACCCGGCAGCCGCCGCCGGCCAGCCGGCACCCGGCAGCCGCCGCCGGACGGCCGACCCGGCGCCGCCCCCGGACAGCCGGCACCCACCAGCCGCCCCCAGGCAGCACTCGCCAGCCCGGCCCGGAGGGGCACCGCCCCCCACAGCCGGCACCCGCCCCGCCCAGGCACCCCCGTCCCGCCGCCCGCCCGAGGGCTACGCGCCTTCGACCGGGGCTTCCGCCTGCTGGAGCTCGTCCGCGTGCTCGCCCGTCACCAGGTACACGACGCGCTTCGCCACCGACACCGCGTGGTCCGCGAACCGCTCGTAGTACCGGCCCAGCAGCGTCACGTCCACGGCCGTCTCGATGCCGTGCTTCCAGCGGTCGTCCATCAGGTGCTGGAACAGCGTCCGGTGCAGCAGGTCCATCTCGTCGTCGTCGTGCTCCAGCTGGAGCGCCAGGTCGACGTCCTTCGTGATGATGACCTCCGCCGCCTTCGCCATCAGGCGCTGCGCCAGCTGACCCATCTCCAGGATCGTCGCGTGCAGGTCACGCGGGACCGCGGTGTCCGGGAACCGGAGCCGCGCCAGCTTCGCCACGTGCTGCGCCAGGTCGCCCGACCGCTCCAGGTCCGCGCTCATCCGCAGCGAGGTGACCACGATCCGCAGGTCCGTCGCCACCGGCTGCTGCCGCGCGAGCAGGGCTATGGCCCGGGCCTCCAGGTCGTGCTGGAGATCGTCGACCTTCTGGTCCGCCGCGATCACGCTCTCCGCGAGCTTCAGATCCGCGTCGAGCATCGCCGTCGTGGCGCGCCCGATCGCCGACCCGACAAGGCGGGCCATCTCGACCAGGCCCTCGCCGATCGAGTCAAGTTCCTCGTGGTACGCGTCCCGCATCGATGTCCCTTTCTCACAAGCGTCCGGGGTCCGGGTGGGGCTTCGGACCCCCACGCTCCCACGTTCGGCCCCCGACAAGTCAGGAGCTCCCACCTCAAGTGAATGACCTCTTTCCCCTCGGTGAACTCTGAGCGACGCAGGCACCTGTGCTCAACGGTTCAAATGAACCGGCACCGTCCCCTCGGTGAACTCTGGGCGACGACTGTTCGAGCAGCCACTCGGACGGCTGGGAGAGTGTCCGGGACCCCGCATAACCTGGATGGCATGGACGTGAACGCGGCGGTCGCCGCATTGGCAGCGATCGCCGGGGTGTGCACCGGCGTGATCGCCATGCTGGCGTTCCGCTGGAGCGAGCGCGACCAGGCGCGACCCACCCGGACCTCCCTGCACACCGACGCCGTGCTCCCGCCCGGTGTCGACACCGTGCTGTCGGTGCTGCGCTCCTCCGCGGTCGTTCTCGACGAGAGCGACTCCGTGGTCAAGGCCAGCTCGGCGGCGTACGCCCTCGGCCTGGTCCGCGGCGGAAAGCTGGCCGTCGAGCCCATGCTCAACATGGCTCGCGACACCCGCCGCGACGGGGAGATACGGCAGGTCGAGCTCGACCTGCCGCGGCGCGGTACCGGACGCGGCGAGGCCCTCGCCGTCTCCGCCCGCGTGGCACCGCTCGGCTCCCGCCTGGTGCTGCTCCTGGTCGAGGACCTGACGGAGGCCCGGCGTATCGAAGCGGTACGGCGCGACTTCGTCGCCAACGTGAGTCATGAGCTCAAGACTCCGACCGGCGCGCTCTCCCTGCTCTCCGAGGCCGTCATGGACGCCTCGGACGACCCCGAGGCGGTCACCCGCTTCGCCGGCCGCATGCAGATCGAGGCGACCCGGCTCACCAATCTCGTACAGGAACTCATCGACCTCTCCCGGGTGCAGAACGACGACCCGCTGGAGGACTCCGAGCCCGTACGGGTGGACGAACTGGTCGCCGAGGCCATCGACCGCTCCCGGCACACCGCATCCACCAAGCAGATCACCATGGTCTCCGGAGGCACTGCCGACCTGTACGTCTGGGGCAGCCGCGGCCAGCTCGCCGCGGCGCTCGGCAACCTCGTCGAGAACGCCGTCAACTACTCACCGGCCCGTACGCGCGTGGGCATCGCCGCCCGCCGCGTGGCCGCCCCCGGCGGAGACCTGATCGAGATAGCCGTGACCGACCAGGGCATCGGCATCTCCGAGAGGGACCGGGAGCGGGTCTTCGAACGCTTCTACCGCGTCGACCCCGCCCGCTCCCGAGCCACCGGCGGCACGGGCCTCGGCCTGGCCATCGTCAAGCACGTGGCCGCCTCGCACGGCGGGGAGGTCACGGTCTGGAGCACCGAAGGCCAGGGCTCCACCTTCACTCTGCGGCTGCCCGAGGCGGCCGCGGAACGGGACCGCCGCCGCTCCGCCTCCCCCACCCCCGATCTCATGACCGAACCGCTCCCTGCCCCGGAGGTCCTTCCGTGACCCGAGTGCTCGTCGTCGAGGATGAGGAATCCTTCAGCGACGCCCTGTCGTACATGCTCCGCAAGGAAGGCTTCGAGGTCGCGGTCGCCGCGACCGGGCCCGACGGTCTCGACGAGTTCGAGCGCAACGGAGCGGATCTCGTCCTCCTCGACCTGATGCTGCCGGGGCTGCCCGGTACCGAGGTGTGCCGCCAGCTGCGCGGTCGCTCGAACGTCCCGGTCATCATGGTGACCGCCAAGGACAGTGAGATCGACAAGGTCGTCGGCCTGGAAATAGGAGCCGACGACTACGTGACGAAGCCCTTCTCCTCGCGGGAGCTGGTCGCCCGCATCCGCGCGGTCCTGCGCCGCCGCGGTGAGCCGGAGGAGGTCACGCCCGCGGCTCTGGAGGCCGGGCCGGTCCGCATGGACGTGGACCGCCACGTCGTGACGGTCTCGGGCGGCAAGGTCGACCTCCCGCTGAAGGAGTTCGACCTCCTGGAGATGCTGCTGCGCAACGCGGGCCGTGTCCTGACCCGTATGCAGCTGATCGACCGGGTCTGGGGCGCGGACTACGTCGGCGACACCAAGACCCTGGACGTCCACGTCAAGCGGCTGCGGGCGAAGATCGAGCCGGACCCGGGCGCCCCGCGCTACCTGGTGACGGTCCGGGGCCTGGGCTACAAGTTCGAGCCGTAGGCCGCCGACGTGCGCGCCGCCGTGCCCCAGCAGGCGGCGTCGCGGCGCGGTCGAGCCGTGGCGCGGTCGAACCGCGGAGTCGTCGAACCGCGGCGTCGTCGAACCGCACGCGTACGAGAAGGGGCGCCCCGCCGGAGTGATCCGGTGGGGCGCCCCTTTCGTGCGCTGTGTCGCGCCGCGCGTCAGTGACCCGCGGACGAGTGGCTGGCGTCGCCCGACGGGGTGGCCGTGCCCGACGGGCCGGCCGTGGAGCCGTCCTCGGCGCCGTGGCCGGCTCCCTCGGACGCGGACGGGGTCGCCGTCGGCGAGGTGGCCGGCGGCTTCGGGATCTCGGTCGGGCCGAAGTCCTTGAAGTAGCTGGTCGCCGGGACGACGAACGCCTCCAGGCCCACGTCGCCGGTCTTGCTGAGCTTGAAGACGACCTCCTGCGCGTCGCCGTTCTTCGCGGCGAGCCGGCCGTCCTCGATCGTCGCGGTGACGTTGCCCTTGCCGCCGATGACGACCGAGCCGCCCGCGGGGACGGTGATCGGGCCGGAGCCCTCGGCGGGCTTCAGGACCACCGTGGCGCGCGTGCCCGGCAGGGTGATCGCGTCGAGGGTCTGCTGGGTGGTGCCGTTGTTGAAGACCGTGGCCGAGACGACGGCGGGGCCCTGAACGGTCGCGTCGGGCTGGGTGATGACGAGCGCGTTCTGGATCTTGACGTCGTCCACGGTGACGGCGGCGTTGTCCGGCTTGACTCCGAGCGTCTGTGCGTTGTTGCCGGCGCCACAGGCGGACAGGGCGGCGATCGAGATCACGATGGCGGTGGCGGCGAGGGCGCCGCGTCGAAGGCTGCGGCTCACGGCGGCGGCAACTCCTAGGACGTACGGACGGGCTAAGGGCGGCCGGCTGGGGTCGAGCTCAGGACCAACCGGCTAAGGGCGAGCTAAAGGTGCGTCAGCGCGCTTAGGTTACCGAGCCGCACTCTCCGTCCCGCACCCGACCCGCCCCTTCGCGCCCCCAGGCCCTCCGCCTTCGCGCCCCCAGGCCCTCCGGGTGCGCTCCGTGTGCCCTCCACCGGCCCTCGGTGATGGCCGGAACACGCCCCATTGGCGCGCCGTTCACATAACCGCCTTGATCAATTCGGCGGGCGCCCGCGCATTCCTCCGCCCGCTCCGCGGAAAAAACCCGTTGCGGCGCCCGGGTGATCAATTCGGGATTCGATGCCGGAAGCATCCGTACGAGTGACCGATCCTCGAACGGAGTACGCGGAGAGGGGCGACGCGAACCAGGCAAAACGGGACATCGCGCCTCCTTCGGAGCCCTCCGAGTGGGTGTAACGTGCGTGTTTCTCTGCGTCCGCGCAGCCGCTCCGACCTGCGAATACCGCCTTCCGCAAGCCCTCCGCAGCACGTTCGCGTCGCTGTTGTCAAGCCCCGAGATATGCCCTGACCTGCGAAAACGCCATTCAGAAGAAGCCGTATCCGTGTTACCCTGGATAGCCACGGAAGGGGTACCTGTCACATGACGTTCAAGGTTGGCGACACCGTGGTCTATCCCCATCACGGGGCCGCGCTGATCGAGGCCATCGAAACTCGCCAGATCAAAGGCGTGGACAAGACCTACTTGGTGCTCAAGGTCGCCCAGGGCGACCTGACGGTTCGTGTGCCGGCGGACAATGCGGAGTTCGTCGGTGTTCGCGATGTGGTCGGTCAGGACGGGCTGGACCGGGTCTTCGAGGTGCTGCGTGCGCCGTACGCCGAAGAGCCGACCAACTGGTCGCGCCGCTACAAGGCAAATCTCGAGAAGCTCGCCTCCGGCGATGTCATCAAGGTCGCCGAAGTAGTCCGCGACCTCTGGCGCCGGGAGCGCGAGCGCGGGCTTTCCGCAGGTGAGAAGCGCATGCTCGCCAAGGCTCGGCAGATCCTGGTCAGCGAGCTGGCCCTCGCGGAGAACACGAACGAGGACAAGGCCGAGGCTCTCCTCGACGAGGTCCTCGCGTCCTGAATGAAGCGATGCCGCGGTGCCCGTTGACGTGCTGGAAGACTCACAGCACTGTCGCCGGGCGCTGCGGCATGTTCGCGTCCTTGCGAACCACCGCGCCCGTCGCCGCGTCACATGCATGGCGTCACATGAATGACCGTCGTCCCGACGTCCGTCGCCTCGCGATCCGGCCGTCGACGGCGCTGCTACAACCGCCCCCCTCGCGTCCTCCTGTGCCACATCCCCTGTGCCGCGCGGTACGCCCCGACCGTCGTCACGGAAAGGGCCCGGTCAAGGCGTCGCGTCCAGCACTCCCCCAGACTTCGTCCGGGGGGACCCCCAAGGCCATACCCATGTCGGCCGAGGAAACAAACCTGCCGGAGTGCAACCGATGACAGACGAAACGCGTCCCGCGCGCACCGCCGCTGTGATCCCCGCGGCGGGCCGGGGCGTACGACTCGGCCCGGGCGCCCCCAAGGCGCTCCGCGCGCTGAGCGGCACCCCCATGCTCATCCACGCCGTCCGGGCGATGGCCGCCTCGCGCGCCGTCTCCCTCGTCGTCGTGGTCGCCCCCTCGGACGGCGCGGCCGAGGTCAAGAACCTCCTCGACGCGCATGCCCTGCCCGAGCGGACCGACTACCTCGTCGTCCCCGGCGGTGACACCCGCCAGGAATCCGTACGCCTCGGCCTCGAAGCGCTGCCCGAGGGCGTCTCCACGGTCCTCGTGCACGACGCGGCCCGCCCGCTCGTCCCCGTCGACACCGTCGACGCGGTCATCGAGGCCGTACGGGACGGGGCCGTCGCGGTCGTCCCCGCGCTCCCCGTCGCCGACACGGTCAAGGAGGTCGAGCCCGCGGAGACGAAGGGCGACCCCGAGAGCGTCGTGGCCACCCCCGAGCGCGCCCGGCTGCGCGCCGTCCAGACCCCGCAGGGCTTCGACTACGAGACCCTCGTCAACGCGCACGCGACCGTCGCCCTCACCGGTGACGGCGCCACCGACGACGCCGGCATGGTCGAACGGCTCGGCGCGCCCGTCGTGGTCGTCCCCGGCCACGAGGAGGCGTTCAAGGTGACCCGTCCGCTCGATCTCGTACTGGCCGAGGCCGTACTCGCCCGCAGGAGGGCCAACGATGGCTTCTGACAGCCCCTTCCCGATCCCCAGGACCGGCATCGGCACCGACGTCCACGCCTTCGAGAAGGGCCGCGAGCTGTGGTGCGCGGGCCTCCTCTGGGAGGACGAGGAGTACGGGCTGGCAGGGCACTCCGACGGCGACGTCGCCGCCCACGCCGCCTGCGACGCGCTCTTCTCCGCCGCCGGCATCGGCGACCTCGGCGCTCACTTCGGCACCTCCCGACCCGAGTGGTCCGGCGCCGCCGGCGTCACCCTGCTCGCCGAGGCCGCCCGCATCGTCCGCGCCGAGGGGTACGAGATCGGCAACGTCGCCGTCCAGGTCATCGGCGTCCGCCCGAAGGTCGGCAAGCGGCGCGACGAGGCGCAGAAGGCGCTGAGCGAGGCGGTGGGCGCCCCCGTCTCCGTCTCCGGCACGACGACGGACGGCCTCGGCCTCACCGGCCGCGCGGAGGGCCTGGCGGCCCTCGCGACGGCGCTGGTCTACCGCCGCCCCTGACCCACCGGACGACCCGCGGCACGGCCCGCCGACGCCGGCGGGCCGGGCCGCGGGAGCCCGCCGACTCCGGCGGGCCGTGCGCCCGGCGCCCCACGCGTACCGCTCGTACCGCACGTACTGCTCGTACCGCACGTACTGCTCGTACCGCACGTACTGCTCGTACCGCACGTACTGCTCGTACCGCACGTACCGCCGGTCCGGGGCGCACCGGACCACGCCGCCCCAGCCCGACCGGGTGCCTGGGCGCCCGGGGCACGCGACGCGCCCGACCGCTCCGCCGGGTGACCCCGTCTGACGCGTCACCGGAAAAATCCCGCCCCACGACCCACGATCGGTCGCGGGGCACTACCACACGCCCACTACCCTGGAGTGGTGACTATTCGCCTGTACGACACCAGCGCCCGGCAGATCCGTGACTTCACCCCGCTCACACCGGGCTGTGTCTCGATCTACCTCTGTGGCGCCACCGTCCAGGCCGCCCCGCACATCGGACACATCCGTTCGGGGCTGAACTTCGACATCATGCGCCGCTGGTTCGAGTACCGCGGTTACGACGTCACGTTCGTCCGCAACGTCACCGACATCGACGACAAGATCATCGCCAAGGCCGCCGACCAGGGCCGCCCCTGGTGGTCCATCGGCTACGAGAACGAGCGCGCCTTCAACTCCGGTTACGACGTGCTCGGTTGCCTGCCGCCCACGTACGAGCCCCGCGCCACCGGCCATGTCACCGAGATGGTCGAGATGATGCGCGGCCTGATCGAGCGCGGCCACGCCTACGAGGCCGACGGCAGCGTCTACTTCGACGTGCGCTCCTTCCCTGGCTACCTCGCGCTCTCCAACCAGGACATCGACGACCTGCGCCAGCCCACCGAGGAAGGCATCACCGGCAAGCGCGACCCGCGCGACTTCGCCATGTGGAAGGCGACCAAGCCGGGCGAGCCCGACTGGGAGACGCCGTGGGGCCGCGGCCGCCCGGGCTGGCACCTGGAGTGCTCGGCGATGGCGCACAAGTACCTCGGCTCCGCCTTCGACATCCACGGCGGCGGCCTCGACCTGATCTTCCCGCACCACGAGAACGAGATCGCCCAGGCCAAGGCGTTCGGCGACGACTTCGCCTCCTACTGGGTGCACAACGCCTGGGTCACCATGAGCGGCGAGAAGATGTCGAAGTCGCTCGGCAACTCGGTGCTCGTCTCCGAGATGGTGAAGAACTGGCGTCCCATCGTGCTGCGCTACTACCTGGGCACCCCGCACTACCGCTCGATGATCGAGTACAGCGAGGAGTCCCTGCGCGAGGCCGAGTCCGCGTTCGCGCGGATCGAGGGCTTCGTCCAGCGCGTCACCGAGAAGGCGGGCAAGACCGTGCCGCCCGCCCCCGAGGTGCCGCCGGCCTTCGCCGAGGCGATGGACGACGACCTGGGCGTCCCGCAGGCGCTCGCGATCATCCACACCACGGTCCGCCAGGGCAACAGCGCCCTCGCGGCCGACGACAAGGACGAGGCCATCGCCCGCCTCGCCGAGGTCCGTGCCATGCTCGGCGTCCTCGGCCTGGACCCCCTCGACCCGCACTGGGCCGAGGAGACCGACCGGGGCGAGGAGCTCCACGGCGTCGTCGACACCCTCGTACGGCTCGTGCTCCAGCAGCGCGAGTCGGCGCGCGAGCGCAAGGACTGGGCGACCGCGGACGCGATCCGCGACCAGCTCGGCCAGTCCGGACTCGCCATCGAGGACAGCCCCGACGGCCCCCGCTGGACGCTGGGCAACCGCTGATGATGTGCCGCTCGGGGAGCCGGGCGGCACACTTCACTTACAGACCTATGTACGCAGCCGCGTACGCAACACCGAGGATTAGGTAGTCATGGCCGGGAACAGCCAGCGCAGGAACCGCCGTACGTCCAACAAGAAGGGCGCGACGGTCGGCAGCGGTGGCCAGCGGCGCAAGGGCCTGGAGGGCAAGGGCCCCACGCCGCCCGCCTCCGCCCGCAAGGGTCACAAGAAGAACCGCATCGCCAACGCCCAGGCCAAGCACGCCGCCGCCCGGCGGCCCGCACCGCGCCGCGGCGGCCCCAAGGGCACCTCGGAGATGGTCGTCGGCCGCAACCCGGTCTTCGAGGCGCTGCGCGACGGGGTTCCCGCCACCACGCTCTACGTCCAGCAGTTCATCGACAACGACGAGCGCGTCCGCGACGTCCTCAAGCTCGCCGGCGACCGGGGCAACATCAACCTGATGGAGGCCCCGCGCCAGGAGCTGGACCGGATGACGAACGGCCTGAACCATCAGGGCCTCGTCCTCCAGGTCCCGCCCTACGAGTACGCGCACCCGGAGGACCTCACCGCGGCCGCCTACGACGCCCACGAGGACCCGCTGATCGTCGCCCTCGACGGGGTCACCGACCCGCGCAACCTCGGCGCGATCGTCCGCTCCGTCTCCGCCTTCGGCGGCCACGGCGTCGTCGTCCCCGAGCGCCGCGCGGCCGGCATGACCGCGGGCGCCTGGAAGTCCTCGGCCGGCACCGCAGCCCGTACCCCGGTCTCCCGCGTCACCAACCTCACCCGGGCGCTGGAGGGCTTCCAGAAGGAGGGCCTCACGGTCGTCGGCCTCGCCGCCGACGGCGAGCACACGGTGGAGGACCTGGAGGCGCTCGACGGCCCGGTCGTCATCGTCATCGGCAGCGAGGGCAAGGGCCTCGGCCGCCTGGTCGGCGAGACCTGCGACTACCGCGTCCGCATCTCGATGCCGGGCGGCGCCGAGTCCCTGAACGCCGGCGTCGCCGCGGGCATCGTCCTCTACGAGGTCGCCCGCCGCCGCCAGGGCTGAGCCGCGCCCGACCAGGGCCCGCCCGAACGGCTCCGGTACCCGTCCCCGCCGGTTCGCCGCGACCTTCCGTCGCGGTGGACCGGCGGCGCGCGTACCGTGCACACCTACATTCCCGCGGGGGCAGCATGGGCACACGCATCCTGGTCACCGGCGGTGCCGGCTTCATCGGGTCGACGTACACCCGGATGCTGCTCGGCCCGGACGGCCCGGACGGCCCGGACGGCCCGGACGGCCCGGACGGTCGGGAAGGCCCGGTCGGTCGGGAAGGCCCGGTCGGTCGGGAAGGCCCGGACGGTCGGGAAGGCCCGGACGGCATCGAGGTGACCGTCCTCGACAGGCTGACCTACGCCGGGAACCGGCAGAACCTGGCCGGACTGGACGACGATCCCCGCCTGACGTTCGTCCGCGGCGACGTCTGTGACGTCGAGCTGGTGGAGTCACTGGCCGCCCGGCACGACCAGATCGTCCATCTCGCCGCCGAGTCCCACGTGGATCGCTCCAACGAGTCCGGCACCCCGTTCGTCACCACGAACACCCTCGGCACCCAGACCTTGCTGGAGGCGGCGGTCCGGCACGGCATCGAGACCTTCGTCCATGTCTCCACCGACGAGGTCTACGGTTCGATCAGCTCCGGATCCTGGACGGAAGACGCCCCTCTCGCGCCCACGACGCTGTACGCCGCCTCCAAGGCGTCCTCGGACCTCCTGGCCCTTGCCCACCACCGCACCCACGGTCTCGACGTCCGGATCACCCGCTGCTCCAACAACTACGGGCCGCGCCAGTTCCCGGAGAAGATCGTCCCCCTCTTCATCACCCGCCTCCTGAACGGTCACACCGTCCCGCTGTACGGGGACGGCAGCCAGGTCCGCGAATGGCTCCACGTCGACGACCACTGCCGGGGCATCGAACTCGTGCGTACCCGAGGGCGCGCCGGGCGTGTGTACAACCTCGGCAGCGGAGTCGAGCTGACCAACAGGGAGCTGACCGCCCTGCTCCTGGAGGCATGCGGCGCCCCGCCGGATCGGGTCCGGCACGTCGCGGACCGCAAGGGCCACGACGCCCGGTACTCGGTGGACTGGTCGCGGGCCCGCGACGAACTGGGCTACGTCCCCCTCGGCGACCTCCGGAAGGGGCTCGCAGAGACGGTTCGCTGGTACCGGGAGAGCGAGCACGCGAGCGGGCTCCCAGCTCCGGCCGTCGGCAACGTGCCCCCTTCGTAGGAGAGTTGCCCGGCCCGGTCACGGGAAGCCCCACGTGCGACGGAACCTGCCGCACGCATGTGCCACACCGGGGACCCGGTCGCCCGCCGGGAGCCCCGGTCGTGCGCTGCGGTGACGTTGATCTTGACGGGCCTCGGACATTTCCCGTCCGTCAAGGCAGTGTCCTAAACCCGCGTCACTCGGTTAGATGAGTGTGGACACCAGAACGCCCCGGCCGGGGTTCGACGATCAGCCCGCGCTGAGCATGGTCAAAGTGGATTCCGACCCCGCGCAGGTCATCGTGAACCACGCCAGCTTCCGTGTGCGGCTCGCGCCGGCCCAGCAGCCGAAGTTCGCCGCCGCCTCCCGCGGTCCGGCCCTCGCCGGAGCGCGTGCGGGCGCGGCCGCCGGGCGCCGGCGACCCGTCGTGTGGACCGGTAAGTCCGCGCCCGGCGACCCCGGCGCCACCGGACTCCTCCAGGCCGTACGGGAGTCCTCGGTCTCCACCCTGGAGCCCCCGGGACCCCTCGACGCCGGCATCACCCAGGCCATCCCGCGGATCGACGACACCATGCCCACCCCCGTCGTCCCCGCCGAGCCCGCCCCGCTCCTGCCGCCCATGCGGCGCGCCGAAGGCGCTTACGACGCTCCGTACGGCGGAAGCCCGCAGGACGGTCCGTACGACGCGTCCTACGGCGACGACCGGGACGGCGACGGCCGGGACTCCGACGAGCACCTCATCCGCCCGCACCGCCACGGCGCCGATCCCGTCCGCCACGCCTACTACCCCGGGCGCCGGATGAACCTCGGCGTGGTCCTCCTCCCGCTCCGCGTCTTCCTCGGTTTCATCTCCGTCTACGCCGGCATGGGCAAGCTCTGCGACCCGGTCTACTTCGACGGCGGCGAACGCGGCTCCATGGTCAAGTGGCTCAACTCGCTGAACCCCTGGGCCCTCGCCGAGCCCCTCCGCGACTTCGCCCTCCAGCACCCCGTCGGCGCCGGACTCACCGTCGCCTTCCTCCAGGTCGTCGTCGGTGTCCTCACCGTCTTCGGACTCTGGCAGCGGGTCGCGGCCGTCATCGGCGCCCTGCTCTCCGCCGCGCTGCTCCTCACCGTCAGCTGGAAGAGCGTCCCCGTCTACGACTCCGCCGACATCATCTTCCTCGCCGCCTGGTCCCCGCTGATCATCGCCGGCGCCCCCGTCTACTCCGTCGACGGACGCCTCGCCGGCGAAGCCTGGCGCACCCTCGGACCGCGCTCCGAACTCTGGGAGCTCCGCCGCCGCGTGCTGCGCCGCGGCGCGCTCGTCGCCTCCGTCGTCGTCGGCCTCACGCTCCTCCTCGGCTCCATGCTCGGCGGCGCCGTGCGGTCCACCGAGATGGTCACCGTGCCCGGCCCCAACGACGACCCGATGAACCACCTGCCCGGCCGGTCCCTCCCGCAGGAGACCGGCGAGCGCAGCCCCTCCCAGTCCGCCTCCACCCGTCCCAAGCCGTCCGCGACGGCCGGCGCGAGCGGAGAGCGCGAGAAGGAGGAGAAGGCCGAGCCGAGCGAGACCGTCCGGGAGACCGGCCGGATCTCGGAGAGCCGCCCCACCGCCACCCGCGGCACCGACAGCACCCCGAGCCAGTCCAGGCCGGCGGCCCCGCCGTCCACCAGCTCAGGCCCGACCGGCTCGGGCGGAACGAGCGGCGGCGGCACCGGCACCACCGACCCCACGAGCGGCGCCACCTCCGGCGGCAACCGCAACCCGATCGGCGGCCTCCTGGGCTGACGCCCCGGACGCCCCGGACGCCCCGTACGGCCCCGGACGCCCCGTAGGGCCCCGCACACGCCCCGTACGGCCCCGCACACGACAAGGGCGGCACCACTTCCGAGTGGTGCCGCCCTTCCCGTGCGTACGAACCGCTGTCACACCCCCTGAGCGGCCAGCTCCTTCGCCGCCTCGGTCAGGTCCTTCGCGGTGTCGATCGCCCGCCAGTACGCCCCCTGGGGCAGCGGGAAGCCCGCCAGGCGGCGCTCGCGGGCCAGCCGGGGGAACGTGGTGCGCTCGTGGTCACCGCGCTCGGGGAGCAGCTCGGTGAACTCGGCGGAGAAGACATACACGCCCGCGTTGATGAGGAACGGCGACGGCGGCGCTTCGATGAAGTCGGTGATGTGCCCGAAGGTGTCCGTCTCCACGGCGCCCCACGGGATGCGGGGGCGGGCGAGGGCGAGCGTGGCGGTGGCGTCCCGTTCCGCGTGGAACTCGGCCATCTCGCGCAGGGAGAAACGGGTCCAGATGTCGCCGTTCGTGGCGTACCAGGGCTGCCCGGGCTCAGGCAGATGCGCGGCGGCGTACTTGAGGCCGCCGCCGCGGCCGAGCGGCTCCGACTCGACGACGGTCGTCACGCGGAGCGGCAGGTCGGCGCTCTCGAGCCATTCCTGGAGCACCTCGGCGAGATGGCCGCAGGACACGACGGCGTCCGTCACGCCCTCGGCGGCGAGCCAGGACAGCTGATGGCCGATGATCGGGGTCCCGGTGCCCGGGATCTCGACCATCGGCTTGGGGCGGTCGTCGGTGTACGGGCGCAGGCGCGAGCCCTGGCCGCCCGCCAGGACCACGGCCTGCGTCGGAGAGGTGTTCATACCGGGAACGATATGCGCACCCCGTGAGGCAGCCGTTCAGCGTCGCGGGTGGGTTCGCGACTCAGCTCGCGTACATCACGCCGGTCGCGAACGAGGTGTCGCAGACCGGGCGGGAGTAGGACTGGGCGCGGGCCGGGCCATAGTGCCGCACGGCGGCCTTGCCGAGGGCGCGGGCGATGGACATGCAGTGCTTGGCGAGGGAGGGGCTGTTCTCCACCTCGCGCTGGAGGTGCGTCAACGCCGTGCCGGGGTCCTTCTCCTGAAGTTCTGCGAGCAGGCGGTCGCGCAGAATATCCTGCGGGGCACGGGACTTGGCGGGGACGGAGACGTCCTCCGAGGACGCGGTGAGCATCTGGGTCCCGGAGGCCTGGCCGGCCCACGGAACGGCGGACACCGCGAGCGTCCCGGAGAGCACCAGGACGACGGGCAGGACGAGAGCGAGAGAGCGGCCGATACGGCGGGCAGTGTGCGTCACGCAGGCGAGCGTAGCGGCCGGTAGTGATATGGCGACATTTAGTCACTCTCGCGAGGGATGGTTCGAGGCGTCTTTTCGAATCCCGTGTTGACGCCGGTGTCCGAATTGGCGTTTCTGCCGGGGTATTTGTCGACACGCCGGTCTGGTACGCGAACGGCCCCGTTCCCGCAAGCGGGGACGGGGCCGAACGGCGTCGGTGAGGGTGTCAGCCGGAGAGGCGCTCACCCGTCGAGGTGGAGAAGACGTGCAGCTCGTCGGGGCGCGGCACGACGTGCAGCGTGGAGCCCTTCTCCGGCACGGCGCGGCCGCCGACGCGGACGACCAGGTCCTTGTCCTCGCCGCCGACGCGGGCGGAGCCGTAGACGTAGCCGTCGGCGCCGAGCTCCTCGACGACGTTCACGGAGACGGCCAGGCCCTCCTTGCTCGTCGCGCCCGAGACGTCGAAGTGCTCGGGGCGGATGCCGACCGTGACGGTCGTGTCGCCCTTGGCGGAGGCGGCGGCGAGCGCGTCACGGGAGACCGGGACGACGCTGTTGCCGAACTTCACGCCGCCCTCGGTGATCGGCACCTCGACCAGGTTCATGGCCGGGGAGCCGATGAAGCCGGCGACGAAGAGGTTGGCGGGACGGTCGTACATGTTCCGCGGCGAGTCGACCTGCTGGAGCAGGCCGTCCTTCAGCACGGCGACCCGGTCGCCCATGGTGAGGGCCTCGACCTGGTCGTGGGTGACGTACACGGTGGTGATGCCGAGCCGGCGCTGCAGGCTGGCGATCTGCGTACGGGTCGAGACGCGGAGCTTGGCGTCGAGGTTGGACAGCGGCTCGTCCATGAGGAACACCTGCGGCTCACGCACGATCGCGCGCCCCATGGCGACACGCTGCCGCTGACCACCGGAGAGCGCCTTCGGCTTCCGGTCCAGGTACGGCGTGAGGTCGAGGATCTTCGCGGCCTCTTCGACCTTGGCGCGGATCTCGCTCTTGTTGACGCCGGCGATCTTGAGGGCGAAGCCCATGTTGTCGGCGACGGTCATGTGCGGGTACAGCGCGTAGTTCTGGAACACCATCGCGATGTCCCGGTCCTTCGGCGGCAGGTGCGTGACGTCACGGTCACCGATGCGGATGGAGCCGCCGTTGACGTCCTCGAGACCGGCGAGCATCCGCAGGGAGGTCGACTTGCCGCAGCCGGACGGGCCGACGAGGACGAGGAACTCGCCGTCCTCGATCTCGATCTCGAGCTGGTCGACGGCGGGCTTGTCGGAACCGGGGTAGAGCCGGGTCGCCTTGTCGAAGGTGACAGAAGCCATGGTGATGAATCCCTTCACCGGCAGGAACGTGCCGGACGATCCGAGTAAAGGAAGGATTGAGGTCTAGTCCACCGGAGCGGACTGCGGGTGACGCTACCTGGCGATTCCGGATCTGTCAGCACTCACGGGCTGGTGAGATTTCCGACCTGGGCGGGGCGGGGGTTGGTTACACTGCACTCGCTGCCTCCTTAGCTCAGCTGGCCAGAGCACCGCTCTTGTAAAGCGGGGGTCGTCGGTTCGAACCCGACAGGGGGCTCCAGGCAGGACACACGAAGACCCCCGACCGATCTTGGTCGGGGGTCTTCGACATCCACGGGTGACATGAGCGGGGGCGGTCGGCCGGGGACGACCGCGAGCGCGCGGTGCGAAACGTGGATGCCAGCCCCCGGGCCTCGCGGGCAGGATCGTGCCATGTCGACCGATGTCAGCGGAATGATCGAGTGCAGACCGGGGGCGCGGCTGTGGGGCCCGGACGACGAGGACACCGTCTGGGAAGCGGGCATTGACCTCTTCCTGCTCAACAGGGGCAACGCCTACGACGGCCTGGCCTGTCTCTTCGGAATCCGCAACTCCTTCGGCTTCCGCCCGCTTGCTGAAGGCCGTGGCCTTCCGGATGACGCCTCGGACGGGCTGAAGGGCGAGTTCGCCGGCTACGGCGGCCCTCAGGACGTGTACGGGACGACATGGGTGACCTGGGCCGAGCTGTCGGCCGCCGACTGGCAGGAGACGGACGCCTCCGGCACACGACCCGCGCGCCAGCCGCAGGGGCCGACACGGACTGGGGCCGAGTCTGGAGTGTCATGCGCATCCTCAGCGAGGTTCACGGTGCGGAGAACGTGCGTCTCGTCGTCTGGTTCCACTGACTCCACCCCATGCTGACCATGGAATGGTCGGCGACGAGGACTACCAGGGAAGGCGCAGGTCAGCGAGGTGCCACCTACTGGTTCGCTCCTAGGGATGGCGGCCGGCAAGGTGTGGCACCTCTTCCCCGAATGACTCCACGACGAGGCCCCGACCGGCCTTCGCCCGTACGTTGCCAGTGCGGCGGCTCGTTGAAGGCGGGCCGCCTGGCTTCTAAGACGTCGTTCCTTCGGTGCTGAGGGTTCGCGCCGGAGCGGGGCAGGTATGCAGGGCTCCAGCTGGGATCACATGGGCATAGGCAGCGGTTGAGGGCCGCACTCCGCGCTGGAGTGCGGCCCTCAGGGGCATTGTTACGAGGTCCAGCCGCCATACGGCACGGTGATGAGTTCCATGATGTGGCCCGCCGGGTCCATGAAGTACACGCCGCGGCCGCCGTCGTTGTGGTTGGTTGCGCCGGGCTGCTTCCGGTGGGGGTCTGCGTAGTGCTCGATGCCGCGCTGCCTGATCTGCGCGTACGCCGCGTCGAACTGCTCCTCGGAGATCAGGAAGGCGTAGTGCTGCGGGGTGATGCCGTCCGCGGGGATGGTGGTGAAGTCCAACGTGACGCCATTGCTCAGGTCAACCGCGATGAACGGACCCCACTCGGCGGTGATCTCGAGGTTGAGCAGGTTCGCGAAGAATTCTGCGGACTCCCGGTTGTCCCGGGCGTGGACGATCGTGTGATTCAACTCGACTGACAAGGAATGCCTCCGAAGGCATGTCCCGACACCTCCATGCCTCACCCAGTCGGTGACCGACACGCGATGTCGTCATGGATCGTAGTCGACCTCTAAGAAGGTCGAGGGACAAGCTCAGGGACCGCACCATGGGCAGCATGGCCAGTCTCGTCTCTGCCGCAGAGCGCTCGATGGTAGCGAAGGTGCGCTTCGCTGAGCCGGTGGGTGGGGTGCTCGCGGAGCCGGCCGATGGGGCTGCCGTCCGCGGTCGAGCGGACAGTGCCCTCGGTGTCGATGTAGATCGCCAGTGTGTCGAACTGGACGTGGTGGTTCGGGCACAGGACAAGCAGGTTGGACTGTTCGTCGGGGCCGTTGTGAGGGCGACCAAGGCCACGGATGTGGGCGGCCTCGCTGTACGTACCGAAGCGGGTCGACAGCTGTAGGTTGCAGATCTGGCAGCGGTCTCCGTGCAACTTCTTCACCTTGGCCGTCAGAGAGGCGTCGCGGATGATCCGGGAGGACGCAACCGTGCGCCGTGCAGCGGGTCCTGATCCCCTCACGTGATCCTCTGCGGAGTCCTCGACGCCGCCGGCGCTTTCGTAGCCGGCCAATCCCAGCCGCTCCATCAAGGCATGTTGATCGATGTCGGCCAGGTAGGTCTCCCGCAGGACAGCCACCGCCTGGGAGCGTACGAAGGGATCCCCCAGCAG
Source organism: Streptomyces sp. NPDC047971 (assembly GCF_040653355.1). Classification (NCBI taxonomy): domain Bacteria; kingdom Bacillati; phylum Actinomycetota; class Actinomycetes; order Kitasatosporales; family Streptomycetaceae; genus Streptomyces; species Streptomyces sp. NPDC047971. The sequence continues at coordinate 16,563 of NZ_JBEZNW010000030.1, read as the reverse complement.
CCGCGAGGCCTGTTCGGTTACTCCGCCTTCGGGATTGAGCCTGTCGAACGCTGCAGCGTGGGCCACGGCAGCCTGCTCGGGTGGGAGGCCATGAACCCCCCACAGTCGGCTGGTCTGCAGGTGCCAGAACGGGTACTCCGGGGTGACGGATGAGTCAGGAAGGCCGAACTCGGCCAACAGACTGCCCACTTCATCACGGAACTCTCGCCAAGGTGCCAGGTGTGGCTTGCCCGTTGCCACTCTGGAGATGCCCCACAGCAGGGCCAGCGGCTTGTGCCTGCTCTGCTTACCGTTCCTCTTGTGGACCTTGAGGCTTCTCAACCTGTCCATGAGCACGCTCACCGTGAGCTCAGCAGACGACCAGGTCGGTGTAGGAGCCTCTGATCCAGAGCCGCCCGGTCCGCGTGGAGTGGGGAGCTGCGTCGCGGGCTTGTGGCCGCTCTCGGTCGGACGCCGGCTCGACCCCGCGTCTCCGGCAGGTTGGAGAACCTGGCGTCGGACCTGGGGCAACGCCGTATGCCCTTGCTCCACCCACTGACGCCAGGAACGGGGAGCGAGCTCGAGCGTGTCGGCAGCCGAGAGGTCGGGGTTGCCTCGGGCCTCGATCCAGGCCCAGTCGACCCGATCGTCATGCGCGCTGAGATCCAAAACAGAAAGTTCGTAGCGGTAGTTGGGGAACGTCCCGCCCTCCGCCTGCTGCTCGATCTGCTCCGCGTGGTCGATGACCGCCACACCGCAGAACTCGACGTACCCCTTGGGTGTTCTGTTGCGTGTGACCGTGGCAAACACCAACAGCGGTACGGCCGACGAGCGCTGTTCTGCAGTGATTGCCTGATGTTCCGCCAGTGCCTCCAGCAGTACCGCATTGCCCTGGGTGGATCCCACCTGCACCGTGTGGTCGACCCGGTGGTCTCCGAAGTAGCGTATGCGGCCGTTGTCCAGGTCGAACACGTCGTGCCAGGGAGTTTCCGCCGTTCCGGCCTTCCACGGACTGGAACGGATCAGGATGCACGGACGGCGAAGCCCGTCAGGCGTCGTGACCTTGGCAGTCGGGTTGATGCCCTTGCTGAGTTGAATCTGAGCGAGAGTCTCAGAGGCTGTCACGTGATGGATGTTCGGGTATCCATCGATGAGTGCCACCGCGGGGTCTCTGTTTCGAGCGGACCGAAACACGTCGCCGACACGCAACAGGCTTCCCACCGAGATTCCCCCTGATGACGCTGCTTTGGTTCCCCCGATCCTGCCAGCTTCGTCAGGTTGTCGCCGTTACCTATTGCGGTCCATCCGTGGACAGAGACGGGCGGGCACCAGCCTTGTATCCGTCTGACCGCCGGAGACGCAGGGGAGATCGAAGCGAATACCGCGGGCCTCAGACGCCGGTTTCGCATCTACTCGTGTTGGCCGGCGACGGCGTCCCCGGTGGGGCTCACCTGCACCTCGAGGACAGCAACGGCCTGGAGGACGGCTCCGTCGGCTTGGTCCTGGAGCACAGCGACGAGGAGTAGTACCGCCCGAGCGCAGGCCCCTCGGAGGTAATCAGCTGCCGTGCGCTGCGGGATACGACGTGCCAAGTAGGGTGCCGCGCATGCCCCCTGCTCCTGATGACGTCGACAGCAGAGAAGGTCTGGCGTCCTACGTCCGCTCCCTGCACCAGAGCTGTGTCGAGGGCGGTGACTCGTGGGAGAACGCGGACCTTGCCGGGTTCCTGGAGGCGTTGGCAGCCTGGGTTGAAGACGCGGACGGCTGGCACCGCATCACCGGGCGCGAACTGCCGACGAACGGTGACTGGCGCTTCTTCGCCCAAGCACTTCAAGCGGCGACCATGTACGAGTGATCGTGGATCTCGTGCGCTCGCCACATGAACCAAGCAGGGCAGCCCCGGGCACGCTCGTTTCCCGTGTCACAGAGGCCCTGGGAGACGGCGAGTTCGAGATGGTCCGTGATGAGGCACGGGGCGCGCACCTCATCACCTTCTCCGCCGCTGAAGGGCTCTCCGTGACTTGGCTCGGCCGTGCGGCGAGCGGAGAGCTCAGCTCCGTCGTCGTCATGGGCCGCATGGGCCACATGGGCATGGAAGTAGTGGGCTGAGGGGCGCCCAGACCGGGTGCTGCCGGTTCTCATGAACGTCGAGCACGGCTCAGGGCAGGTGCGTCCCACAGTGCTGAGCGAACCCCGTCGTGACTCATGAGCGCCGTAGGACCGTTCGCAGCAGGCCGTCGCGGCGGGTCGGCCAGGTCAGGGCCAGGACCAGGGAGTTCGTCACCACGAAGTAGCCCGGATGAACCCAGCCCTCCTCCTTGGACAGGAGCCCTCGTCCCTCCGAGCGGTACAGGTGGCGCTTGAAGCGCTCGTACATGGGGCCGCCGGCGACGAGCAGCAAGGGTGCGGTGAGCACGGCACCGATCCAGATGCCGCCCCGGAGAGCCAGTCGAGAGCGTCCGTCGATGCGCACAGGTGAAGTATGGCCCCCACCGAACCCGCCGAAGCGCCGTCGCTCCGCTGCGAGGATCGGCCCATGAGTGAAGGTGACTGGGCTGACGGGCCGAGCGTTGAGGGGGTTCGGCGGGCGTGGGGGGCGACGGTGGCCGCGTTGCCCGTGGGGGCTCGGGTCGAGGGGCGGGTCGTCGGTTGCAGGCCCTTCGGGGTCTTTCTGCGTATCGACGGTGTGCCCGACGCCGTCGGCCTCGCGGACATCGGTTCCATGCCGGCCGGCGCGTGCCTTCCGGCGCTGGGAGACCGCGTGAGTGGTCAGGTCGTCTGGCACACCGATCACAACCACCAGGTGAGGATCCGGCTCAATGAGTGGATCGATCGTGAGTGAGTCGGATGTGTGGGGGGAATGGGGCGGGACGCCGACGGTCGGGCGTCCGGCCGTCGGGTGTCGGTCTGTTCCGTGTCGGTCGGTCGTGTCGCCCCTCGGGTGGTCGTCTGTGTGACGAGTACCTATCGGACGACGACGTTGTGCGCCGGGATGATCGTGGGCCGCAGGTCGGCGTGGCCGAGGTCGGCCAGGATCGGGCCGAAGAGCTTCGCGTGGTGTTCGAGGGCCTCCACGCTCTCCCAGACCTCGGTCACGCGGAACCCGCCGTCGACCGGTCCCGCCGCATGCGAGAGGAGGCCCGTGTTCGGCAGGTCCGCGAACCGGGTGAAGCCCTGTCCGTCGGTCACGCGCGCGATGACCGTGTCGTAGAGGTCCTGCCCCGCGCCGGGGAGGTCGAAGGTGACGATGACGGCCATGCGATTGCCCCTGTCTCGGTTGGCCGCGTGGCCGCGGCGACGCCCGAGATCCTAGCCGTGGGTGATCGAGGGATTCCGCAGAGTGAGGAAAGGTCCCTCGATCGAGCACACGGAGGCCCGGCTCGACCGCCTCAGCGGCCGCTGAGGCGGTCGGCCAGGTTGGCGATGGGGGACGTGGACGCCGTGTGGGCGGTGGACTCCTGGTGGTCCGCCGCGCGGTAGGCCGCGTACATGGTCTGGACGCCGAGCCAACGCAGGGGCTCCGGCTCCCATTTGCGGACCTTGTGGTTGACCCACGGCAGGGTGGTCAGGTCCGTGGGGCCGGACTGGCCGGAGTCCTGCTGGATGAGGTCGCGGAGGGTGCGGGCGGCGAGGTTGGTCGTGGTGACCCCCGAGCCGACGTAGCCGCCCGCCCAGCCCAGGCCGGTGGAGCGGTCCAGGGTCACCGTGGCGCACCAGTCGCGGGGGACGCCGAGGACGCCGGACCAGGCGTGCGCGATGCCGAGGCCGGCGAGGGAGGGGAAGAAGCGGATGAGGATCTCGCGGAGGGCCTCGATGGTCTGGGGCTGGGTGCGGCCGTCGTTGTCGGTCTTCGAGCCGTAGCGGTACGGGACCCCGCGGCCGCCGAGGGCGATGCGGCCGTCGGCGGTGCGCTGGGCGTACATGTAGGCGTGCGCCATGTCGCCGAGGGTTTCGAGGCCGTTCCAGCCGATCGCCTCCCATTGGGCGTCGGTCAGGGGCTCGGTGGCGATCATGGAGGAGTTCATGGGGAGCCAGGTGCGGCGCTGGCCGGTGAGGGACGCGGTGAAGCCTTCGGTGCAACGCAGCACGTAGGGGGCGCGGACGGTGCCGTACGGGGTGATCGCGTGCTTCGGCTTGATCTCGGTGACGGGGGTCGACTCGTGGATCGTGACGCCCAGCGCCTCGACGGCCGCGGCGAGGCCCTTGACCAGCTTCACGGGATGGAGGCGGGCTCCGTGGGGGGTCCAGCTGGAGCCGACGGCGCCGGTGACGCGGATGCGGTCGGCGGTCTCGCGGGCGCCGTAGAGTTCGCGGTCCGTCTCGCCGAAGGCGACTTCGACGGTGTGGAAGTCCTTGAGGCGGGCGAGCTGGGCCGGGGAGTGGGCGACTTCGAGGACGCCGCCGCGGTGGATGTCGGCGTCGATCTTCTCCGTCTCGCAGACCGTGATGACCTCGTCGACGGAGGCGTTCATCGCCTGCTGGAGGCGGACGGCCGCGTCGTGGCCGTGCATCTTGGCGTAGCGGTCGCGGCCGGCGATGCCGTTGTAGAGCCAGCCGCCGTTGCGTCCGGAGGCGCCGTATCCGCAGAACTTGGCTTCGAGGAGGGTGATGTTGAGGAACGGGACGGCCTTCTTGAGGTAGTAGGCGGTCCAGAGTCCGGTGTAGCCGCCGCCGACGATGCAGACGTCGGCCGTGGTGTCGCCGGGCAGCGGCTCGCGGGGCGCGGGGGTGCCTTCCTGCGCGTACCAGAACGAGATGCCGCCGTTGACGGTGCTGCTCCTGCTGACCATGGGCGGGAGGGTACTGGATGGCCGGGGGCCTTGCGCCCTCGGATCCGGGTCTTTCGGCGGGCTGGTCGGGGCAGGGGTGCGACCTGGGTTCGGAGGTGCGGATTTCGTTGTTCCGAAAGGACCGTTTCCTGCCCGTGGACCGTCTCCTGGATCCGCGACACGGGGGTGTGCGGGGTGAGGGGCGGCCGTACGCGGGGGTGGCCGGTTTTTTTCGGATGTGCGGTGGGTTGTGGGTGTATAGCGTCGCCGTGTGATCGAGATTCCGGCGGAGTTGGTGGCCTCGCAGACGAAGTACAACGGTGCGGCGGGGAGGGCGTTCGTCGCCGCGTTGCCCGCGCGGGCGGAGGAGTTCCTTGACCGGTGGGGGCTGCGGGTGACCGGGCCTTCGATGTACGGGATGGCGTCCTTGGTGCTGCCGGTCGCGCGGGCGTCCGACGGGGCGCGGGCGGCGCTGAAGATGCAGCTCCTGGACGAGGAGAGCGCGGGCGAGGCGGTCGGGCTGCGGGTGTGGGACGGCGAGGGGGCCGTACGCCTGCTCGCGGACGATCCGGCGACCGGGACGCTGCTGCTGGAGCGGCTGGACGAGGGCCGGCATCTGTCGGCGCTCGAGGACACGCGGGAGGCGACGCGGATCCTGGCGGATCTGCTCGCGCGGCTGGTCGCGGTCCCCGCGCCGGAGGGGCTGCGGGGGCTGGGGGACATCGCGGCCGCGATGCTGGAGGCCGTACCGGAGGCGGCGGGGCGGCTGGGGGAGTCGGACGCGCGGCTGCTGCGGGACTGCGCGGCGGCGGTGCGGGAGGTGGTGGGTGAGCCGGGGGACCGGCTGCTCCACTGGGATCTGCACGTCGACAACATCCTGGCGGGGGAGCGGGAGCCGTGGCTCGCGATCGACCCGAAGCCGTTGGCGGGGGATCCGGGGTTCGATCTGCTGCCGGCGCTGACGAGCGCGTTCGATCCGGATCCGGCGGAGACGCTGTGGCGTTTCGACCTGTTGACGGAGACGCTGGGGTTGGACCGGGGCCGGGCGGTGGCGTGGACGTTCGGGCGGGTGCTGCAGAACGGCTTGTGGGACGTGGAGGACGGCGAGCCCGCGCTCGACGAGGAACAGGTGCTCATCGCCCGGACGCTGCTGGCCCGCGCGGGGTGATCCGGTGCAGGGTGGCCCCATGATTCGTACCGCCACACCTGCCGATGTCCCCGTGATCCACGCGATGGTCCGTGAGCTCGCCGAGTACGAGAAGGCGCTGGAGGAGGCCCGCGCGACGGAGGAACAGCTGCGCGAGGCGCTGTTCGGGGAGCGTCCCGCGGCGTTCGCCCACATCGCCGAGTCGGACGAGGGCGAGGTGGTGGGCTTCGCGCTGTGGTTCCTGAACTTCTCGACGTGGCGCGGGGTCCACGGGATCTACCTGGAGGATCTGTACGTCCGGCCGGCGCGCCGGGGCGGCGGCCATGGGAAGGCGTTGCTGCGGGAGTTGGCGCGGATCTGCGTGGAGCGGGGGTACGAGCGTCTGGAGTGGTCGGTCCTGAACTGGAACACCCCGTCCATCGACTTCTACGAGTCGCTCGGCGCGCGTCCGCAGGACGAGTGGTCGGTGTACCGGCTGACGGACGACGCGCTCGCGGTGCTGGGCGCGAAGGGGTGACAGCGGGCCGGACGGCGGCGGTGATTAAGGAGAGGCGAGGCCCTCGGGGGCGCCGGCAGGATGGTCGCTTTCCGTGACGACCGGAAGGTCGGAAGGCCAGAGGGGAACGTGAACGTGACGACCGTGGGCCGTGCCATTACCTTGATCCGCTCCAGCGCCCTGTCCGATGTGGCCGAGTACGCGTATGCGGCGACCGCGCCCGCCGAGGCCCGGCTCGTGTTTCTCGCCGGGGCCTGTCCGTTGAACGAGGACGGGTCGACGGCGGCGGTGGGCGACTACGCGGGGCAGGCGGCGAAGGCCGTCGAGAACATGGGGGTGGCTCTCGCCGCCGCCGGGGCGTCGTTGGACGACGTCATCAGTACGCGGGTCCTTGTGGCGTCCTCGCGCCAGGAGGATCTGGTGACCGCCTGGCAGGTCGTGCGGGACGCCTTCGGCGACCACGACGTGCCCAGCACGCTGATGGGGGTCACGGTGCTCGGCTACCACGATCAGCTCGTCGAGATCGAGGGTGTCGCCGCCGTTCTCGACTCGTAGGCCCACGGGGCCGGGCACACGGCGCCGTTCGCGGACGTGCCGGGGCGGGCGGACCACTGCCCCGGTGGGCGCCGTTCGCGGACCTTTCGGGGCGGCCGGACCGCCGCCCGGACCTGCCGGGGCGGCCGGACCACCGCCCGGACCTGCCGGGGCGGCCGGACCGCCGCCCCGGTTCCCGTGCCTACGGGATCAGGACCACCTTGCCGATCGTGCCCCGGGTCTCCAGGGCGTGGTGGGCGGCCGCCGCTTCGGCGAGGGGGAAGCGGTGGACGGCCGGGCGGAGGCTGCCTTCGGCGGCCGCGGCCAGGGAGGCGAGTTCGAGGTTGCGGATGTCGCCGCCGGCCTTCCGCAGCATGACCGGGCCGAGGACCTGTTCGGAGCCGATGCCCCGGTCGGAGAGTTCCTCGGCGGTGAAGGTGAGCGGTTCGCCCTTGTGGATGCCCTCACCGGACCAGCCGAAGACGAGGTGCAGGCCGCCCTTTCCGAGGAGGTCGACGGCCGCGCGGCCGGTGTCCCCGCCCACCGAGTCGAAGACGATCGTGGCGGTGCGGGAGCCGAGGAAGGCGCGGACCTCCCGCGGCCACTCCGGCTGCGTGTAGTCGACCGCCAGGTCCGCGCCGTTCTCCCGTACGAGGGCCGTCTTCTCGGGCCCTCCGGCGAGGCCGATGACGGTCGCGCCGGCGTTCTTCGCGTACTGGACGAGGAGGGTGCCGATGCCTCCGGCGGCGGCCGGGACGACGGCGATCGAGTCGGGGCCGAGTTCGGCGAACTGGAGGATGCCCAGCGTCGTGCGGCCCGTGCCGATCATGGCGACGGCTTCGGCGTCGCCGAGGGTGTCGGGCAGGGCGTGGAGCTTGCCGGCGTCGACGACGGCGAGTTCGGCGTACCCGCCGGGGGCCATGCCCAGGTGGGCGACGACGCGTCTGCCGAGCCAGCTCGGGTCGGTGCCCTCGCCGAGCGCGTCCACCGTGCCGGCGACCTCGCGGCCGGGGATGGTGGGGAGTTCGGCGGGGGCGGGGAAGGGGCCGGACTGCCCGAGGCGCAGGGACGTGTCGAGGAGGTGCACGCCCGCCGCCGTGACCGCGATCCGGACCTGGCCGGGGCCGGGGACGGGGTCCGGGGTCTCCTCGTAGGTGAGGTTCTCTGCCGGGCCGAAGGCGTGGAGGCGGATGGCGCGCATGGTGGGCTCCCCTGGTGGTGTTCTCCTTGACGTACGACAGCCTCTGACCTCAAGCGTGCTTGAGGTCAAGCCTCTTGGTGTGGAGCGCCAGGGACACCGCTTCGACCGCGCTCGTGAAGGACACCTCGGACAGCACTCCGGGTGCGGCGACCTGGTCTCCGGCCAGGTAGACGCCGTCGCCGCGGTCGATCGCGGGGCGGTCGCGCCAGGTGGTGCCGGGCAGGTCGACGGCTCCCGTACGGCCGGTGGAGACGGCCTCGCGCCGCCAGACGGTGCGTTCGCGCCAGCCGGGGAAGCCGAGGTCGAGCAGGCGCTCGGCGTGGGCGATGCCGTCGGCCTTGGAACGGCCGGGGCCGATGGGGAGCTGGGCCTGGATCAGCTGCTCCCCGGCGGGGGCGAGGGAGGGGTCCTGCGCGGTGAAGCGTTCGACCCAGCCGGGGGCGTCGAGGTCGGAGACGATGTACGGGTCACCCTTCCGGGTGCGCAGCGCCAGGTCGAAGAGGACGGTGCGGCCGCTCTCCCAGGTCAGGCCGGGGTCGCCGAGGAGCCGGGCGGCGGCGGTGAGGGAGGTGGCGACGACGACCGGGCCGTCGGCGAGCGGCAGTTCGTCGAGCCGGGAGGAGGTCTCGATCCGTACCCCCAGGTTCCGGGCGTGGGTCTCCATGCGGTCGATCAGCCGGCCCCAGCCGCCGCGGATGAAGCGTGCCTCGGGCGGCAGGGCGGCGGCCCGGTGCAGCCGTTCCTGGACGAAGCGGGCCGAGAGGGAGCCGGGGTCGTGGTGGAAGAGGGCGACGGCGCTGTACGCGGCGGCCTGGCGGGCGGCCTCGGGTCCGGCGACGCGGGTGGACCAGGTGAGGAAGTCGGTGTCGACGGGGGCCTCCGCGGCCTTGCGGAGGGCGTGACGGAGGAAGCCGAGGGGCGGGGTGCGGCGCAGCGCCCCGTCGCGGTGGAAGCGGAAGCGGGCGGCTTCGCGCAGCGGTACGGACGCGATGGGGCCGAGGAGGCCGCGCTGGGTGAGCCAGGTCCAGTGGGGGCCGCCGTTGTAGATGGCGTGCGGGCCCTCGTTGGTCCGGTAGCGGCCGTCGGCGGTGCGGGCGCGGCCGCCGAGGGTCCGGTGGGCCTCGTGGAGGGTGACCTCGGCCCCGGCCTCCGCCGCGGTGATCGCGGCGGTGAGTCCGGCGAATCCGCCGCCGACGACGGTGATGTGCTTCCTGTTCCCCTGCATCTCGTGCTCCCTCGTATCGGTCTTGCACAGGGGACGGCGGGGGCCGCTCGGTTTGTGACATCGGGGCGCTGTCAGTGGCGCACGTCACCATGGGTGCATGGCGACAGCGAGGAAGAAGGTGGCGGCCGTGCGTCGGCCGGAGGTGCGGCTGCCGCCGCTGGAGGGGTACGAAGGGGGGCTCGATCCGGACGGGGACTACGACGGCCTGGAGTTCGCGGGGCTCGATCTGGCCGGGCAGGACGGGGGAGGGGCGCGGTTCCTGGACTGTGCGCTGCGGGACTGCGCGGTGGACGAGGCGCGGCTGACCTCCGCGCGGTTCCTGGACTCCGTGCTGAGCGGGATCCGGGGCGTGGGGACGGATCTGGCGGGGGCGACGCTGCGGGACGTGGAGATCGTGGACGCGCGGCTCGGCGGGACGCAGCTGCACGGAGCGGTGTTCGAGAGGGTCCTGGTGAGGGGAGGGAAGATCGACTATCTGAATCTGCGCACGGCGAAGCTGAAGGACGTCGTCTTCGAGGGCTGTGTGCTGAGCGAGCCCGACTTCGGGGGCGCGGTGCTGGAGCGGGTCGAGTTCCGGGACTGCGTGCTGAAGGGGGCGGACTTCGGCGGGGCGCGGATGAAGGACGTCGATCTGCGGACGGTGGAGCGTCTGGAGATCGCGCGCGGGGTGGACGCCCTGGCGGGGGCGGTGATCAGCACGGGGCAGCTGCTGGATCTGGCTCCGGTGTTCGCCGCGCAGCTGGGGGTGCGGGTGGAGGACTGAGGGGCGGCGGGTCGGGCGGTTACGGGAGGCGGGGGAAGCGGGCCTGGAGGTCCCAGATCACGGGGTTGTCGGCGAGGCCCTCGTGCATGTCGGTGAGGTCGGCGATCAGGTCGTGCAGGAAGTCGCGGGCCTCGCGGCGCAGTTCGCCGTGGTTGAAGGTGAGCGGGGGCTCGTCGCCGGGCATCCAGTCGGCTTCCACGTCCACCCAGCCGAAGCGGCGCTCGAAGAGCATCCGGTCCGAGGACTCGGTGAAGTCGAGCTCCGCGTACTGGGGCTGCGAGGACCGGCTGCCACGGGGGTCGCGGTCGAGCTGCTCGACGATGTCGCACAGGGCCCAGGCGAAGTCGAGCACCGGCACCCATCCCCAGGCTGTGGACACCTCGCGGTCGGCCTTGGGGTCGGCGAGGTACACGTCCCCGCAGAACAGGTCGTGGCGCAGGGCGTGGACGTCCGCGCGGCGGTAGTCGGTCTGCGGGGGGTCGGGGAAGCGACGGGAGAGGGAGTAGCCGATGTCGAGCACGGAGACGATGCTCCCACGCGCCCGGCTCCGGGGGCGCACGGGCGGTGCGGCGGGAGCCCCCGGCGGTCCGGGGCCAGGCGCCCACGTGCCTTGGCCCAGAGCCCGCGCCCACGTGCCTTGGCCCAGAGCCCGCGCCTGCGGGCCCGACCCCGCGCCCCGCCCTCCGGGCCCCGCGCCCCGGGGCCCGCGCCTGCGGGCCCGACCCCGCACCCCGCCCTCCGGGCCCCGCGCCCCGGGGCCCGCGCCCACGGGCCCGACCCCGCACCCAGCGCCCCGACCCGGCACCCCGCCCTCCGGGACCTCGCGCCCCGGGGCCCCGCGCCCGGCTCAGGCCCGTGAGCGGGCGTGCAGGGTGCGGGCCAGGCGGGGGCCCAGCCAGCGCTTCAGGCGGCGGAGGGGTTCCAGGCCGTCGGCCACCCGGTCGATCCGGTAGTAGAGCTGCGGTGGGACGTGGGGGAGCAGAGGCGAGTGCCGCTGGCCCAGGAGGGCGAACATCTTGCGCGGCTCCAGACGCATGTAGCGGGGGAGGTTCTCGTACCACTGGGCGCTGTAGCGCGCCGCGCTCTGGGCCGAGAGGAGCTCCGCGCGGCGCCGTCGGCCGTAGCGGGTCAGGGCGGAGTCGAGGTCTCCGGCGCCCCCGCGCAGCGCGTCGGCGAGGGCGAGGGCGTCCTCCAGGGCCAGGGTCGTGCCGGCGCCGATCGAGTAGTGCGTGGTGTGGGCGGCGTCCCCGAGGAGCACGAGGTTGCCGCGGTGCCAGGCGCGGGTGGTCAGGGTGCGGAAGTTCAGCCACTGCGCGGCGCCGTCGTCCTGTGCGCGGCCGATCAGCGGATGGCCGTCCAGGAGGTCGTGGAAGAGCTTCTCCAGCGCGTTCAGGCTGTCCGCCTCGCTCATCGTGTCGAGCTCGAGCCCCGTCCAGGTCCGCGGGGAGCACTCGACGACGCAGGTGGACTGCTCGCCGCTGAAGCCGTAGGCGTAGCACCAGATCCAGCCGTGCTCGGTCTCCTTGAAGGCGAAGCTGAAGGAGTCGAAGACCTTGGTGGTGCCGAGCCAGATGTAGTGGTTGCGGCCGTGGGAGAGCTCGGCGCCGAAGTCGGCGGCGTGGGCCTCGCGCAGCACGCTGTTGACCCCGTCGGCGGCGACGACCAGATCGGCGTCCGCGAGCTCGGGGGCGTCGGGCCCGGCGATCCCGTGCTCGAACTCCACACGCACCCCGAGCGATGCGGCCCGCTCGGCGAGGAGGCCCAGCATGCGGCGCCGGCCGATGCCGAAGCCCTTGTCGCCGCGGTGGACGGTCCGTTCGTCGCGGACGATGGCGACGCCGTCGGTCCAGCGGACGGACGCCTCGTCGATGGCGCGCGCCGACTCCGGGTCGCCGGCCCGCAGCTTGTCGAGGAGCCCGGCCCAGTAGGTCACGCCCCAGCCGTAGGTGGAGCCGGCCGCGTTCCGTTCGTAGACGGTGATCTCGTGGGACGGGTCCTGTCGCTTCATCAGGATCGAGAAGTACAGGCCGGCGGGCCCACCGCCGACGCAGGCGATCTTCACACGCGCTCCCACAACGAGACGAGACGAACTGACACTCTGCGATAGAAAGGCAACGCAGAGTAGCAGCGTCAAGGGAGCAGGCGCTGTTCCTTCGCCACGGCGACCGCGCCCGCACGTGTGTCCACGCCGAGCTTGGCGTAGATCCGGCCGAGGTGCGTCTTCACGGTCGCCTCGCTGATGAAGAGCGCCCGGGCGATCTCGCGATTGCCGAGGCCGTGCGCGAGCTGGCCGAGGATGTCCCGTTCCCGGTCGGTGAGGGTGGGCCCCGCGGCACCCCGCATCCGGTCCATGACCCGGCTGGCGACCGGCGGGGAGAGGGTCGTACGGCCCTGGGCGGCCGAGTGGATCGCGGCGAACAGCTCCTCGGGCCGCTCGGCCTTCAGCAGATAGCCGGTGGCGCCCGCCTCGATGGCGCGGGTGATGTCCGCGTCGGTGTCGTAGGTGGTGAGGACGAGGACGTGGACGCCGGACGTGGACCCCGCGATCCGCCGGGTCGCCTCGACGCCGTCGATGCCGGGGCCGAGCTGAAGATCCATCAGGACGACGTCGGGGCGCAGCTTGGCGGCCATCGCGACGGCCTCCTCGCCGCTGCCGGCCTCGCCGACGACCTCGATGTCGGGGGCGCTGCCGAGCAGGGCGAGCAGCCCCGCGCGGACGACGGCGTGGTCGTCGCAGAGCAGGATCCGTACGGTCATGCGCCGGCCTCCAGGGGCGTCGACAGGGGGATCGCGACCGAGAGCACCGTGCCCTCGCCGGGGGTGGACTCCACGGTGAGTGTGCCGCCGAGCTGCTGCGCCCGCACCCGCATCGCGGGCAGGCCGTGGCCGCGCACGCCGCGTTCGCCGCCCGGGCCGCCGGCCCGCTGCCCGGCGTCGAAGCCGCGGCCGTCGTCGGCGATGTCGAGGACGACCTGGTCGTCGAGGTAGGTCAGGGTCAGGGCGGCGGAGGTGGCGGCGGCATGCTCGCGGACGTTGGCGAGGGCGCCCTGGGCGATGCGCAGCAGCGCCGACTGCACCCGCTCGGGCAGCGGGACCGGGGCGCCGTCGACGCGGAACACGGCGGACTCGCGCCCCGCCAGCATGCGCAGCGCCTCCTCCAGGCCGCCGCCCTCGGCGAGGTCGGCCGGGGCCAGGTCGTGGACGAAGCGGCGGGCCTCGGCGAGGTTGCGTTCGGCGATCGACTCGGCGGTACGGACGTGGCGGCGGGCGGTCGACGGGTCCGCGTCCCAGGTGCGCTCGGCCGCCTGGAGCAGCATCTGCTGGCTGGACAGGCCCTGCGCCAGGGTGTCGTGGATCTCCATGGAGAGCCGCTGGCGCTCGGCGAGGGTGCCCTCGCGGCGTTCGATGGCGGCGAGTTCGCGGCGGGTGCGGATCAGGTCGTCGATCAGCGTCCGCTGCCGCTCCGCCTGCCGTTGCGCGTGGACGAAGACGGCGGTCGCGATGGCGGCGACGGCCGGCGGGGCGACGATCAGGTTCGGGTCGAAGCCGCCGTTCGAGAGCTGGACCTGCGCCGTGACCACGAAGACGGTGAGGAGCGCGACCAGGACGAGCGCGGCGCGCGGCGGGAGGGTGCGCAGACCGGTGTAGAAGAGCGGCACCGCGCACCAGGCGAAGCTCGGCGCGAGCACCACCAGGAGCATCCAGACCGCGACGACCGTGAAGAGCCAGGCGATCCGACGGGGCGTGGCGCGGGTGCCGAGGACGGGGCCGAGGAGGTAGAGGGCCGCGAGGGCGCCGGAGAGGGCGACGATCCAGGGGCTGCGGTCCTCCCACGGGTGCCGCAGCAGGAAGCGGACCAGCGAGGCGCCGAGGAGGAGGAAGAAGGCGATGTGCATGACCCGCGCCAGCCAGCGGGCGTCCGGGTCCTGCTCCATCGCGTCCCTCTCCGTCAGGCGCCCGGCCACCGCTCTGACCTGGGTCTGCGTTTCCATCCTGGCCCGAGAGGACCACGCGGGCATCAACCGATCGGCTGACACCCCCGTCGTCCATCATGCGCGACGGGGGCAGCCGGTCCGTGGACCGTACGGGCCCGGAAACGGCCGGAGGATCGATGGCAGAGCGAACGAACGACTCGCCTCGACCACCGCCACGGCCTCAGACCGTCCCTGCCTCAAGGAGCCTCCATGAAGAAGAAGATCCTCTTCGGTGCCGCCACCGCCGCCGTCGTCGCCGCCGGCACCTTCGGCGCCGTCTCCGCGAACGCCTCCGCCCCTGCCGCCGCTCCGGCCGTCGCCGCCAAGGCCGACGCGTCGAACCAGAACCTGCAGCAGACCACGCACCTGACGATCGAGGCCGCCACCAAGGCCGCGCAGGCCACCCTGGACGCCGCCGAGGACGAGAACCAGCGCGTCAGCGTCGCGGTCGTCGACCGCAACGGCAACACCATCGTCACCCTGCGTGGCGACGGCGCCGGCCCGCAGTCCTACGAGTCGGCCGAGCGCAAGGCGTTCACCGCGGTCTCCTGGAACGCCCCCACGTCCGTCCTCGCGGGCCGCCTCGCCCAGACCCCGAACCTGAAGGACATCCCCGGCACCCTGTTCCTCGGCGGCGGCGTCCCGGTCACCGCCAAGGGCGCGCCGATCGCCGGCATCGGTGTCGCCGGCGCGCCGAGCGGCGACCTGGACGAGAAGTTCGCCAAGGCGGGCGCCGCGGCGCTCGACAAGTAGGACGACGGGCCGGTGCGGCGCACGGCTCCCGGTCACGGGATCCGTCCGCCGGTCACCCCCGGCGAGTCACCCCCGTCGGTGGCGCCCGGACCCCCGCCGGCGCCACCGATGCCGTACGCCCGCCCGGCGGCCCCGCGTCCCCCTGCCTAAGATCGAAAGGTGGATGTACGGAGCCGGGCCGCCCTGGCCACAGCCGTGGCCGCGCTGCTCGTCCTCGCCGGCTGTTCCGGCGGCGGGGACGGCGGTGGTGGCGGTGTGGACATCGGCGGGGTGCGCGGCACGCCCGGCGCGGCGGGGCTGCGCGATCCGTACTTCCCCAAGCTCGGCAACGGCGGCTACGACGTCACGCACTACGCGCTCGACCTCGTCTACGACCCGAAGAGCGGCCGTCTCGACGGCACCGCCATGATCACGGCCCGTGCCACCCAGGACCTGAGCGCCTTCAACCTCGACCTCGACGGTCTCACCGTCGACTCCGCCACGGTCGACGGCGACCGGGCCTCCGTCAACCGGGCCGGGAACGAGCTGACGCTCCGCCCGCGCGAGGACATCGACCGGGGCGGGGTCTTCCGTACGACGGTCGTGTACTCCGGCCGGCCCGCGACGATCACCGACGCGGACGGCTCGCAGGAGGGCTGGCTGCCCACCGCGGACGGGGCGCTCGCACTCGGCGAACCGGTCGGTTCCATGGCCTGGTTCCCCGGCAACCACCACCCGTCCGACAAGGCGACCTACGACATCACGCTGACCGTGCCGCAGGGCACGCAGGCGATCTCCAACGGCGTGCGGACCTCGGAGCGGACCGCCAACGGCCGCACCACCTCCGTCTGGCACTCCGCGGAGCCGATGGCGAGCTACCTCGCGACCGTGGCCGTCGGGAAGTTCCGTACGCAGGTGTCGGCCACGCCCTCCGGGCTGCCCGTGCTCACCGCGGCCGATCCGACGGTCGCCGCGAAGAGCGCCCCGCTGCTCGCCCGGATTCCCGAGCTCCTCGCCTGGCAGGAGGAGAACTTCGGGCCGTACCCCTTCTCCTCCACCGGCGCGATCGTCGAGCGGACCGGTGACGCCGGCTACGCGCTGGAGACCCAGACGCGGCCCGTCTTCCCGCAGGACTCCCTCACCGCCGAGATCCTGGTGCACGAGTTGGCGCACCAGTGGTTCGGCAACTCGGTCACGCCCGCGACCTGGAAGGACATGTGGCTGAACGAGGGCTTCGCGGTGTACGCGGAGTGGTTGTACGCGGAGGACTTCGAGGCCACGCCGGCGCAGGTGAACTTCGAGGCGGCCTACGCGTCCGACGCGAACTGGGCCTTCCCGCCGTCCGATCCGCCGGGAGCCGAGAACCTCTTCGACCCGCCGGTGTACCAGCGGGGCGCGATGGTGCTGCACAAGATCCGGCAGCAGGTCGGCGACGACGCCTTCTTCGGGCTGCTGTCCGGCTGGGCGGCGGAGCACCGGCACGGGAACGCCTCCACCGACGACTTCACGGCGTACGCGGAGGAGACGACGGGGGAGGACCTCGACCGGGTGTGGGACGTGTGGCTGAACGGCGAGGGGAAGCCGAAGAGCCCGAACTAGGGCGTGCCAGGCGTCGCGGGGCAGGCGGGACTTTCGATACACGCCCTAATCTTCTGAGTCAGGAATTCTGTTCAGATATGAGGCGAGGCGTTCGAGGATCTCGTCCGCGGTCTTGGTCCAGATGTAGGGCTTGGGGTCGGTGTT
>NZ_JBEZNW010000029.1:0-91940 GCF_040653355.1 Streptomyces sp. NPDC047971 | reverse complement strand
ATCGGGGGCGCCGGTGCCCGCGATCAGCACGAGCCCGTCCGCCGGAGCGCCCGGCCCCGTGGCGAAGGCGATGTCCGCGTCCCCCCCGACCTCGACCCCGGCGGGGTCGGCGCCGACCTCCGCCAGCGCCGCGGCGAGAGCCGATCCGGCCTTCTCGGCCCCGCCGCCGGGTCCGCCCCCGGCGAAGCCCGCCACCACGGAGACGAGGGCGCCCGCCCGGCCGTGCGGCACGGCGCCCCGCACGGCCGACACCAGGTTCCGTACGAGGTCGGCGTGGGGCACGCTCAGCGCGTTGCCCGGGCCGCCCGCGCCCTCCCCTAGCACCGCTCCGGTCCGCGCGTCGCAGAGGCGTGCCCTGATCCGCGTGCCTCCGGCGTCGATGCCGAGCACGCACGTCTGAATCCCGGATTCGCTCATCAGCTCGCATGGTGGTTGATAGATTCACCGATCGACAAGACCCGCGCACCAGGCAGGTCGGGAGGGAACCCGCACCGTGATCACCGCTCTGATCCGCTCCGAACTGCCCCGCATGTCGGGTTCCTTGCGCAAGGTCGGCGCCTGGGTCCTCGACGATCCGGGCCGGGTGTCCGGAGTCTCCGCCGCGGAGCTCGGCCGGCGCACCGGTACGTCCCAGGCGACCGTGACGCGCTTCTGCCACGCCCTCGGCCTCGGCTCGTACCAGGAGTTGCTGCTCGCCCTCGCGCAGGAGCGCGGCGAGAACGCCCGCGGCGGGCGGGAACGCCCCCTCGGGCCCGACATCGGCCCCGACGATCCGCTCGACCAGGTCGTCGCCGCCGTCACCCAGGCCGATCTGGGGGCGCTGCGCCGGACCGCCGACCGGCTGGACCTCGACGCGCTGGAGCGGGCCGCCCGGATCCTCGCCGAGGCACGCCGGATCGACGTCTACGGCGTCGGCGCCTCCGGCGTCGTGGCCCGGGAGACCGAGGCCCGGCTCTTCACCATCGGCTGCGACGCCCGCGGGTGGACGGAAGTGCATGCCGCGGAGACCTCGGCGGCGCTCCTCACCCCCGCGGACGCGGTCGTGGCGCTCTCCCACTCCGGGGCGACCCGCGAGGTCCTCTCCCCGCTGCGGCTCGCGGCCGAACGGGGTGCGCGGACGATCGCGGTGACCGGCGACGCCCGCTCACCGGTCGCCAAGACCGCCTCCACCCATCTGACGGCGACCTCGGCGGAGACCAGCTTCCGGCGCGGGGACTTCGGGGCCCGGCACTCGGTGCTGCTGATCCTGGACTGTCTCTACGCGCGCGTGGCCCAGCTGACCTACGCGCGCGCGACCGCCACGATGGCGCTCACCGCGCACATTCCCGGCAGCCACCGCTAGCCGCACGCGAACGGGCCCCGTCCGCGAATCGCTTCGCGGGCGGGGCCCGTTCGTCACACTGTCACACCACGCATCAGATCTCGCCGCGCAGTTTGGCGAGCGCCTCGGCGAGGATCGCCTCGCCGTCCGCGTCGCTGCGCCGCTCGCGTACGTACGCGAGGTGCGTCTTGTACGGCTCGGTGCGCGGCGGGTCCGGCGGGTTGTCCCGGTCCTGACCGGCCGGGAAGCCGCAGCGCGGGCAGTCCCACGTCTCCGGAACCTGTGCGTCACTGGCGAAGCTCGGCTGCGTCTCGTGCCCGTTCGAGCACCAGAAGGAGATGCGGAGGCGCGGCGCCGACTCGCCCCGCTCGGCCTCCCCCATCGGCCCCGCTCCGACCCGGCTTCCCCGGATCGCGTTGCCACTTGCCACGGTCGTAACTCCCTGCGTGATGGTGCTCGAAGATGCCCCAGTCTACGTAAGGCCCAACGCGCGTCCAGTGATTGGAGTTACACGTCCAACTTCATCAGAAGCGCAAGTACGACAATGCACGCGAACCACAGCAGACCGACCACGACGGTGATGCGGTCCAGGTTGCGCTCGGCGACCGAGGAGCCACCGACGGACGACTGCATGCCGCCACCGAACATGTCGGAGAGGCCGCCGCCCTTCCCCTTGTGCATCAGCACCAGCAGCATCAGCAGGCCGCTGAAGACGATCAGGGCGATCGAGAACCCCATAACCACGGCTGGACCAACTTCCTCGGACTAAAACGGACGGGGGTCGGGCAGGTCCTGCCCGACCCCCGCAAGGGTACGACGGATCGTCGCTACCGCCTACTCACTGATCACATCACTGGTCGCGGAAGCGGACGATCTTGACGAACTCGTCGGAGTCCAGCGCCGCGCCGCCCACCAGGGCGCCGTCGACATCGGGCTGGGCCATGATCGCGGCCACGTTGCCCGCCTTGACCGAGCCGCCGTACTGGATGCGGACCTTGTCGGCCAGCTCCTGCGAGTACAGCTCCGCGAGACGGCCGCGGATCGCTCCGCAGACCTCCTGCGCGTCGTCGGGGGTGGCGACCTCACCGGTGCCGATGGCCCACACCGGCTCGTAGGCGATCACGATGGACTCGGCCTGCTCGGCCGGGAGGTCCTTCAGGCCGCCGTCGAGCTGGTTCAGGGTGAACTGGACCTGCTGGCCGGCCTTGCGGACGTCCAGGCCCTCGCCGACGCACAGGATCGGGGTGATCCCGTGCTGGTAGGCGGCCTTCACCTTGGCGTTGCAGACCTCGTCCGTCTCGGCGTGGTACTGCCGGCGCTCGGAGTGGCCCACGGCGACATAGGCGCACTTCAGCTTGGCCAGCATGGCGCCCGAGATCTCGCCGGTGTAGGCGCCCGAGTCGTGCGCCGAGATGTCCTGGGCGCCGTACTTGATCTTGAGCTTGTCGCCGTCGATCAGGGTCTGGACGGAGCGCAGGTCCGTGAAGGGCGGCAGGACCGCGACCTCGACGGCGTCGTAGTCCTTGTCGGTCAGCGCGAAGGCGAGCTTCTGGACGTGGGCGATGGCCTCGAGGTGGTTGAGGTTCATCTTCCAGTTGCCCGCCATCAGCGGGGTGCGGGTGCTGCTCACAGGTGTTCAGTCCTCCAGTGCGGCGAGGCCGGGGAGCGTCTTGCCCTCGAGGTACTCGAGGGAGGCGCCGCCGCCGGTCGAAATGTGGCCGAAGGCATTCTCGTCGAAGCCCAGGGTGCGGACGGCGGCGGCACTGTCGCCACCGCCGACGACGGTGAAGCCGGGGCTGTCGAGCAGGGCCTGCGCGACGGCCTTGGTTCCGCCCGCGTAGTCGGGGTGCTCGAAGACGCCCAGCGGGCCGTTCCAGAACACCGTCTCGGCGTCGGCCAGCTTCGACGCGTACAGCTCACGCGTCTTCGGGCCGATGTCCAGGCCCTCCTTCGTCGACGGGATCTCGTCCGCGTCGACGGTCTCGAAGTCGGCCGGGGCCTTGGTCTTCAGGTCCGGGAACTCCGAGGAGACGAGCACGTCGACCGGGAGGACCAGCTCGACGCCGTTCTCCTCGGCACGCTTCATGTACTCCTTGACGACCTCCACCTGGTCCTTCTGGAGCAGGGAGATGCCGACCTCGTAGCCCTTGGCGTAGAGGAAGGTGTACGCCATGCCGCCGCCGATCAGGAGGCGGTCGGCCCTGCCGAGCAGCTCGTCGATGACGGCGAGCTTGTCGGAGACCTTGGCGCCGCCCAGGACGACCACGTACGGGCGCTCGACCTCGTCGGTCAGCTTCTTCAGGACGCCGACCTCGGTCGCGATGAGGTAGCCGGCGGCGTGCGGAAGACGGGCCGGGAGGTCGAAGACCGAGGCGTGCTTGCGGTGCACGGCGCCGAAGCCGTCGCCGACGTAGACGTCGGCGAGGGCGGCGAGCTGGTCCGCGAACGCGCCGCGCTCGGCGTCGTCCTTGGAGGTCTCGCCGGCGTTGAAGCGGAGGTTCTCGATCACGGCGACCTGGCCGTCGGTGAGGCCGGCGACGGTCGCCCGGGCGGACTCGCCGACCGTGTCCGTCGCGAACGCGACGTCGGCACCGAGCAGTTCACCGAGGCGGGCGGCGGCCGGGGCGAGGGAGAACGCCGGGTCCGGAGCGCCCTTCGGGCGGCCCAGGTGCGAGGCGACGACGACCCGGGCGCCGGCGTCGGCCAGCGCCTTGACCGTGGGCGTGACGGCGCGGATGCGGCCGTCGTCGGTGATGGTGGTGCCGTCCAGCGGCACGTTGAGATCGGCGCGGACGAATACGCGCTTTCCGGCGACGCCTTCGGCGAGAAGCTCGTCGATGGTCTTCATCTTCTACTGACTCCTTGGTACGCGGTGAAGCACACGAGACAGGGCTCGCACAGCGCATCATCGCGCTGTCCGAGCCCTGTGCTCACATCGAGGTGCCGGTTCCGGAGGCTTTAGAGCTGGTTGCCGACGAAGACGGTGAGGTCGACGAGGCGGTTGGAGTAGCCCCACTCGTTGTCGTACCAGCCGAGGATCTTCACCGAGTTGCCCTCCTGGACCATGGTCAGGGAGGAGTCGAAGGTGCAGGAGGCCGGGTCGCCGACGATGTCCGAGGAGACGATCGCGTCCTCGGTGTAGTAGAGGATGCCCTTCAGGTCGCCGTCGTCGGCGGCCTTCTTGAACGCGGCGTTGACCTCGTCCTTGGTGACCTCGCGCTGCAGCGTGACGACCAGGTCGGTGGCCGAGCCGGTCGGGACCGGGACGCGCATGGCGATGCCGTCCAGCTTGCCCTTGAGCTGCGGGAGGACCAGCGCGGTCGCCTTGGCGGCACCCGTGGTGGTCGGGATGATGTTCTCCGCGGCGGCGCGGGCGCGACGCAGGTCGGAGTGCGGGAAGTCCAGGATGCGCTGGTCGTTGGTGTAGGCGTGGACCGTCGTCATCAGACCCTTGACGATGCCGAAGTTCTCGTCGAGGACCTTGGCCATCGGCGCCACGCAGTTGGTGGTGCAGGAGGCGTTCGAGATGACGTGGTGGTTCGCCGGCTCGTACTTGTCCTGGTTGACACCCATGACGATGGTGATGTCCTCGTCCTTGGCCGGAGCCGAGATGAGGACCTTCTTCGCGCCACCGGCGATGTGCTTCTCAGCGTCGGCCTTCTTGGTGAAGATGCCGGTCGACTCGATGACGATGTCGACGCCCAGCTCGCCCCAGGGGATGTCGGCCGGGTTGCGCTCGGAGAGCACCTTGATGGTGTGGCCGTCGACGGTGATGGTGTCGGCGGTGTGGGTGACCTCGGCCTTGAGGCGTCCCAGGATCGTGTCGTACTTCAGCAGGTGGGCGGTGGTCGCGGTGTCACCAAGGTCGTTGACAGCCACGATCTCGATGTCGGCACCCTGCTCGAGCAGCGCGCGGAAGTAGTTGCGACCGATGCGGCCAAAGCCGTTGATGCCTACGCGGATCGTCACGAACCGATCTCCTCGTGAGAGTACGCCGGGTTTCGACGCCGGCGAGATTCTTTTTTAGGGATGTCCCCGACCGCTTACGACCCTACCTCTCTCATCGGCTCAGAGTGACATCGCGTGCGGTCGGAATAGCTCGAGAACGCACCATGGCCCGTTATTACCGGCGGGTTCGAGCCATGGTGCCCATTTCGTCCCGATCACTGACTGTGATCAAAAGGGCGGGTGTCCGCTCAGCCGTGCACGACCCCCAGTGCCCTCCGCAGAAGTGACGCGCGCCGCGCCTCGCCGGTGACGTGTTCCAGGCCGAAACCGAGCAGGACGGTGTCGCGCGTGGCGACCGCGGCCTGGGAGTGGAAGAGCCCCGGTGAGCGGGTCCACTCGCTGCCGTTGCCGGGGCTGCCCGCGGGCGGACCGGGGACGGACCAGGCGCCGAGCGAGGTCTCGAAGCCCTCGCTCTGGCCCGGCGTGCCACCGACGACGAGCGCGGTGTCGTCGACGAAGGCGCCCATCTCACCGGTCCCGGGGTCGGAGATGTACGAGAGGGACAGCTCGACCCGCTTGCCCGCGTAGGCACTCAGGTCGACGGACGCCTGCCGCCAGCCGTTGGAGGGCCCGGTGAAGGCGTTCCAGGAGCCGGTGGTGCCGGTGGTGGCGCAGCCGTCCTCGCCGACGGTCAGATAGCGGGCGAGGAAGGGGTGGCCCTGGACGTAGTAGCCCTCGCCGCAGTCGGCGGGGGCGGCCGTCGAGGTGCCGCCGTTGGCGTCGGGCAGTGTCGTCCAGTCGTCCTGGCCGACGGTGTGGGCCTCGACGACGAGGTTGTCGTAGCCGGGCTCGGTGTCGTAGCTGACCTGGAAGCGCAGGCTCGGCCTGTCGGCGGCGGTGACGCCGGTGAGGTCGACGGTGCGGCTGAGGCGGGACCAGGTGTCGTCGGAGTGCCGGACGGCAGCGAAGGACGCGCCCTCGTAGGGCTCGAAGGGGGTGCGGACGCCCGGGTAGTCGCCGGCGGACCTGCTGTCGGCGAACTGCGGGAAGCGGCGCGGTTCGAGCGTGTCCGAGGTGACGGTGTACGCGCCGGCGTCGTCCAGCGGGTTGTCCGTCGTGCCGCCGAGGCCGGCGGTGAGCCCCCCGAAGCCGTGGGAGCCGGCGAAGGCGGGCGGGGTCTTCAGCCCGGCCCGGTGGTAGGCCCCGAGGAAGTACTGGGCGAAGTCGTTGGAGCTCGCCCTGCCGATGTCGACGAGGCCGCCGGACTTCTCTCCCGCGTTGATCAGCTTGCCGCCCTCGTTGAGGTAGTCCCGCACGGCCAGCGTGACGGGCCCGGAGGGCTGCTCGGCGCCGGTGTACCAGACGACCGTACGGAAGTGGCCGAGCACGCCGAGCGCGTCCGGGGTGCCCTGGGTGGCGACGTCCCAGACGGCGGCCCTGCGGCCGCTGTCGGCGAGCGCCTCGACGTAGGCGGCGGTGTGCCGCGCGGCGTCGGTGCCGCCCTCCTCGGCCAGGACGAGCACGTCGCCGCGGGCGCGGTCGGCCACGGTGTACGTGAACGGCGCGGACGAGGTCGCCCTGCCCTCGCGGGTACGGGCAGTGAACCAGACCTGGACGGTGTCGCCCGGCCGGGCGCCCTCGACCTCGGCCCGGTACTCGTCGAAGTAGAGGTTGTCCTCGCCGCCGTAGGTCTCGCCGCCGTCCCACGCCTCCAGCCGCTCGGCGTGCGTCCGGCCGCCGTTGACGCGGTACTTGAGCTCCTTGGAGCGCAGCGACGTGCGGGCGGTCACGGCGACCTCCTGGTCGCCGCCGCGGGCGTAGGAGGTGGTGAAGGCGTCCGGGGTGAAGTCGGGGGCGTCGAGGCCGGTGACGGAGACGGGCCGGTCCGGGTGGGCCGAGGTCTCGGCGACGGCCAGGGCGAACGGGACGTTCTTGGCGAACTCCGCCTGGATCAGCTTCTCGTCGTCGGGGAAGGTGAAGACGGAGGCGCAGTCGGCGGGCTCCCAGGCGTCGTTCGGGTCGACGCGGGAGGCCGTGGCGCAGGTGGACATCTCCGGGGTGAACATCTGCATCCCGTTGACGTTCGCCGCGTGTCCGTCGGCCTCGCCGTTGGTGGTGTAGAGCTCGGACGAGACCTGCGGGCGGTAGCCGGGCACGGCGGACTTCTCCGGGGTGCCGGCGAGGGACTTGAGCGCCACGTCGTCGGGGGTGTCGGTGGCGACCTGCCAGCCGACGCCGTAGAGGAGCAGCTGGGCGGCGGAGTGGTAGTTGATGCCGTACTGGAAGCCGATGCGCTTCTGGAAGGCGTCGATCGCCTTGGTCTCGGGCTCGGACATCGGGCCGGTCCCGCGGTAGGTCTCGTCGGCCGGGTCGGGCGACGAACCCTCGTTGTCGTAGCCCCACTTGTAGGCGAAATTGCGGTTGAGGTCGACGCCGTCGCCGGACTCGATCCGCCCGTCGCCGTCGTTGTCGCGGAGGTTCTTGCGCCACTGCCGGTTGGCTGGGTCGGCGTGGGTGAAGTCGTAGCCGTCCGGGTTGGCGGAGAGCACGAACCACAGCTCGGTGGAGTCGACGATCTTCGTGACCCGCTGGTCCTTGCCGTAGCCGTCGAGGTAGTGGTGCATCAGCCGCCGGGTCATCTCGGGGGTGATCCACTCACGGGCGTGCTGGTTGGACATGTACAGCGTGGCGGGCCGGGTGCCGTCCTTGGCCTTCTTGGCGCCCTTGGTGACCTTGAGGGCGAGGATGTCCTGCCCCTTCACCGTCCTGCCGAGGGAGACGACCTTGGTGAGCTCGGGGTGGGCCTGGGAGGTGGCCAGGATCTCCTGCTTGAGCCCGTTCGCTCCGCCGTACGGGCGGAA
Organism: Streptomyces sp. NPDC047971; assembly: GCF_040653355.1. Lineage (NCBI taxonomy): Bacteria > Bacillati > Actinomycetota > Actinomycetes > Kitasatosporales > Streptomycetaceae > Streptomyces > Streptomyces sp. NPDC047971. Next base: position 83,810 of record NZ_JBEZNW010000029.1, on the reverse strand, counting down.
GACACCGTCTCCCGCTCCCGCGACCCTCTTCTCGGCCCGGGTGGAGAGGGTGTGCTCGGTGAGTTCGACGCCCTTGCCCCGCAGCTGTCCGGCCTGCTTGTCGGTGAGGTAGAGCTCAAGCGTGGCGGAGCCCTTCTCCGGCACCTGCTCGGTCAGTTCGTGACCGTCGGCGCCGGCTTCCAGGAGCAGCGGCACCTGCTCCTCGGCGACCTGCGCGCGCCATACGGAGAGGGCGTCGCCGCCGTCTCCGCCGTTCGGTTCCGCTCCGGCGACGGGTGCCGTCGCCAGCCCCGCGATCAGCAGTGAAGCCGCGGCGAGGATCGATCTCGCTCTGCGTCTCATTAGCCCCCCTTGCTGTTGTCTGCCACGAAAGAGAACAGACGCCAGGCTGATCACCGTTCATGATCATGTCAAGGGCGCGTGCGGCCGCGTCGCGGATCATCCCCGATCGGACCAGAACGCCGCTGCCGGTGCCTCAGAAAGACACCGGCAGCGGCGAGTTGGGCGGGAGGCGGGGGCTCGGGGCCGACGGACTCCCGGATGGGGGTCAGCCGACCAGGCTGTCGTCCAGCTCCTCGGTGAGGCTCGACTCCGTGCCCGGGATGCCCAGGTCCTGCGCCCGCTTGTCGGCCATGGCCAGCAGACGGCGGATCCGGCCCGCGACCGCGTCCTTGGTCAGCGGCGGGTCGGCGAGCGCGCCGAGCTCCTCCAGGGACGCCTGCTTGTGCTCCATGCGCAGCCGGCCCGCGGCGGCCAGGTGCTCGGGCACCTCCTCGCCGAGGATCTCCAGCGCACGCTGCACCCGGGCGCCGGCGGCCACCGCCGCGCGCGCCGAGCGGCGCAGGTTGGCGTCGTCGAAGTTCGCCAGCCGGTTCGCGGTCGCCCGGACCTCGCGGCGCATCCGCCGCTCCTCCCAGGCCAGCACCGATTCGTGCGCGCCCAGCCGGGTCAGCAGGGCGCCGATGGCGTCCCCGTCCCGTACGACGACGCGGTCCACGCCGCGCACCTCACGGGCCTTCGCCGCGATGCTCAGCCGACGTGCCGCGCCCACCAGGGCGAGGGCGGCCTCGGGCCCCGGGCAGGTCACCTCCAGGGAGGAGGAGCGCCCGGGCTCGGTCAGCGAGCCGTGGGCCAGGAACGCACCGCGCCAGGCCGCCTCGGCGTCGCAGGTGGCGCCCGAGACGACCTGCGGGGGCAGCCCGCGGATCGGGCGGCCCCTGCCGTCGACCAGGCCGGTCTGCCGGGCCAGCTGGTCGCCGCCCGCCACGACCCGCACGACGAAGCGGGAGCCGCGCCGCAGCCCGCCGGGGGCCATCACGATCAGCTCCGAACTGTGCCCGAAGATCTCCAGGATGTCCCGCTTGAGCCGGCGCGCCGCCATCGCGGTGTCCAGCTCCGCCTCGATCACGATCCGCCCGCTCACCAGGTGCAGACCGCCGGCGAACCGCAGGATCGACGAGACCTCGGCCTTCCTGCAGCAGGTCCGGGTGACGGGAAGCCGGGAGATCTCGTCCTTCACCGCTGCCGTCATCGCCATGGGCCGATCCTTCCATGCATCCGAAAAATACGGTCGTACGCGGCGGCCAACAGCTCCGGATCATGCCTCGGTTGCCCTCCCCCATGGCCTTCGGCATGGGAGGGACCCCCGGCACGGGCCACCGGCGCCAGCTCGACCGCGGCACCGAGCCGCTTGGCGGCGTCGGCGAGGGACTCGCGATCGGGCACGGCGGCCTCGTCGGCCAGCACCACGTCCAGGGCGAGTTTAGGGGCGTGTCGTCCCAAAACCTCCAAATGACGCTGCGGAGAGAACCCCTCGGTTTCTCCCGGCTGCGGCGCGAGGTTCAGGGACAGCACCTTGCGGGCCTTGGTCTCGGTGAGCGCGTCGAGCAGCTCGGGCACGAGCAGGTGCGGAATCACCGAGGAGAACCAGGAGCCCGGGCCCAGCACCACCCAGTCCGCGTCGCGGACCGCGGCGACGGCCTCGGGCACGGCGGGCGGGTCGTGCGGGACCAGGTGCACGGACTGCACCTCACCGGGAGTGAGCGCCACCGTGGCCTGGCCACGGACCGTGTCGACGTCGTCCGGGCGCGCCGGATCGTGCCCCTTGACCATCGCCTGGAGCTCCAGGGGCACGGCGGACATCGGGAGCACCCGGCCGTGCGCGCCCAGCAGCTTGCCGACCAGGTCCAGCGCGAGGACGTGGTCGCCGAGCTGCTCCCAGAGGGCGACGATCAGCAGATTGCCGACCGCGTGCTCGTGCAGGTCGCCCTTGGACTGGAACCGGTGCTGGATGACCCGGGCCCAGGTCTGGCCCCAGTCGTCGTCCCCGCACAGCGCGGCGAGCGCCTTGCGCAGGTCGCCGGGCGGCAGCACGCCCAGCTCCTCCCGGAGCCGGCCGCTGGAGCCGCCGTCGTCGGCGACGGTGACGACGGCGGTGAGGTCACCGGTGATCCGGCGCAGGGCGGCGAGGGAGGCCGAGAGACCCATGCCCCCGCCGAGCGCGACGACCTTGGGCTGGGCGCCGCGCCTGCGGAGCGTACGGACCGAGAGGGTGGACGTACGCCGACGGTACGGCTTCACTCGCGCCCCATGTCCCGGTGGACGACGACGGTCTCGACCCCTTCCGCGGCGAGGCGGGCGGCCAGCTTCTCGGACGTGGCGACCGAGCGGTGCTTGCCGCCGGTGCAGCCCACGGCGATGGTGACGTACCGCTTGCCCTCGCGGCGGTATCCCGCCGCGATCAGCTGGAGCAGCTCGGTGTAGCGGTCGAGGAACTCCTTGGCACCGGGCTGGTTGAAGACGTACGCGGAGACCTCCTCGTTGAGCCCGGTGAAGGGCCGCAGCTCGGGGACCCAGTGCGGGTTCGGCAGGAAGCGCATGTCGACGACGAGGTCGGCGTCGACGGGCAGCCCGTACTTGAATCCGAACGACATGACGGTGGCCCGCAGCTCCGGCTCCTCGTCGCCGGCGAACTGGGCGTCCATCTTGGCGCGCAGTTCGTGGACGTTGAGGCTGGAGGTGTCGATCACCAGGTCGGCGTCGCCGCGCAGCTCGCGCAGCAGGTCCCGCTCGGCGGCGATGCCGTCGGTGATGCGGCCGTCACCCTGGAGCGGGTGCGGCCTGCGGACCGACTCGAACCGCCTGACCAGGGCCTCGTCGGAGGACTCCAGGAAGACGATCCTGCGGGTGACCTGCTGGGCGTCGAGTGCGGCGAGGGACTCCCGCAGGGCGTCGAAGAACTGCCGGCCGCGGACGTCGACGACGACGGCGATCCGGGCCACGTTGCCCTGGGAGCGGGCGCCGAGGTCCACCATGGTGGGAATCAGCGCGGGCGGCAGATTGTCGACGACGAACCAGCCGAGGTCCTCCAGGCACTTCGCCGCGGTGGACCGGCCGGCGCCGGACATGCCGGAGATGATCACCAGCTCGGGGATGGCCGCCGCGTCGGCGGTCTCACCGGCCTCCTTCGTGCCCGTACTCACGTGTCCTGCTCCGTCTTCTCGCTGCTTGTCTTGCTCGTCGTGCTGGTCGTGCCCGGTCATGCGGTGCTGCCCCCGTCGTCTTCCATGATCTCTCCTGTTGCCGTGTTCACGGCTGGTGCGGCCGGGGCCGCCTGCGCGAGGGCCACCGCCACGGCCTCGGCCGTCTTGCGGCCCATGCCGGGGACCTCGCAGATCTGCTCGATTGTCGCCTGTCGCAGCCGCTTCACCGAGCCGAAATGCTTGATCAACGCCTGTTTGCGGGTATCGCCGAGGCCGGGGACGGAGTCCAGGGGGCTGGTCCTGACGCGCTTGTTCCGCTTCGAGCGCTGGTAGCGGATGGCGAAGTCGTGAGCCGTGTCACGTACCCGCTGGAGGAGGTACAGGCCCTCGCTGGAGCGGGGCAGCACGACGGGATCGTCGTCGCCGGGCAGCCAGACCTCCTCCAGACGCTTGGCGAGGCCGCAGACGGCGATGTCGTCGATCCCGAGCTCGTCGAGCGCCCGCCGGGCGGCGGCGACCTGGGGCTGCCCGCCGTCGACGACGACGAGCTGAGGCGGGTACGCGAAGCGCTTGGGGCGCCCGTCGTCGGCGGGGACCTCGCCGGAGACGGGTCCCGAGCCGTTGGCACGGCGGGGTACGGCGTCGGCGCCCGGCCCGGTCCGCACGGCGGCCGCGGAGTCCGGAGCGCTCACCGAGCCGCCGGCGTCCACCGCGTCGCCCTCGGCGTCCACGGCCACGCCCTCCTGGTCCCACTCGCCCGTCTTCTCCTTCTCGGCGAGATAGCGCTTGAAGCGCCGACTGATCACCTCGTGCATCGAGCGGACGTCGTCCTGGCCCTCGAAGCCCTTGATCTGGAAGCGGCGGTACTCGCTCTTGCGCGGGAGCCCGTCCTCGAAGACGACCATGGACGCCACCACGTCCTCGCCCTGGAGGTGCGAGATGTCGAAGCACTCGATCCGCAGCGGCGCGGAGTCCAGGTCCAGGGCGTCCGCGATCTCCTCCAGGGCCCGGGAGCGGGTCGTCAGGTCGCTGGCGCGCTTGGTCTTGTGCAGCACCAGCGCCTGCTGGGCGTTGCGCGCGACCGTCTCCATCAGGTCCTTCTTGTCGCCGCGCTGCGGGACCCGGAGGGAGACCTGGGAACCCCGGCGACCGCTCAGCCACAGCGTGACCGCCTCGGCGTCCTCGGGCACGGCCGGGACGAGGACCTCCTTGGGGACGGCGTCGCCGCTCTCCTCCCCGTACAGCTGCTGGAGCGCGTGCTCGACGAGGCCGGCCGTGGAGACGGCCTCGACCTTGTCGGTGACCCAGCCCCGCTGGCCGCGCACCCGTCCGCCGCGGACGTGGAAGATCTGGACGGCCGCCTCCAGCTCGTCCTCGGCGAGCGCGATCAGATCGGCGTCGGTGGCGTCGGCGAGGACGACGGCGTTCTTCTCCATCGCGCGCCGCAGCGCCTCTATGTCGTCGCGGAGCCGGGCCGCCTTCTCGTACTCCATCTCCTCCGCGGCCGCCATCATCCGCTTCTCCAGCCGGCGGATGTACGTCCCGGTGCGACCGGCCATGAAGTCGCAGAACTCCCCGGCCAGTTCGCGGTGCTCGTCGGGGGTGACCCGGCCCACGCAGGGGGCGGAGCACTTGCCGATGTAGCCGAGCAGGCAAGGACGTCCGGCGGAGGCGGCATTGCGGAAGACGCCGGCGGAGCACGTGCGGACGGGGAAGACGCGGAGCATCAGGTCCACGGTCTCGCGGATGGCCCACGCGTGGGCGTACGGGCCGAAGTAGCGCACGCCCTTCTTCTTGTGGCCGCGCATCACCTGGACACGGGGGAACTCCTCGTCGAGGGTCACCGCGAGGTAGGGATAGCTCTTGTCGTCCCGGTACTTGACGTTGAACCGGGGGTCGAACTCCTTGATCCAGGAGTACTCCAGCTGGAGCGCCTCGACCTCGGTCGAGACGACCGTCCACTCCACGGAGGCCGCGGTGGTGACCATCGTGGCCGTGCGCGGGTGCAGGCTCGCGAGCGGCTGGAAGTAGTTGGCCAGCCGCTGGCGCAGGGACTTCGCCTTCCCGACGTAGATCACCCGGCGGTGATCGTCGCGGAACTTGTAGACCCCCGGGGTGTCGGGGATCTGTCCCGGCCTGGGGCGGTAGCTGGAGGGGTCGGCCATGCCACCCACCCTACTGGCGGCGACCGACACTCAGACCGCGCGCGCTCGTTGGCCGGGCATGGCGAACGAGGCGACAGGACGGCTCGCGGGCCGGGTGTGCGTGATCACCGGCGCGGCGAGCGGGATCGGGCGGGCGACGGCGGTGCTCTTCGCGCGGGAGGGGGCCCGCGTGGTCGCCGCCGACGTGGACGCGGAGCGTCTCGCGACGCTCGACGCGGACATGGTGGCGGTGGTCGGGGACGTCTCGCGGGACGAGGACGCCCGACGGATGATCACGACTGCGGTCGAGCGGTTCGGACGGCTGGACGTCCTGGTGGCGAACGCCGGGGTGATCCCGCTCTCCGACGTCACGGAGGCGACCGGGGACGACTGGGACAGGGTCATGGCCGTGGACGGCCGGGGCATGTTCCTGACCTGCAAGTACGCGATCGAGGCGATGGCCGGGCAGGAGGGCGGCGGGGCGATCGTCTGCACCTCGTCGATCTCCGGGGTGGCGGGCCAGGCCCGCCAGGCGGTCTACGGCCCGGCCAAGTTCGTGGCCTCGGGCCTGACGAAGCACCTGGCGGTGGAGTGGGCGGACCGCGGGATCCGGGTCAACGCGGTGGCCCCGGGCACGATCGAGACCGAACGGGTCGCCGCGGCCCGCACCGAACCGGGCGGGCCGGAGTACCTGTCGGAGATCGTCCGCGCCCACCCCATGGCCCGCTTCGGCACCCCGGAGGAGGTGGCGTCGGCCATCCTCTTCCTGGCATCGCCGGAGGCGTCCTTCATCACCGGCGTCGTCCTGCCGGTGGACGGCGGCTATCTGGCCCGGTGAGGGGCGGCGGGGCGGGTGCACGCGCTCCCGCCCCGCCCCTTCCCCCGTCATGGGCACCCGTTCCGCGTGGGGGTCCCCCGGGACGTCGTCCCGGGGGCGGAACGGACGGCTCCACGATCCGGCACGGGGGCCGCGCGGCCGGCGGCGTGCGGCCCCCGTCCGGCGTCAGTCCGCGCGCCTGCGGCGCACGGCCCGTACCCCGACCAGTCCCAGGGCCAGTACCGCGCCCCCGCCGGCCGCGGCGGCGGCGGCCGTGACGAGAGGCTCCTCGTGGGCGGGTGCCCGCGTCGCGTACCCGCCGGCCGCGCCCTTCCGGGCGTACGCGGAGGCCGGCAGCTTGTCTCCGTAGGCCGTCGCGACCCGCTCCCGGTACGCCGCCAGGCTCGTGCCGTTCCGTCCCACGGCCCGTACCGCGTCCTCGTCCAGCGGAAGCACCTTGGTGCCCTTCTGGACGTACCACGCGTCGATCTGCGGCTCACGGAACACGACTCCGCCCGGGAGCGCCCGCGCGCCCCGGGCCGCGTACCGGATCTCGTCGTCGCCGGTGGCGATGTTCACCACCTGCCAGCCACCGGCCTGCCGCACGGTCCACAGCGAGGCCGTCTGCCCGTCCGAGGCGACCGCCTTGCTGGCGTGGAACTCGACGCGGGCGACGGGCGCGCCCGCCTTCCCCGCCACGAAGTCCGGGGACAGCACCCGCACGGGCACGGACGCGCCCTCGATCCGGGGCCGCGCCGCCGAGCGGGCGAGGGCTCCGTCGCGGGCGAAGAAGCGGGAGAGCGTGTCCAGGGTCTCGGGTGCGGACGCCGCCTGCTCCGGGGTCGCCGCGGAAGGCGGTGCGTCGGCCGCGGCGGCCGGTACGGCGCCGAGGGCGACGAGGGCGACGGCGGACAGGAGTCCGGCGCCGGTCGCGCGTGCGCGTACGTTCATCGTCGTCACGCCCCTATCCGGTAGAGCGAGTGCGTCCAGGAGAACGACCCGTTGTTCACGTACCAGGCGTGCGAGGCCCAGTTGTAGCGGTCGCTGGAGGGCCAGGGATCGCCCCAGTAGACCCAGCTGTTCGCGTCGTCGTAGCCGTAGATCACATGCATGTGGCCGCCGCCGCTCGACCACTGGATCCGCGTCTCGATCGGACGGTCGGCGTTGATCTCGGTCTGCACGGTCGCGTAGCGCAGCCAGCCGGTCACGTAGGAGCCGGGGTTGACGCCCGCCCAGCGCAGTCCGGTCTGCACGTTGCCGAGGGTGGCCTGGTCGTTGGGGCAGTCGTAGCCCTGCTGCCGGTTGAAGGCGGCGTTGCAGAACTGGTTCTGGCTGTAGTTCCGGCCGAACCAGGTGGCGATGGTGTTGCCGGCGGCGGCCCAGCACCAGTTGGTCTTCTGCTGCGCCTGCATGGTGATGTCGAGCCGCTTGTACGCGAGGGCCGCTTGGGTGGAGGCGTCCTCGCTCGTCGGCGCGGCGGTCGCCGACGACATGGGGAGCAGGAAGAGGGCGGCAGCGGCGAGTGCCGCCATGGACAGCTTTCTACTGCGCATCGCGTTCCTCCCGGGGTGGGGGGCGGGGATGTGGGGAGTCGGAGGAGCGCGTCCGGACGCTGTCAGGAGCATCGAGCGTTGTCCGGAACGGGTCAACACGCTTCAATGCGGGGTGACGGCAGGCTGTGAACGGTGTGACCCGGGTGTGAACACGCGCCTCCCCGTCACCTGCGGCCCCGCCCCCGTCGGCGCGGTGGCCCGCCCCCTTCGTCGTGAACGTTCACTGAGGAGTCCCCGTGGGGCACACCGAGGCCGATCTGGCGCAATTGCTGCACACCGGACCGTTCCATCTGGCGCTGCGGACGGCGCTCGCGGTGCGCGGTCTGCCGCTCCAGCGGGTGCAGCACCATCTCGCCCACCGGGGGATCAAGCTCGGGGTGACCAGCCTCAGTTACTGGCAGCAGGGCGCCCGTCGGCCGCAGCGGCCCGAGTCGATGAAGGCGGTGCGCGCGCTGGAGGAGGTCCTGCAGCTGCCGGGCAACTCGCTGATCCGGCTGCTGGCCGAGGACGGCGGGGCGCGCGAGGTCGAGCGGCCGGCGGGGCGCTCCTACCGCTCGCTGGTGGAGGCGTCGGGGGCCGTGGAGGGGCTGCTGACGGAGCTGGAGTCGCCGGTGGACGGCGGGCTGCACACGGTCGGCCACCACGAGCGGGTGCGGATCGGCGCGGGCCGGGAACTGGTGGGCCGCGACTCGCAGCACGTGGTGCGGGCGCACCGGGACGGCATCGACCGCTATCTCGCCATCCATCACGGCGATCCGGGCTGTGATCCCTCGCGGGTGGCGGTGCGGGCGACGGACAACTGCCGCACGGGGCGGGTCCGGTGGCATGCGGAGACGGGGGTGCTGGTCGCGGAGCTGCTCTTCGACGCGCGGCTGCGCGCCGGGGACACGTACCTCTTCGGGTACGGATTCGAGGACGGCACGGGCGGTCCGAGCGGGGAGTACGTCCGGGGGTTCAGCTTCGCCGGCGGCCAGTACGTGCTTCAGGTGCGCTTCGACGAGGCCGCGCTGCCGGTGCGGTGCCGGCGCTTCGCGCAGGTCTCGGCCGGTGCGCCGCGCGGCGCCCGTGCGGACCTGACGCTGACCGGGCGGCACCGCACGGTGCACCTGGTGGAGCAGGGGGTACGGCCGGGGATCCTGGGGATCGACTGGGACTGGGCGTAGGGCCGGCGCCGGGCCCAGGGCTGGGACCGGCGCAGGGCCCAGGGCTGGGGCTGGCTGGGGCTGGGGCAGGGTCGGGCCCAGGGCTGGGGCTGGGGGCAGGGGCAGGGTCGGGCCCAGGGCTGGCACTGGCGCAGGGCCGGGCCCAGGGCGTCAGGCTTCGGGGCCCGCGACGAGCTTCCCGCCCTCGACGCGGACCGGGACCTCGGGGAGCGGGACCGTCGCCGGGCCCTTGAGGGCCTTGCCGGTGGTCACGTCGAAGCGGCTGCCGTGGCAGGGGCAGTTGCCCTCGTTGTTCTCGATCTTGTCGAGGACGCAGCCGGCGTGGGTGCACTGGGCGCTGAACGCCTTGTACTGGCCCTCGGCCGGACAGCTGACCATGACGCGCTGCTCGCGGTAGAGCCTGGCTCCGCCGACGGGCACGTCCTCGGGCGCGCCGAGGGTGACCGGTGCGGTCGGGGTCGGGACCTGGGCGTGGCCGAGCTTGGAATCGGTGGAGCAGGCGGCGACACCCAGCCCGGCGGCCCCGGCGAGCGCGGCGCCCTTCAGTACGGTGCGGCGGGTGGACTGGCCGGACATGAGCGCTCCACGGTGCGATCGGGGCAAGAGGTGACCGAACCGACGATACCGGCGGCTTCCCGCGCCCCTTCGCGGGGGTTGTCGTGGCCCGTGGGGCATGGGTTACGTTCACGGGCGTGATCGTCGTCGCCGGTGAGTCCTTGATCGATCTGGTCCCCGAGGGGACCGCCGTCACGCCGCTGTCCCCGCTCACGCCCCGGCCGGGTGGGGGCCCGTACAACACGGCCGTGGCGCTCGGCCGGATGGGCGCGGACGTGACGTTCTGTTCCCGGGTCTCCACGGACGCCTTCGGGGTGGCCCTGGTGGACGGGCTGCGGGCGGCGGGAGTCTCGGACCGGCTGGTGCAGCGCGGTCCGGAGCCGACGACTCTGGCGGTCGCCTCGGTGGGCGCGGACGGTTCGGCGGAGTACGGCTTCTATGTCGAGGGAACGGCCGACCGGCTCTTCGCCGCGCCGGAGCGGCTTCCCGAGGGGGTGCGGGCGGTGGCGTTCGGCACCTGCTCGCTGGCCCTGGAGCCGGGCGCGAGCGCGTACGAGGAGCTGCTTCGCCATGCGGCGGAGAAGGGTGCGCTGACGCTCCTCGACCCGAACATCCGCGCGGGACTGATCCCGGACGCCGCCGCGTACCGCGCGCGCTTCGTCGGCTGGCTGCCGTACGTCTCGCTGCTGAAGCTCTCCGAGGAGGACGCCGCCTGGCTGGGCGGTTCACCGGCCGAGTGGCTGGGGCGGGGCCCGTCCGCGGTGGTCCTGACCCGTGGCGGGGCGGGGCTGACGGTCTTCACGCCGTCGTTCGAGGTGTCGGTTCCGGCGGTCCGCGTGCGGGTCGCGGACACGATCGGCGCCGGCGACACGGTGAACGCCGCGCTGCTGCACGGTCTGGGTGACCGCGCGGTGGCCTCCCTGGACGCGGACGCCTGGTCGGCCCTGCTGTCGTACGCGGCGAGGGCGGCGGCCCTGACCTGCACCCGCCCGGGCGCGGAGCCGCCGTTCGCGAGCGAGCTGGGCGGTCGCGGCCCGCTCGCGAGCGAGCTGGGCGGTCCCGGCCCGTCCACGACCTGAGCCTCCCCGCCGGGGCGGGCGCGGGCACGGGCCTCCGCCTCCGGCGCCCGTCCGGGTACGGGCCCGGCCCCAAAGTCTCCGGCGCCCGGCCGGGTGCGGGGCGCGGGCATCCGGCGCCAGCCCGGGTGCGGGCCCGCGCCTCCCACACCCACCCGGGGCGGGGTGGGGAGAGCGCGGTGCGGGCGCCCGCCCCCACCCGGACCGGTCACGCCTTGCGTGCGCGCGCCGCCGTCTTCTTCGCGGGCGCGGCCTTCGTCGCGGCCGTCTTCTTCGCGGCGGCCTTCTTGGCGGGCGCCTTCTTCGCGGAGGCGGACGCCTTGCGTGCCGCCGGCACGGTCGCGTCGCTGATCCGGTCCGCGCCGAGGATCTCGCGGAGGAACTTGCCGGTGTGGCTCGCCGGGACCGACGCGACCTCCTCCGGCGTGCCCTCGGCGATCACCAGACCGCCGCCGCTGCCGCCCTCGGGGCCCATGTCGACGACCCAGTCCGCGGTCTTGATGACATCGAGGTTGTGCTCGATGACGATCACCGAGTTGCCCTTGTCGACCAGCCCGGACAGGACGGTGATCAGCTTCGAGATGTCCTCGAAGTGCAGACCCGTGGTCGGCTCGTCCAGCACGTAGACCGTGCGGCCCGTCGACCGCTTCTGGAGCTCGGAGGCGAGCTTCACGCGCTGCGCCTCGCCGCCCGAGAGCGTCGGCGCCGACTGCCCGAGCCGGACGTAGCCGAGACCGACCTCGTTGAGCGTGCGCAGATGGCGCGCGATCGTCGGAACCGCCTCGAAGAAGTCGAGGGCCTCCTCGATCGGCATGTCCAGGACCTCGGCGATGGACTTGCCCTTGTAGTGGACCTCCAGGGTCTCCCGGTTGTACCGGGCGCCGTGGCAGACCTCGCACGGGACGTACACGTCCGGGAGGAAGTTCATCTCGATCTTGATCGTGCCGTCGCCGGAGCAGTTCTCGCAGCGGCCGCCCTTGACGTTGAAGGAGAAGCGGCCCGGCAGATAGCCGCGGACCTTCGCCTCCATCGTCTCGGCGAAGAGCTTGCGGACGTGGTCGAAGACCCCGGTGTACGTCGCCGGGTTCGACCGCGGGGTGCGGCCGATGGGCGACTGGTCGACGTGGACGACCTTGTCGACGAGGTCGTCGCCGTCCACGCGCGTGTGCCGCCCGGGCACCGACTTGGCGCCGTTCAGCTCACGGGCCAGGTGGGTGTACAGGATGTCGTTGACCAGCGTCGACTTGCCCGATCCCGAGACTCCGGTGACAGCGGTGAGCACGCCCAGCGGGAAGGAGACGTCGATGTCCCGGAGGTTGTTCTCCCGGGCACCGTGCACCGTGAGCCGGCGCGTGGGGTCGACCGGGCGGCGGATCTCCGGGGTCCCGATGGCCCTCCGGCCCGAGAGGTACTGCCCGGTCATCGACTCCTTGTTGGCGAGCAGCTCCTTCAAGGGGCCGGAGTGGACGACCTTGCCGCCGTGCTCACCGGCGCCGGGGCCGATGTCGACGACCCAGTCGGCGACCTTGATGGTGTCCTCGTCGTGCTCGACGACGATGAGCGTGTTGCCCATGTCCCGCAGCCGGACGAGCGTCTCGATGAGACGGTGGTTGTCGCGCTGGTGGAGGCCGATGGACGGCTCGTCGAGGACGTACAGCACGCCGACCAGGCCGGAGCCGATCTGGGTGGCGAGCCGGATGCGCTGGGCCTCGCCTCCGGAGAGCGTGCCGGCGGCCCGGTTGAGCGAGAGGTAGTCGAGGCCGACGTCGACGAGGAACCTCAGTCGTTCGTTGACCTCCTTCAGGACCCGCTCGGCGATCTTCTTGTCGCGGGCGTTGAGCTTCAGGCGGCCGAGGAACTCGGCGCACTCGCTGATCGACATCGCCGCGACCTCGGCGATGGACCGCTCCATGACCGTGACGGCGAGGACGATGGGCTTCAGCCGGGTGCCCTCGCAGGTGGGGCAGGGCACCTCGCGCATGTAGCCCTCGAAGCGCTCGCGGCTGGAGTCGCTCTCGGCCTCGCTGTGCCGCCGCTTGACGAAGGAGACGGCGCCTTCGAAGGCCGGGGTGGTGTACGCCCGCTCGCGTCCGTACCGGTTGCGGTAGCGGACCTCCACCTGGGTCTTGTGGCCGTGCATCAGGGCCTTCTTGGCCCGCGCCGGGAGGCCGGCGTACGGCAGGTCCGTACGGAAGCCGAGCGCCTGGGAGAGCCCGCCGATGAGCCGGCCGAAGTACTCCTTGGTGTGGCCGTGCGACCAGGGGTGGATCGCGCCCTCGTCGAGCGACTTGTCCTCGTCGGGCACGATCAGCTCGGGGTCGACCTCCATGCGGGTGCCGATGCCGGTGCAGTCCGGGCAGGCGCCGAAGGGCGAGTTGAAGGAGAAGGAGCGGGGCTCCAGCTCCTCGAAGGAGAGGTCGTCGTACGGGCAGTAGAGGTGCTCGGAGTACATCCGCTCGCGCTCCGGGTCGTCCTCGGCGAGGTCGACGAAGTCGAGCACGACCATGCCGCCGGAGAGCCCGAGGGCGGTCTCGACGGAGTCGGTGAGCCGGCGCTTGGCGCTGTCCTTGACGGTGAGGCGGTCGACGACCACCTCGATGGTGTGCTTCTCCTGCTTCTTCAGCGTCGGCGGCTCGCTGAGCTGGATGGTCTGCCCGTCGACCCGCGCGCGGCTGTAGCCCTTGGTCTGGAGGTCGGCGAAGAGGTCGACGAACTCTCCCTTGCGCTCGCGCACGAGCGGCGAGAGGACCTGGAACCGGCTTCCCTCGGGAAGCTCCAGGACCTTGTCGACGATGGCCTGCGGCGACTGGCGGGAGATCGGCCGGCGGCACTCGGGGCAGTGCGGCTTGCCGATGCGGGCGAAGAGCAGGCGGAGGTAGTCGTAGACCTCGGTGATCGTGCCGACCGTCGAGCGCGGGTTGCGTGAGGTCGACTTCTGGTCGATGGAGACGGCGGGCGAGAGACCCTCGATGAAGTCGACGTCGGGCTTGTCCATCTGGCCGAGGAACTGCCGGGCGTACGACGACAGCGATTCGACGTACCGGCGCTGTCCCTCGGCGAAGATCGTGTCGAACGCGAGGGAGGACTTGCCCGACCCGGACAGCCCGGTGAAGACGATGAGGGAGTCACGCGGGAGGTCGAGCGAGACGTTCTTGAGGTTGTGCTCGCGAGCGCCACGAACGATGAGACGGTCGGCCACGCCGGTCCGCACCTTTCTTGAGAGAGCGGAGGCACAGGGAGTGCGGGTCGCAGATTTGTCTGGATGTGCCTGAGTACCCAACAACCAAGGATGCCGGATGCTTCCGTCGAGCCTATAGCACGCACATTCGATTTCCGGCCTCGCTCTCACCGCTTCACCCGAACGAGTGGCGGCGCTAGGGTCGGCGCCATGATCGACCATGTGCGTGACCTGGCCTCTGTACGCGAAGCGACCGAGCGACTCCTCGACGCAGCCGCCTCCCTGGACAACGCGGCGCTGGCCGAGCCGTCACGGCTTCCCGGCTGGACCCGTGGCCATGTCCTGGCCCACATCGCCCGCAACGCCGACGCCCTGGTGAACGTTCTCCAGGGCCGGCCCATGTATCCGGACGCCGCGAGCCGCGACGCCGACATCGAGCGCGACGCCCCGCGCCCGCTCGACGTCCACCTCGCCGACGTGCGCGAGAGCGGCGAGCGCTTCCAGGCCGTGGGCGACGAGCCCGCCGACTGGGAGCGGACCGTGGAGCTGCGCAACGGCGTCACGGACCGGGCGGGCCGCGTCCCCTTCCGCCGCTGGGTCGAGGTGGCCCTGCACCACGTCGACCTGGGCATCGGCTACGAGCTGGAGGACCTGCCGGAGGATTTCGTCCTGCGGGAGATCGAATTCCTCGCCGACCGCTGGTCGGGCCGCCCGGAGGTCCCTCCGGTGACGCTCCTCCTCGGGTACGACGAGAGCGCCCCCAGCTGGCGGACCGGCGGCGACAAGGGTGACCCGGTCGTCCTCGGCGGGACCCTCGCCGACCTCCTCGGCTGGCTGTCCGGCCGTGGCGACAAGGGCGCCCATCTCGCCGTCCTCACGGGCGACCACCTCCCGGAGCTCCCGCCGCTGTAGTCCCGGCTGTTGGGCCTCCGCCCGCGGGTGCCCGACGATAGGCTGAGCCCATGACGTACAGCGGAGCGGTGAAGGTCGGCGGACCGGCCGATGTGCACGAACTGACGGACCTGATGATCTCCAAGGTCGCGGTCGGCCCGATGGACAACAACGCGTATCTGCTGCGCTGCCGGGCGACCGGCGAGCAGCTTCTGATCGACGCCGCCAACGACGCGGACACCCTCCTCACGCTGATCGGTGACGACGGCATCGCGTCCGTCGTCACCACTCATCGGCACGGCGACCACTGGCAGGCGCTCGCCGAGGTGGTCGCCGCGACCGGGGCCCGGACGTACGCCGGGGCGTACGACGCCGAGGGCATTCCCGTGCCGACCGACGTGCCGGTGCAGGACGGCGACACGATCACGGTCGGCCGGGTCGAGATGACCGCCCGCAGGCTGGTCGGACACACCCCGGGCTCGATCGCGCTGATCTACGACGACCCGCACGGCCACCCGCACGTCTTCACCGGCGACTGCCTCTTCCCCGGCGGGGTGGGGAACACGTGGAAGGACCCGCAGGCATTCGCGAGCCTGATCCACGACGTGGAGGCCAAGCTCTTCGCGGTTCTTCCGGACGAGAGCTGGGTCTATCCCGGGCACGGCAAGGACACCACGCTCGGTGACGAGCGCCCGCAGCTCCCCGCATGGCACGCCCGGGGCTGGTGACGCTCCCGACGGGGCCCTGACCGGCACAGGCGCGCGGCCCACCGCCGCGTGCCTCCGCACGCCCCCGTAACTCCGGCGAGCGCCGGGTAGTTGGCGCGACATGCGCCCCAGTCACTCTCCGCGTACGCCCTCACCCACGGACGCCCCGCCCCGGGCCACTGCTCCGCCGGGCCCCCGGGGCCCCTCGGACGCGCCGGACACTCCCCCGGCCCCACCCTCGATGGGGCGGCTCGCCGCCGCGTCGCTCGTCGGCACGGCCATCGAGTTCTTCGACTTCTTCGTCTACGGGACCGCCGCCGCGCTCGTCCTCGGGCCGCTCTTCTTCCCGACCTTCTCCCCCGTCGCCGGCACCCTGGCAGCCTTCGGCACCTTCGCCGTCGGGTTCCTCTCGCGCCCGCTCGGCTCGGTCCTCTTCGGACACATCGGTGACAGGCACGGGCGGCGTCCCGTCATGTTCGCCTCGCTGGTGCTCACCGGCTGCGCCACGGTCGCGGTCGGCCTCGTCCCGACGTACGAAAGCATCGGCATCACCGCCCCCGTCCTGCTGCTCGTGCTGCGCTTTCTGCAGGGCCTCGGCCTCGGCGGCGAGTGGGGCGGTGCCGTCCTGCTCACCGCGGAACACGCGCCGGAGCGGCGCCGCGCCCTGTGGGCGAGCTTCCCGCAGATCGGTCCCTCGGTCGGCTTCCTGCTGGCGAACGGCGTGATGCTGGCGCTCTCCGCCGCGCTGACCGACGCCCAGTTCCGCGCATGGGGCTGGCGAGTGCCGTTCTGGGCGGCCGGACTGCTGGCCGTCGGCGGGCTGCTGCTGCGCTCCTCCCTCGCGGAGACTCCGCAGTTCCGGGAACTCAGCGCGAGCGGGCGGCGCGCGAACGCCCCGCTCGCCGAGGTGGCGCGCGACCACTGGCGACTCGTCCTGCTCACCGCGGGGGCGCTCGCCGTCGGCTACGCGGTGTTCTACACGGTCTCCACCTGGGCCCTGGCCTACGGCACCGAGCGCCTGGGCGTCTCCCGGACGACCATGCTGATCTGCATCATGGCCGCGGTGGCGATCAAGGGGGCCACGACCCCGCTGGCGGCGATGCTGGGCGACCGGTACGGGCGCCGGCCGCTCTGCCTGGCCGGCTGCGCGGCGTCCGCGCTGTGGATGTTCCCGATGGTCGCGCTGCTGCACACGGCCCGCCCGGTCCTGATGTTCCTCGGCTTCCTGGGCGCCCTGCTCGCCTTCATCACGATGTTCGCGGTGGTCGCCGCGTACCTCCCCGAGCTCTACGAGCCGAGGGTCCGGTGCACGGGCGCGGCCGTCGGCTACAACCTGGCGGGCGTTCTGGGCGGGGCGCTCACCCCGATCCTGGCGACGACCCTGGCCGCGGGTTCGGGGCCGCCCTGGGGCGTGGCGGCGTATCTGACGGTGGTGGCGCTGGTGAGCCTGGGATGCTTCGCGCTGCTCCCGGAGACGCTTCCCGCCCGGCCGGAGGAGCCGGAGAAGGTTCTCGCCTAGAACGCGCCGCGGCCGGTACGGGCGGTGGTGTGCCGCCCGCACCGGCCGCGGTGCGTCGCTGGGGTGCCGAGGTCAGGTCAGGCGTCGACGCTGTCCTTCTCGGCCTCGCCGGACTTCGCCGCCGGGACCTCGGTCGCCGGCTCGGCGGCAGCCTCGGCGGCCTCGCGCTCGGCCTGCTTCTTGGAAGCGATGAGGCTGGTGATCGTGGTGATGACCAGGACGCCACCGATGACCGTGAGCGAGAACGGGATGGAGATCTCGGGGACGTGCACCCCGGACTCGTGCAGTGCGTGCAGCACCAGCTTCACGCCGATGAAGCCGAGGATCACCGACAGGCCGTAGCTGAGGTGGACCAGCTTCTTCAGCAGACCGCCGATCAGGAAGTACAGCTGACGCAGACCCATCAGGGCGAAGGCGTTGGCCGTGAAGACGATGTACGGGTCCTGGGTCAGGCCGAAGATCGCCGGGATCGAGTCGAGGGCGAAGAGCACGTCGGTCGTGCCGATGGCCAGCATGACGACCATCAGCGGCGTCAGCACCCGCTTGCCGTTGACCTTGATGAAGAGCTTCGTGCCGTGGTACTTGTCCGCGACGCCGAACTTCTTCTCGACCGACTTGAGGAGGCGGTTCTCCTCCCACTCGTCCTCGTCGTCGCCGGCGCGAGCCTCCTGGATGAGCTTCCAGGCGGTGTAGATCAGGAACGCGCCGAAGAGGTAGAAGACCCAGGAGAAGCTGGCGATGATCGTGGCACCGGCGGCGATGAAGATCGCGCGCAGGACCAGGGCGATCAGCACACCGATCAGCAGCACCCGCTGCTGGAGGTGGGAGGGCACCGAGAACTTCGCCATGATCAGGACGAAGACGAAGAGATTGTCGACACTGAGCGACTTCTCGGTGATGAATCCGGCGAAGAACTCACCCGCCGCCTGGCCGTTGCCGAACATCGCCAGCCCCAGGCCGAAGAGGACGGCGAGCGCGATCCAGACGATCGTCCAGATTCCGGCTTCCTTGACCGACACGTCATGGGGCTTGCGCCCGATGAAGAAGTCGATCGCGATGAGGGCGGACAGACCGAGAATGGTCGCCACCCAGAGAGTCGTCGAAACGTCCACTGCGCCTCCGGCGTCGTACGGCTACTTGATCAGCGTCGTCGCTGCCGGAGGTCTCTTCCACCCGGGTCGTCTGGGACGAGCCGGGCCGACGCCCCGGGATCGGACCACTCGGGGTCCGTCCGTATTGACGGGAACGCCGCGCTTGGGGAGTACTCCCCTCCGCGCCGAGAAGACTACCCGAAGAACCAAGAGAAGGTAAAGGGGAGGGTAAAGAGGCACCAAGAAGGCAGGTCAACGCCCCCACTGGCGACGGGCGTCGGCCACCTGGGCGAGGACCTGACGGAGCACGGCGCTGCCGGGCGGGAAGCGGGGCGGCTCGTACGTCCAGGCGTGACCGACCCACGGATCGGCGAGGTGGTCCTCGGCCACGGGTGTGATCCGCAGCAGGGAGCGCCACAGCGGGTCGAGCACCGGACCGTAGGCGGAGGCGTCCTCGCGGTCCGCCACCAGCATCAGGTGGACGCCGACGGCCGGGCCCTCGTCCGCCAGGTAGCGCAGCTGGGTCACCGCCCGGTCGTCGAAGCCGTGCGGGAAGTCGTGGACGATCAGCAGCTGCTCCGCGGTGTCCATCCCGGGCGGCAGCGCGTCGGGCGCGCCCGCCCTCAGCGCCATCTGGACCAGGTCGACCCGCTCGGTCAGCCGCGCGAGGACGGCG
Source organism: Streptomyces sp. NPDC047971 (assembly GCF_040653355.1). Lineage (NCBI taxonomy): Bacteria > Bacillati > Actinomycetota > Actinomycetes > Kitasatosporales > Streptomycetaceae > Streptomyces > Streptomyces sp. NPDC047971. The sequence continues at coordinate 64,958 of NZ_JBEZNW010000029.1, read as the reverse complement.
GAGACCCCGGCCGCCCCGGCCGCGGGCGGCCCTGCCAGCACGCCCGCCTCGACCAGCGGGGCGAGCGCCGCGGCTCCGGAGCCCGCCGGGTCGACGACGTGGACGGCGAACTCACCGGTCGGGTGGACGGCGAGGAGCCGGGCGGCATGCGCGACGGCGGTGTCCAGGGCGAGCCGGCGCAGCTCGGCCTCGTCGAGGAGTCCGGCCGCCTCGGAGTGACCGCGTCCGGAGTCCACCCAGAGCCCGCGCTCCAGCGGGAGCCGGACGAGCATGGGGATGCGCAGGTCGGTCCGCTCGGGCAGATGCAGGTCGCCCAGGCGCAGCGCCATCGGCGCCTCCATGGGGACGCGGTACGCCTGCCAGACGGGGTTGTCCCAGCCGGCGTAGGCGGCCGGGAGCGCGGGTTCGACGACCTCGGACTCGGCGACGAGCTGGGCGAGGTCCCGGTCGAGGGCCTCCTTGGCGCGGGCGGTGAGCTCGTCGTGCTTGGCACGGGCCGCCTCACGGGCGGCGTCCCCCGCGCCTCCGATGCGGCCGCGCGGGTCGGAGAGCGCGCGGTCGAGCTCCTGGTCGAGGCGGGACTCGGCGAAGTCGCAGGCGCTGCGGTACGCGGCGGTGCTGCGTGCCAGGTCCTCGAACATGCCCCACACCTGGTTGTAGAGGCGCTCCTCCATGGACCAGCCGCTGGCGTCCCCCGCGACGGGGACGGGCGGGCCCTGCTGCGGCTCGGGGGTCGCCGTCGCACGGCGGGGGTGGGCGTAGCTGATCGGGCCGCCGGTGCCGCCCGTGGACGTCGTCGGCGCCGTCACCGGAACGGTGGGCGCGGGGTCGGACGCGCGCGTCGGACCGGGGCCGCGCGCCGGGTCGGACCCGGGCATGGTGTCCGAGCCGGTCGTGGGCGCCGCGTGGCGCACGCGCTCCGTCTCCGGGACGCGCGGGGGCGGGGCGGAGACCGAGCGGGCCAGGCCCCGGGCGACGGCGTCCAGGATCGACGCGGCCAGGTCGGCCGGGCGCTCCAGGCCCTGGTCGCCGAGCATCGCGGCCAGGCCGCCCTCGTAGCCCTGGCCCATGGCACGGACCTTCCAGGCGCCCTGACGGCGGTACAGCTCGACGGCGACGACGGCGGACTCGCGGTCGAGGCCGGTGATCGTGTAGCTGGCGATCTCGGCGCCGTCGAGGGCGGTGACGGCGACGAAGGGGGCCGCGAGGGTGCCGAAGCGGGCCGGGCCGCCGACGCCGACGGGGAGCGCCAGGAGCACGCAGACGCGGTGCACGGCGGCCGGCAGCGCCTCCAGGTCCACGGCGAGGCGGTGGTCGGCCGCGGCCTGCTGGGAGACCTCCACGCCGGGCAGCGAGGGCGAGCCCGGGTGGGCGATCCACTCGACGCCGGGGACGGTGCCCCGCTCGTCGGCGAGGGTGGCGCCGGCGACGACCGGTTGGCCGGCCGAGACCCGGATCTCCAGTCGGGTGTCGGGCAGGGGATGGTTCTGCCCCCGGACCAGCTCGGCCGTCATCGACTCTGTCCCCTCGGCTTGCTTCGTTCTGTGCGGACTACGGGCGGATCATGGCGGTTCATGTGGGACAGCTCCCGGTGGCCTGCCGCCTCCGGGAGCTGTGGGTGCGTCTGCGGTGCCCGCCTACAGGTGCGGCAGGATCGCGGGCATCAGGTCCTGGAAGGTCCGGCCGTTGGCCGGGTTGCCCAGGGCGGTCATCTGCCAGCCGGAACCGACCCGGTGCACCTTCGCCATGATCTGCGCGGTGTACTGGCCGCCGCCGTCCAGGGTGTAGCGCGCGAGCTCCTGTCCGGTCGCCTCGTCGACGATCCGGCAGAACGCGTTCTGCACCTCCTGGAACGTCTGGCCGGTGAAGGAGTTCACCGTGAAGACGATCTGGTCGATGTGGACGGGGACGCGCTGGAGGTCGACCAGGATCGACTCGTCGTCACCGCCCTGGCCGGCGCCGCCCACCAGGTTGTCGCCGGTGTGCCGGACCGAGCCGTCGTCGCTCACGAGGTGGCGGAAGAAGACCACGTCCACCGGCTGCTTGTCGGCGAAGAGCACCGCGGAGGCGTCCAGGTCGACCTCGCGGGTCCGCGAGCCGAACAGACCGCGACGGGGCGCCGCCTGCCAGCCGAGCCCCATCCGTACGGACGACAGGTTGCCCCCGCCCTGCTTCTCCAGGCTGATGGCCTGACCCTTGGTCATGTTGACCGTCACGCGCTGTCCCCTCTCCTAGCGATCCCCGCGGCCGCCCTCTGCTGTGCGTGCGGTTGTCAGCACCCTACGCAGGGGCGGTGACAACGCAGCAGACGTGGTCGCGTTTTGTGTCGGTCTTGCAACACTGCGGAGGCTCACTGCCCCCGGGGCGTCAGGCCAGCCCCGCCTCTCTCATCTGGCGCAGCTCCTTCTTCAGTTCGCCCACCTCGTCGCGCAAGCGCGCGGCCACCTCGAACTGCAGCTCCGCCGCCGCGGCCCGCATCCGGTCGGTCATCTCCTCGATGATCGCGGCCAGTTCGGCGGCCGGCCGGTCGCCGAGCTCGACCGTGGAGCCCGCCTTGCCCCCCTTGGCCTTGGCCTTCGTGGAGTGCGCGGCGAGGGAGGGCACGGGCGCCTTGGCGCCCTTCTCGTGGCGGTATCCGGTGCCGAGCAGCTCCTCGGTGTCGACCTCCTCGCGCGCGATGGTGGCGACGATGTCGTTGATCTTCTTGCGGAGCGGCTGCGGATCGATGCCGTTGGCCGTGTTGTACGCGATCTGCTTCTCGCGCCGCCGGTTGGTCTCGTCGATGGCCTTCTCCATCGCCGGCGTGATCGTGTCCGCGTACATGTGGACCTGGCCGGAGACGTTGCGCGCCGCGCGGCCGATGGTCTGGATCAGCGAGGTGCCGGAGCGCAGGAAGCCCTGCTTGTCGGCGTCGAGAATGGCGACGAGCGAGACCTCGGGCAGGTCGAGACCCTCGCGGAGCAGGTTGATGCCGACCAGGACGTCGTACTCGCCGGCGCGCAGCTCCCGCAGCAGCTCGATACGGCGCAGGGTGTCGACGTCGCTGTGCAGGTAGCGGACCTGGATGCCGAGCTCCAGGAAGTACTCGGTGAGGTCCTCGGCCATCTTCTTGGTGAGCGTGGTGACCAGCACCCGCTCGTCCTTCTCGGTGCGCAGCCGGATCTCGTGGACCAGGTCGTCGATCTGCCCCTCGGTGGGCTTGACCACGACCTGGGGGTCGACCAGGCCGGTGGGGCGGATGATCTGCTCGACGAAGCCGTCGCCGCGCGAGAGCTCGTACGTGCCGGGGGTGGCCGAGAGGTACACGGTCTGGCCGATCCGCTGCTGGAACTCCTCCCACTTCAGCGGGCGGTTGTCGAGCGCGGAGGGCAGCCGGAAGCCGTGGTCGACCAGGGTGCGCTTGCGGGAGGCGTCGCCCTCGTACATGGCGCCGATCTGCGGGACCGTGACGTGCGACTCGTCGATGACGAGGAGGAAGTCCTCGGGGAAGTAGTCGAGGAGCGTGTTGGGCGCGGAGCCGGGCTCACGGTCGTCGAAGTGCATCGAGTAGTTCTCGATGCCGGAGCAGGAGCCGATCTGGCGCATCATCTCGATGTCGTACGTGGTGCGCATCCGCAGGCGCTGGGACTCCAGCATCTTGCCCTGCTTGTCCAGCTCGGCGAGCCGACTCTCGAGCTCGCGCTCGATGCCGTTGATCGCCTTCTCCATGCGCTCGGGTCCCGCCACGTAGTGGCTGGCGGGGAAGACGTACAGCTCCCGGTCCTCGCTGATGACCTCACCGGTGAGGGGGTGCAGCGTGGAGAGCGCCTCGATCTCGTCACCGAACATCTCGATGCGGACCGCGAGCTCCTCGTAGACCGGGAAGATCTCGATCGTGTCGCCGCGGACCCGGAAGGTGCCCCGGGCGAACGCCACGTCGTTGCGGGTGTACTGGATGTCGACGAAGCGGCGCAGCAGCTGGTCCCGGTCGATCTCCTCGCCGACCTTGAGCGGGACCATGCGGTCCACGTACTCCTGCGGTGTGCCGAGGCCGTAGATGCAGGAGACGGAGGCGACCACCACGACGTCGCGCCGGGTGAGCAGGGAGTTGGTCGCGGAGTGGCGCAGCCGCTCGACCTCCTCGTTGATCGAGGAGTCCTTCTCGATGTAGGTGTCCGACTGCGGGACGTACGCCTCGGGCTGGTAGTAGTCGTAGTACGAGACGAAGTACTCGACCGCGTTGTTCGGCAGGAGCTCGCGGAACTCGTTCGCCAACTGTGCGGCCAGTGTCTTGTTCGGCGCCATCACCAGGGTGGGGCGCTGCAGCTTCTCGATCATCCAGGCGGTGGTCGCCGACTTGCCGGTGCCGGTGGCGCCGAGCAGGACGACGTCCTTCTCGCCCGCGCGGATGCGCCGGTCGAGGTCGGCGATGGCCGTCGGCTGGTCGCCGCTGGGCTGGTAGGGGCTGACGACCTCGAAAGGCGCCACCGTACGTTCGATCTGGGAAACGGGCCGCATGTGACCACCGTACGACCCCCCACTGACAGTCGGGCCGTGAACGGCTCGGCGGCCCTTTCCTCACCAGTCCTGGGAGCGGTGGCCGCCGCGGGCCGCGCCTCTGCGGCCGTCCCGGCCGGTGGGCCGGCGGGCGGACCAGTTCGCGGGTTCGCCGTACGCGGGGGCGCGGCGCGGGGCGGGGACTCCGGGGCGGTGCGGGCTGTGGGCCGCGGGGCGCTGCCAGTCCGGGTCGCCCATCACGAGCAGCGGGTCGAACATGACGATCACCGCGGCGAGGAGGAGGAAGACGGCGGGGCCGATCAGCATCGGCAGGATGAGCGAGGTGGCGGTGTCGCCGGTTCCGGTGACGGCGCCGTCGCCGTGGAGGTGGACGTTGACGGCGGCCATCGCGGTGTAGTGCATACCACTGACGGCGAGGCCCATCACCAGGCTCGCCCCGAGACTGGCGAGAAATCCGTACACCGAGACGGCCGCCCAGAGGGCGGTGGTGGCCGCGACGACGGCGATCACGACGGAGAGGGCGACGGTGAGGGTGTCGTACTCGATGCGTCCCTGGAGGCGCATCCCCGCCATGCCGAGGTAGTGCATGGTGGCGATGCCGAGTCCGGTGATGGTGCCGCCGGTGACCAGGGCGAGCGGGGTGGCCCCGCGGTATCCGACGATGAAGATCCCGATGCCGACCATCACGACGGCGACGGCCAGGCTCGCGAAGGTGATGGGCCGGTCGTAGCTGATCGGGGCCTGCCGGACCGAGAAGCCCATCATCGCGATGAAGTGCATCGTCCAGATGCCGGTGCCTATGGCGGTCGCCCCCAGGGCCAGCCAGCCGGCCTTGAAGGTGTCCCGGTGACGCAGCGATCTGATGGTGCAGCGCAGCCCCAGGGCTCCACCGAGGCAGGCCATGAGATAGGCGGCGACCGGCGTCACGAGGCCGTAGCTGAATCCGTCGACCGTGCCCTGCATGCGCGTGTGCCCTCCACCCGTCGTGGAACGTCGTCCGAAAACAGTCGGTACCGCTGAGTAGTCCTACCGGGGCGAGATTATGGCGCGCGGGGCGCCGCACGACCATGCGGTCCGGGATTTGGCTTCGGCGAGATCGAGAAGTGACCGGGCCGTGACGGCGGCGATGTCAGTGGGCGGTCGTACCGTGATCCCCATGGACACCACGGTGGAATGGACGGTCGTCGCGAGCGACATCGGCCCCCTGCTGCTCGCGTCGACCGACCGCGGCCTGGTGAGCGTGGTCTTCCACGCCGAGGAGGGGGTGCGGGACGCGGCGCTGGAGCGGCTCGCCGATCGGCTGGGCGCGGAGCCCGTGCGGAGCGAGGCCGGCCGGCTGGCCGAGCCGATACGGCAGCTCGGGGAGTACTTCGCGGGTGGGCGCCGGGACTTCGATCTCGCCCTGGACTGGACGCTGACGACCGGGTTCAACCGCGAGGTGCTGCGGGAGCTGGCGCGGGGCGTGCCGTTCGGGACGGTCGTGGGTTACGGCGACCTGGCCCGTCGGGTCGGGCAGCCGGGTGCGGCTCAGGCGGTGGGGGCGGCGATGGGCGCCAATCCGCTGCCGGTGGTGGTGCCGTGCCATCGCGTGGTGGAGAGCGACGGCGGGATCGGCGGCTTCGGGGGCGGTCTGGAGACCAAGCGGACGCTGCTGGCGCTGGAGGGCGTACTGCCGGAACCGCTGTTCTGAGCGTCCGCCGCGGTGCCCCTGGGGGGTATGTGGGGGTGGCGTTCCCCTCGACGGGGATGGCTGGCACACTCACGTAAGTGACCAAGACCCCCAGTGCCCCTGACGCCGCCGACGCGGCGGAGATAGCCGCTTCCGCCGAGGCCGCCGCGCTGCCGGCGCTCCGGCGGCGCATCCAGGCCGTGCTGATCGCGAGCCAGATCCTCGGCGGACTCGGCATCGCCATCGGCATCGCCCTCGCGGCGGTCCTGGCCAAGGACGTCAGCGGTACGGAGGCGCTGTCGGGCCTCGCCTCGACGGCCTCGGTGGCCGGTCCCGCGCTGCTCGCCATGCCCCTCGCCTCCCTGATGGGCTCGCGGGGGCGACGGCCGGGTCTGGTGCTGGCCTATCTGGTGGGGGCGCTGGGGGCCGGGATCGTGGTCCTGGGAGCGGTCGTCGACAGCTTCCCCCTCCTCCTGGCTGGTCTGGTCGGGTTCGGGGCCGGGTCGTCGGCCAATCTCGCCGCCCGGTTCGCGGCCGCGGACCTGGCCGAGCCGGACCGCAGGGGCCGGGCCATCTCGACGGTGGTGTGGGCGACGACGATCGGTGCCGTCCTCGGGCCCAACGTCGCCGCGCCGGCCGGGGAGAGCGTGGCGGGTCTCGGCATTCCCGCGGCGGCCGGACCGTTCGTCTGGGCCGCCGGGGTGTTCGTGGTCGCCGCCGTCATGGTGGCGCTGCTGCTGCGTCCCGACCCGCTGCTGACGGCCCGCGCGCTGTCGGGTGCGGAGGAGGGCGCGGCGGCGGCCGAGGGGCGTTCGCTCAAGGCCGGGATGCGGGCGGTGCGGGAGTCCTCGCGGGCCCGTCTCGCCCTGGTGACGGTGGCCGCCTCCCACACCGCGATGGTCTCGATCATGTCGATGACCCCGGTGGCGCTGAGCCACCACGGCGCGGGCATCCAGCTGATCGGCCTGGTCATCAGCGGGCACATCGCGGGCATGTACGCCTTCTCCCCGGTGATGGGCTGGCTCTCCGACCGCCTGGGACGCCTCGCGGTGATCGGCCTGGCGGTCGGGCTGCTGTCGTTCGCGGCGCTGCTCGCGGGCACGGCGGGGCCGAGCCACGGGCAGACCGCGGCCGGCCTGTTCGTGCTGGGGCTCGGCTGGTCGGCGGGCCTGGTGTCGGGCTCCGCCCTGCTCACGGACTCGGTTCCGCAGGAAGCCCGGGCCGCGGTCCAGGGACTGTCGGACTTCATCATGAACAGCGCCGCCGGAGTGGGCGGACTGACGGCGGGACTGATCGTCGCGCGGGCGGGTTACGGCTGGCTGAACCTGGTGGGCGCGTGCCTGCTGCTGCCCATGGCGGCGCTGGCGGTGCGCGGAGCGGTGCGGCGGCGGCCCGCCTGACGCGGACGGGGCGGGGACCAGACCGCCCGGATCCCCCGGTCCCCCGGCCCCCGGCCCACCAGGCGACCGGCCCCCCGGCCCACCGGGCGACCGGCCCCCGGTCCACCGGGCGACCGGGCGACCGGACTCGGCGGCGGCCGACACCCCGATGCCTAGAGGCTGATGTGGTACGCCTTGCGCAGCGTCTCGTGGACCGTCCAGGTGGTCCTGTCCCCCTCGCGCAGCACGCAGGCGTCGCCGGGCCCGATCTCCAGCGTCGCGCCGCCCTCGACGGCGACGGTGGCGCGACCGCTGACGACGACGAAGAGTTCGTTCGCCTCGGTGTCGGTCACCACTCCGGGGGTGATCTGCCAGATGCCGCGCACCTGCTTGCCGTCGGCGGACTCCCAGAGGACCTTGCCGGTCACCTCGGGCTCGCCCGAGACGATCTGTCCGGGGTCGAGGGGCTCCGGCTCCAGTTCCGCATCGGGGATGTGGACGGCGAAGGAGGGCTGGTCGTGTGTCGTCATGGGCGGTGACTGTAGCCGGGATCCAGGGCGGTCCCACCGCCGGGACCACGCGGAATGAAGAGCTCCGGTTCGCCTCCGACCAGGCGTCTTCCGCGAGTTCGCCGAAGGCGACGAAATCCGCAGCACGGCTCGGGGAGCGCCGCCCGGGAGGTCGGACGACGTGTCCGGGCCGCACCCGGGGCGGCTCCACGGGGCGGACGCGGCGACAGGGCACCGAATCCGCAGGCGTGTTCGACGCGTCCCCCCAGTCGGCGTAATCAGGTCGTGCTCGACCGCGAGGGCGTCGTAGAAGTGACGAATGGACACCTCTGCCCCTTCGGGGGCGAAATCAGCCATACGCGCACCCCGCGAGACAGGGCGCCACAGCGCCATACGGCCGAAAACCAGGCCCGGGAAACGGCTCGCCGCCGGATGTCCCCGCTGGTCACGAGAGGCGCCTTTGGTGCGCCCAATGTTGGTCGGGGGCATTCGCCCGAGCCCCCTGTCCCGCCTGGCGTGCGCGCGTCAAACTCCCCCTGGACTCGTCCCCCACCTCCGACAGGAGAGTGCGATGCCCGCGTCAGCCTTCTTCCCCCACCGCGCCGCCCTGACCACCACCGCCCTGACAGCCGCCGCGCTGCTCGCGGCCACCGTGGCCGCCCCCGCCGCCCTCGCGGCCGATCCCGTGGCCCCCGGCGCCTCCTACAAGGCCGCGTACGACACCCTCGGCCCGCAGCGTCTCACCCCCGCCCAGCAGAGACTCAGCGCCGCCAAGCAGGCGCAGGCGGCGAGAGAGTACGACGGGGTGCGCCCCCGGGCGGCGCTGGCCGGATACAAGCTCTCCGGCGGCCTCCACCAGTCGCAGAAGACGTCCTACTGGTGCGGGCCCGCGACCCTCGTGATCACCCAGTCCGCGGCCGACGAGGTCGCCGGCCGCTCGCAGCAGGACGCGGCGACGCTCCTCAAGACGAACTCCAGCGGAACCGCCTGGTACGGCGTCAACATCAACGTCGCCAACCCCACGGGCTATCCGATGGCCGACGCGCTGAACCAGCGTCTGCCCGGGGCCGGCTACGTCCCCAAGGCACTGCCGTACACCCCGACCGCCACCGACAAGGCCAACTTCAAGCAGCACATCACGCACAACACCGACCACGACTACGCGATAGCCGGCAACGCCTGGGAGGTCCCGGGCGGGCCGCATCTCGTCGGACACCCGAACATCGAGATATTCCACTGGGTCTCGATCGACGGCTACAACACGGACTCCGCCGCCGGGCAGGTCAACTACCTGGATCCGGTGGGAGGAGTGAGCACGAGCGTGATCTCCTGGGCGGGATCCGTCCCCAAGTCGGCGCGCATCTCGTCCGACACCATCACCACCATCATGGGCGGCCGTGGGTACGTCTGGTAACTCCTCCTCACCGCTCGGCGCCCGCACGGCGCCGGCCCTGCTGCTGGCGGGCATCCTGCTCTCGGGATGCTCGCCGGCACGTCCCGGTCCCGAGCCGGCACCGCGCGAGTCGTCGGCCCCGGCGCCGCGGCCGACCGCGCTCGCCGCCGCGTGCGAGGTACGGCTCCCGGCCAGCTGGAGCTCCGCCCTCGCCGCGGGCGAGCTGCGCGCACCGGCCGGCGAGCGGGCGGTGCTCACGGACACGGGACCCGGCTGGACGGCCGTCCAGCTCACCGGCGCCGGGCAGCGCCGGGCCGCCCTGCTGCGCGGCACCGGCGCTCCCCGCACCCTGCTCACCCTCGCCGACCCCGTCGAACACCAGCTTCTCGCGGCCGACTTCGACGGCCGGCGGTGGGCCGCGTTCGCGGTCCTGGAGGGACGGACCCTGGACAGCCCGTGGAGCCTGTACGTCTGGGACGCCACCACCGGCACGTCCCGGCGGCTCGCCCGGGCCGACCGCCCGGGCCCGCTGCCCCAGCCCGTCGTCCGCGACGGCACCGTCCACTGGGCCCAGGGAGTCGGCGACGGCAAGGCCACCGTGTACGCGGCGGCGGCCGCGGGCGGCGCGCCGCGCGCCCTGCGCACCGGGGTGATGGACGCCCCGTTCGCCGCCGGGGACCTGCTGGTGTGGCGCGAGTCGACGGGTTCGGGGACACGGCTCGCCGCCGTCTCCCGCACCGGCGCCCGGACCGCAGCGCTGCCGAAGGCCCTGGCGGCACTGCGGGACGTCCGGTCCGTGGTCTCCGACGGCAGGACCTGGGCCTGGGTGGCGGGCGAGACCGCGCCCCGGCTGATGGTGTGGCGGACGGGTGACGCGCGGCCGACGGCGGTCGTGACGGAGTCACCGGCCGTCGACGGCATGGACCAGCTGAGGATCAGCGGCCGCCTGGTCACCTGGCGGACTCCGGAGACCTCCTACGCGCTCGACCTCGACTCCGGCTCGTACGCGCGGATCACCCCGGCCTACGGGTACGCGCAGGCCCGGGGCGGTGCGCTGGCCGTGGCGTACAGCGTCGGCAACGCCAAGACGTCCGGCTCCCGGCCGGTGATCCAGGTGGTGGACGCGGGCCGGCTGCCCGGCCTGCCGCGCTGTGGCTGATCGTCGCCACCGAGGTTTGAGTGGTTCGCGGTTGCGCCAGAGATGGGACATGTCCACACAGGTGTCCGAAGAGGTGCGGGAGGCTCTCGCGGAGGGCCGTCCCGTCGTCGCGCTCGAGTCCACGATCATCGCCCACGGGCTGCCGCGCCCGCGCAATCTGGCCGTGGCGCGGGAGCTGGAGGGGCTCGTACGGGACGGCGGCGGGGTGCCCGCCACGATCGCCGTGATCGACGGCACGGCCCATGTCGGCCTCGACCAGGCGGGGTTGACCCGCATCGCGGAGGACCCGTCCGTGCGGAAGCTGGGCCACCGCGACCTGGCGCCCGCGCTCGCGACCGGGGCGACGGGGGCGACGACGGTCTCGGCGACGGCGTGGCTGGCGGAGTCCGCCGGCATACGGGTCTTCGCGACCGGTGGACTCGGCGGAGTGCACCGCGAGTGGAGCGAGACGCAGGACGAGTCGGCCGACCTGCGGCTGCTGTCCAGGGTCGGGGTGACGGTGGTGTGCGCGGGGGTCAAGTCGATCCTCGACGTCCCGGCGACGCTGCAGCGGCTTGAGACGCTCGGCGTGACGGTGGTGGGGTACGGGACGGAGCACTTCCCCGGGTTCTACCTGGCCTCGTCAGGCGAGCCCGTGGACTGGAGCCTGCGTTCGCCCGAGGCGGTGGCGGGCGTGATACGGGCCCAGGACGATCTCGGCGGGCCCCGTGCGGCGCTGATCGTCGCCAACCCGGTGCCGGTGGCCGACCAGTTGGATCCGGCGCTGCACGACCGGGTCCTCGCGCAGGGCCTGGCGGCGGCGCGGGAGAAGGGGATCTCGGGGCAGGCCGTGACCCCGTTCCTGCTGGAGTACCTGACGGTGCACACCGAAGGGGCCTCGCTGGAGGCGAACCTCGCGGCCGTGCGGGGCAATGTGCGGCTCGCCGCGCGGATCGCCGCGGCGTACGCCGAAGGCGGCGCGTGAGCGGCCTGCTGGTCGTCGGCGATGTGGTGACCGACGTCGTGGCCAGGCACGGCACCCCGCTGGCGCCCGCGACCGACACGGCGGCGGCCATCCGCATGCTGCCCGGCGGAGCCGGGGCCAACGCGGCCTGCTGGGCGGCGCGCGCGGGGTGGGCCGACGTGCGGATGCTCGGCCGGGTCGGGACCGAGGCGGCCGAGTGGCACGAGAGGGCGCTCCGCAGGGCCGGTGTGCGGCCGATGCTGGTGGAGGACGCGGACGCCGCCACGGCGACGGTGATCGCGCTGGTCGACGCGAGCGCCGAGCGCACGTTCCTGACCGACAGCGGGGCGGCGCTGCGCCTCTCCCCCGGCGACTGGAGCGACTCCTTCCTCGACGGCGTCGCCCATCTGCACCTGTCCGGGTACCTCTTCTTCGCGGCGCCCGGTCGCGCGACCGCGCTCCGCGCCCTGCGAGCGGCGCGGGAGGCAGGGGTTCCGGTGAGTGTCGATCCGGCGTCGACGGGCTTTCTGAAGCAGCTCGGCGTGGACCGGTTCCTGGCGGACGCCGAGGGCGCGGCGGTGCTGTTCCCGAACGCCGACGAGGCCCGCCTGCTGACCGGCTGCGGCGAACCGGAGCAGGCGGCGGGCGTGTTGAGCCGTGCGTTCCCGCTGGTCGCGGTCACTCTCGGCGCGGCGGGCGCGCTGGTCGCGGAGGCCGGCTCGGTGACCGGCCGGGTCGCGGCGCCGGCGGTGCGGGCGGTGGACTCGACGGGCGCGGGCGACGCCTTCACGGGGGCGTTCCTGGCCGCCCGGCTCGCGGGCGCCGACCCGACGACGGCGGCAGCGGCAGGGTGCCGGGCGGGCGCGGAGGCGGTGACGGTGGTGGGCGGCCGCCCCGCCGAGGACACCCCGGGCCGCGCGCCCGGCCCCCGGCCCCTCAGTCCCCGGCCCTGAGTCGTCCTACCCCCGGTCCCCCAGGTCCGCGAGTCCGGTCCACGCCGGGTGACGCGGGTCGTCGGTGCGGACGACGACGTCCGCCGCGTCGGAGGGGCCGACCTCGTTCGCGTACCGCTCGAAGGCCGGCAGGGTCCAGGACTCCTCGGTGCGGCGGGCGAGGACGCCGGGCGAGAGCCGCAGGTGGACGGTCAGGTCGAACGGGAACCAGTGCCCGAGCAGGAAGGGCCCGTGCACCACGAGCACGCCTCCGGGCGGCAGTTCCACATAGTCGCTGCGGGTGGCCCGGTCGCGTACGGGGTCCCAGAGGTCGGGCAGCACCCGCCCGCTCCCTCCCTCCTCCAGCGGCCCGAACACCTCGCGCCACAGTGCCCCGGTGTCGTACCAGCCGCTGTAGTACGAGTCGGGGTCCCGCTTCCCGTACTCGAAGCGGAGCGACGCGGGGCGCAGGAAGCCCTCGGTGCCGACGACGAGCACGGAGCGGCCGAGCAGCCTGAGCGCCTCGGCGATCCTCTCGGCGGTCTCCCCGGTCGGCGCGGCGGGCGGACCGTCAACGGCGATCTTGAGCCGGCCCCCGCCGTCCCCGGGCTCCAGCCCGTCGATGTGCCCGGCCAGGGCAGCGGCCAGCCGCTCCCAGGTGATCGCTTCGACTCGCACGGGCGTGACCTTGCTCTGGGCGTCGGGGTTCGTCCACCGATTCTACGAACAGGGGTCGAGGGAAGGCGGATCCACGCACAGGGCCCAGGGAAGGCGGAGCGCGCAGTCCGGGGCTTCCGCGGCTATGGAGAGCGGCGCGTCCTGGGGCAGCAGACAGGTCATGTGGAGCACCACGGGCTCGGAACCGAGGTTGTGCCCGATGTGCCGGTTCCTGCGGCCCGCCGGTTCGACGAACGCGTCCCCCGCGGAGGCCGTCTCGACCGTGCAGTCGTGCAGGACCCGGGTGAGTGTGCCGGACTGGACGACGGCGATGATCTGGCCGGGGTGGTGGTGCCAGCCGGTGGATTCGCCCGGGGCGAGCGTGACCGTGCGGAAGACGACGTCCGTTCGGCCCTTGGGTGGCCGGATCCGGAGGGTGCCGCTGGAGGTGCCCTTGGCCACCAGGGTCTGTGCGGGGGGTGCGCCCCGGTCGGTGCGGATGTCGATCGCCATGGAGCGGCCCCTCCCGTTTTCCCGCGCGACCCCTCGGTCCATGGCCGCCAAACAGCCCCACGCTACTCGTAAGGGGGATGACCGGGACGGGGATTGACGATCAGTTCACCGGCAGCAGTGCGAGCCGGGCCGGCAGTTCACCGGCGAGGTGCCCGTCCCCCTCCACCCGGACCCGGCCGTCCCTCACCGCCTGGCCGAGAGTCGCCTCCCCGGCCGCCAGCGCCCGGCAGGTCGCGGAGTCCGTCCGCAGCCGTACGTCGGCGGTGTCGGACGGCGCCCCGTCCCCGTACTCCGGAGGCTGCCCGTCGCCCCCGACGCGTACATGGAAGTCGCCCTCGTCCAGCGTCACATGCACCACTCCGGCCGCCGCCCCCTCCAGGGAGGACAGCAGCGGGATCGCGAACCAGTGGGCCCGTACGGCGTCGGTCGGACGCGGCTCCTCCAGGGCGGGCGCGCCCCACTCCGCCAGGGCCCGCAGCACCGGCAGCAGCTCGCGGCCCCGTCGGGTGAGTTCGTAGACGTACGCCGAGGCGGGCGGCGGGAGGCGGCGGCGCGTGACGAGTTCGGCGCCCTCCATGTCCTTGAGGCGGCCGGCCAGCATGTCCGTGCTGACACCGGGGAGGTCGGCATGCAGATCCGTGTAGCGGCGGGGACCGGCGAGGAGTTCACGGACGATCAGCAGAGTCCAGCGGTCGCCGACGGCGTCGAGGGCGCGGGCGGCGGCGCAGTACTGGTCATAGCTTCGGCGGCGAGGCATACGACGCAGTCTAGACATGTTGTTGGACTTTCCAAGCTCGAACTTGGTAAAACCAAGCATCAATCCTTCTGGGGAGGTCGTCGCATGGAGTTCCGGCAGTCGAGCAAGCTGAGCGAGGTCTGCTACGAGATTCGCGGCCCGGTCATCGAGCACGCCAACGCCCTGGAGGAGGCGGGCCACAGCGTCCTGCGCCTCAACACCGGCAACCCCGCGCTCTTCGGCTTCGAGGCGCCCGAGGAGATCGTCCAGGACATGATCCGGATGCTCCCCAAGGCGCACGGCTACACCGACTCCCGGGGCATCCTCTCCGCCCGCCGCGCCGTCGCCCAGCGCTACCAGGCCATGGGCCTGCCGGACGTCGGCGTCGACGACGTCTTCCTCGGCAACGGCGTCTCCGAACTCGTCTCCATGGCCGTCCAGGCGCTCCTCGAAGACGGCGACGAGGTCCTGATCCCGGCCCCCGACTTCCCCCTGTGGACGGCGGTGACCACCCTCGCGGGCGGCAAGGCCGTGCACTACCTGTGCGACGAGTCGGCCGACTGGTATCCGGACCTCGACGACATGGCCGCGAAGATCACCGACCGCACCCGTGCCGTCGTGATCATCAACCCCAACAACCCCACGGGCGCGGTGTACCCGCGCGAGATCGTCGAGGGCATCCTCGACCTCGCCCGCCGACACGGGCTGATGGTCTTCGCCGACGAGATCTACGACCAGATCGTCTACGACGAGGCCGTCCACTACCCGGCCGCCTCCCTCGCCCCCGACCTGGTCGTCCTCACCTTCGGCGGCCTCTCCAAGACCTACCGGG
Organism: Streptomyces sp. NPDC047971; assembly: GCF_040653355.1. Lineage (NCBI taxonomy): Bacteria > Bacillati > Actinomycetota > Actinomycetes > Kitasatosporales > Streptomycetaceae > Streptomyces > Streptomyces sp. NPDC047971. The sequence continues at coordinate 49,739 of NZ_JBEZNW010000029.1, read as the reverse complement.
TGGCCGGCTTCCGCTCCGGCTGGCTGGTCGTCAGCGGCCCCCAGCAGCACGCGAAGAGCTATCTGGAGGGGCTGACCATGCTGGCCTCCATGCGCCTGTGTCCGAACGCCCCCGCCCAGTACGCCATCCAGGCCGCGCTCGGCGGCCGGCAGTCGATCCACGAACTGACCGCGCCGGGCGGCAGGCTCCACGAGCAGCGCGACAGGGCCTGGGAGAAGCTCAACGAGATCCCCGGCGTCTCCTGCGTCAAGCCGAAGGGCGCGCTCTACGCCTTCCCACGCCTCGACCCGAAGGTGCACCGGATCCACGACGACGAGAAGTTCGTCCTCGACCTGCTGCTGCGCGAGAAGATCCAGGTCGTGCAGGGCACCGGCTTCAACTGGCCGCGACCGGACCACTTCCGCATTCTGACGCTGCCCTACGCCGACGACCTCGACGCGGCGATCAGCCGCATCGGCCGCTTCCTGAGCGGCTACCGCCAGTAGGGCGGCGCGGCCCCTACTGTGGCTCGGGACAGGGGCCTCCGCGGACGGATGGGAGTTGGGGCCGTGGAGTTCGGGAAGTCGTCCGGCGGGTCCACGCCCGCGCCCGAACCGTCGCCGGAGCCGGAGCGACGCTCCTGGGTACCGCTGCTGGCGGTGTGCGCCGGGTACTTCATGGTCATCCTGGACGTGACGATCCTCAATGTCGCCGTACCCGTGATCGGCCGGGAGCTGTCGGCCTCGCTCACGGGCATCCAGTGGATCACCGACGGGTACACCCTCGTCTTCGCCGGATTCCTGCTGACCGGCGGCGCGCTGGGCGACCGGCTCGGCAACCGCCGGGTCTTCTGCGCGGGCGTCGTGGTGTTCATCGTCTCCTCGACCGCCTGCGCGGTCGCCCCCAGCACCCCCTTCCTCGTGACGGCCCGCCTGGTGGAAGGGCTCGGCGCGGCGCTGATCGTGCCCGGTTCCCTCGCCCTCCTCCAGCAGTCCTACCCGGCACCGGCCGCGCGGTCGCGGGCGTTCGGACTGTGGGGTTCGATGGCCGGCATCGCCGCCTCCGCCGGGCCGCTCCTGGGCGGGCTCCTCGTCTCCACCGTGGGATGGCGCTGGGTCTTCCTCATCAACCTGCCCGTCGGCGCGGTCTGCCTGCTGCTGACCCTGCGGCACGTGGGGCGCTCGCCGAGGCGATCCACCCGGGCCCTCGACTGGCCCGCGCAGTGCGCGGTCGTCGCGGGCGTGGCGCTGCTGACGGGGGCCCTGAACGAGGCCGGACGACGGGGCTGGTCCGATCCGCTCGTTCTCGGCGGGCTGGCTCTGGCCGTGCTCGCGGCCGTCGCCTTCGTCGTACGCGAGCGACTGGCCCGGTCCCCCGCGCTCCCGCTGGACCTGCTGCGTTCGCGCGCCATGGGCGGCGGAGCGGTCATCGGCCTGCTGTTCAACTTCGGTTTCTACGGCATGGTGTTCACGGCCAGTCTGGAGTTCCAGCAGCAGCGCGGCTTCAGCGCCCTCGAAACGGGACTCGCGCTCTTCCCGGCCGTGGCGATGACCATGTTCGCGTCCGTGCTCTCCGGGCGGCTCGCCCGCCGCACCGGCGACCGTCCGCTGGTGGTCTCCGGCATGCTCCTGGCCGCCCTGGGGCTGGCCGGCTGGGCCGCGGCGGGAGCCGACCCCGCCTACGCGCTGCTGGTGGTCCCGATGATGGCCGCGGGGTTCGGTACCTCGTTCGCCCTCACCGGCTCGACCGCCACCGTGATGGGCGCCGCGCCGACCGCGTACTCGGGAACCGCGTCGGCCCTGTTCAACACCACCCGGCAGATCGGGAGCGCCACCGGGGTCGCGCTCGGCGGCAGTCTGCTCGCCACGGCCGCCGCCGGCACCGGACTGCGGATCAGCATGGGCGTCGGCGCGCTCGCCTACCTGGCGGCCGCGATCCTGGCCTGGCTGTGCGTCCCGGCGAAGATCCGCAGGAGCTAGGTGTATCGAACAACCCGCTCTGACCTGACCGCCGCTCCGGGTGAGAGCGGCGGATCCCGACCGGTGCCGGCCTGCTTTAATGATCTCCGTTTGAAATGAACATCGCCAACAGCGGCGGTCCGGCCTGGTGTTGAGTGCAGTGTCCTGACCTGCCGCGCCACGCACGGGGGACGTCGTGACAGCTCGTATCACCAAGGCCGCACTCCTGGAGCCCGTCGACGCCGCCGAGGAGGCCACGACCTCGCTGGTCAGGTGGAACTGAGCAAGGCGTGCGGACCGGAGGCCCCGGCCGAGGGGCTTCCGGCCGAACACCGAATCCCGTCACCAGGTGGCCGGTCCCGTTCCGATGCCGAGCGAGCAGCCGGGCCATGCCCGTGCGAGAGGCGGAAAAGGAGCGGGTCCGAGGGCGTAGCCTGCCCCCGGACCCTGTCGATGCCGCTCACATCACACGCCGGCACGCTTGAGGGCTCGGGTCAGTCGTCATTGCGTCGCGTCCTGCCATTGGACCACCGCCGATCGAGCTCGGCGGACCAGATTCGAACTGGCATTTCGACGCACCAGGGCCCGTGCCCGGTCGATCCGGCGATGAGCGGCGAATGCTGATTCTGGAGCAATAGTCTGAGATTGATCGCGGTCTGCCTCTGCCTGGTTGGGCTATCCCGGCACGGCGAGCGCCGGGAGGAGGACTCGAACCTCCACTGGAACCGCGGATGTCACGACAAGGCTCAGTTTCAGCTTTGCGCTCCTCGCGCACCCCGGCCGTGCTCTGTGGCCGGGGAGTTCATGGGTGTCCCCGCTACCCGAAGAGGTAGCCGAAGACGGCGTCCCCGACGCGCTGGTCGGTGACCTCGGCGCTGTTCGCCTCCTCGCGGGCGAACTTCACCGCCTGCTGGAGCTTCTCCACCCGCTCCAGGAGTTCGTTCACCCGCCGGGCCGGCAGGGCGCCGGAGAACTTCACGGTGGTCCAGTACCCCACCGGCACGTCCTCGTAGTACACCTCGACCTGCGCCGGGTGCTTGTCCGTCGCCTCCGCCTTCACGTGGTTGCGCGGGACCTTCTTCGTCCGGACCGTGCGGACGACATCGGTCTTCCACGCGTCGGTCGACGGGTCCTGCGTCCACGACTCGGCCGCGTCCAGGACCGGCAGCTTGCGGACGAAGGTGTTGATGTCCGTCAGCTGCTTCTCCAGGAACAGCAGGTACGCCACGGGCACCCGGCTCACCAGCACGCGGCCGTCGACCGTGATGTCGGCGCGCGCCTCGCAGTTGGCCCAGTCCTTGGTGGCGGTCACATCGAACAGTCGCGTCAACGCCCGCGCGGTGTCGCGCAGCACGTCCTCGGCCTTCACCTGCACCAGCGTGGACTCGGGCGGAAGCTGCTCGCCCTCCTCGTCCTTCGGCTGGTACGTACGGGAGATGCCCGCGAGCAGCGCGGGCTTCTGCAGCCCGTGGTGCGCCGCCGTGAGGTCCTGGTGCGCCCTGGACTTGACGCCCTTCTCCACTGCGATGATCTGATTGAGTTTCGTTGCCACGAGAGGGACCCTAGCGAGTGCCGGGGCCCCGGATCGAACGATTTTCGACGCCCACTTGAGCACGCCGAGGAGCAACCGGTCATGGAGACGGCGCTGATCGCCGTGGTGGGCACCCTGCTGGGTGTCGTCGCCACACACTGGTTCCAGGGCCGAGCCGCCGAACGCACGGCGGTACTGGCCCGTGACGAACAGCTGCGCCAGGAACGGATCGCCGCCTACAGCGCCTTCGCCGGCGCGGTCGTCGACTACCGGCGCAGCCAGAACGACCGCTGGTTCCGAGCCGCCCAGGACCCCTCCTCGGAGGAGGCCGAGGAGTCGCGCTACGCCTCGTACCACCAGCGCACCGCCACCCGTCAGGCCCTCTTCCGTGTCCAGCTGGTGTGTGACGACGCGGCCACCCGCCAACTGGCCGAATCCGCCTTCGACATGACCAACTGCATGCACGAGGCGAACGGCGAGGAGGATCGCGCGCGCCGCTCCCAGCGGGCGAAGGAGACCCTCGACGAGTTCATCGCCGCGGCCGCGCCCGGCGTGCGCTGAGGGGGCCGCCGTGGACCTGGTCGCACCCGTCGTCGTCGAACCGCTCAAGCGCCGCCGCTGCTCGGAGTGCCGGCAGGGACCGCTGGAGCGGATGATCGTCGAGTTCAACGCGCCCGTCTGCCTGGACTGCGCCGACCTGGGCCATCTGGTGTTCCTGCGCCGCGGCGACACGGCCCTCACCCGGCGTGCGCGCGAGGGGAGTTCGCTCTGGGCGGTGGTGGTACGGCACAACCGGCGCCGAACGCGGTACGAGCGTCAGGGGCTGCTCGTCGAGGAGGCCGCGCTCGTCCGGGCGGAGGCGGCCTGCCTGGCCGACGCGGAGGCGCGGGCGCGGCGCAGGGCCCGTGACGCCGCGCGCCGCGCGGACCGGGACGCCGAGGTCACGGCGGCCTTGGAGGCCGAGATCCTGCGGCTCTATCCCCGCTGCCCGGCCGATCGGGCCGCCGAGATCGCAACCCACGCCGCGCAGGTGGGCAGCGGCCGGGTGGGACGTACGGCGGCCGGGCGGGCGCTGGACCGGGGTGCGGTCACAGCGGCCGTGCGGGCGGCCGTACGCCATGTCGACACCGAGTACGACACCCTGCTCATGCGGGGCGTACCCCGTCACCAGGCCCGGACGAGGGTCACACCGGCCATCGAGGCGGTGCTCCGGGCCTGGCGCCGTGCGTGAGGACCCGCGCGGGCCTCAGACCTGCGCGCCCATGCGGCGGGCACGGCGGTAGACCAGGGCGCCGCCGACCAGGAGCGCCGCACCGGCCGCGGCCGCGGAGCCGACCAGCTCCGAGCCCGTGCTGGCGAGCGCGACCGAGCTGGTCTGCGGGGCGGGCGCCGGGGCCTCCGGCTCGTTCTCGGTCTCGGTGACCGGGACGGGCTGCGGCTTCGGGGGCACGTTCCGGTTCGGCGTCTCGCCGGGCGCCTCGGGGTGGGAGGGGCCGTTGACCGCGGTGTTGCCGATGGCCGGGTTGCCGATGCCGACGACGTTGACCGAGTTGCCCGCGACGTTCACGGGCAGGTCGACGGGCAGCTGGAGTCCGTTGCCGGAGAGCACGCCGGGGGAACCCTCGGCGTGGCCTTCGGCGAGGGACCCCCCGCCGTTGGCGGAGTTGCCCCCGCTGTGTCCGCCCATGTGTCCGCCGTGGCTGCCGCCGCCCGGCGCACCGGCCCGCGGGGAGGCGGGCATGTCCTTGTGCGTCCGGCCGCCGCCGTTCGCGTCCGAGCCGTACCCGTCGGACCCGCTGATGTTCGCGCAGCGGTTGCCCGCGGCGGGGTTGAGCAACCCGATGACGTTGACGGTGTTCCCGCAGACGTTGACCGGGACGTGTACCGGCAGCTGAACCGCGTTGCCGGAGATCACACCCGGCGAACCGACCGCGGCGCCCTGCGCGCCGGAGTCGGCGTGGGCGGCGCCCGCCGAGAGCGCGAGCGCGCCACCCGTGACCATCAGTGTGGCCAGACCACTTCGGCGAATCTGCCTCATGGCTTCCTGCCTTCCGGAGGTTCTCACGGGCATTCGCCCGCATCGCACTTAACGCGATCCCGACCCGGCCGGATCAGGCCGTTGGCGCGATTCACTCCATCGAGTGGGTATGAGCTCGAACGTATGGGGAACTAGCGGCTCCGCTCGCCGCTGATTATCGTTCCGCGACTCGACCTGCGGAGATCGCGACGACCCGACCCGTGACCGGTCCTCGGGTCAGTGGCCGAGCAGATCGGTGAGCGCGCCGACGGGATCGGCGTCGGGGGTGCCGCGCGGCCACCAGTCCTCGCGGTCGGCATCGGACTCGTACCCGTACCAGAGCCCGTCGCGTCCGAAACGGAGCTGCAGAGATCGCGTCGACAGCCGGTTGCGCCAGGGGCGGAAGGCGGGGAAGTCGGCGGCGAGCAGGGCGGGCCGGGCCCGGTCGAAGGGACCGGCGGGCGGGTCCCAGGGCTCTTCGAGGACGGCGAGTCCGGCGAGTCCGCCCTGGCGCCAGGCGGCGACCGCTCGGGCCAGGTCGCTGGGCGTGCGGTCCAGGGCGTACGCGAGGTCCCGGTACAACGCGCGGGTGGAGGCGGTCAGTCCGGAGCCGGGGTGTGCCGCGGCCAGCCGCACGGCGTCCTGCCAGGGGGTGAGCGTGGCGACGGGATCGTGTCCGGTCACCAGGAAGGAATGGGCCCGGGCGGCCGCCTCCGTCGCGAGCAGGTCCAGGGCGAGGGGGTCCGGGGCGTCGGCGTCCGGAGGGTAGGCCGGGGGGCGGCCGGGATGCGCCGGGGTGGGCAGCGGCGGGGGCGGCGCCAGCGCGCGACCGGCGTCGTGTGCGAAGGCGGCGCGGGCCGGGACCGTGGCCGTCGACGGCGCGGAGGCGGTCTGTTCGGCGGCGGAACGGGCCGCGTTGCGCTGGGTGAGGGCGGCGAGGATCTCCTGCTCGCCGCGGCCGCGCATGAGGAAGAGGACGAACGGGTCCTCGTCGAGGAGCCGGGCCGACTGGTAGCAGAGGGCGGCGGCGTGCTTGCAGGGGAAACCGTCGTCCGGGCAGGAGCAGTCGGGGATCAGGTCCCCGGGCGCGGGCAGCAGCCCGGTGACGGCCTCGACGGCATGGGGGATGTCCTTGTCGAGGAGGGCGGCGATGTGGTCGGGCCGTGCGGCGACCTCGTCCAGGAAGCGCTCCCATCCGTCGTCGCCGAGCGTGCGGAGCCGGATCTCGGTGCGGTACGGGCGGGGGCGGGTGCCGTGGACGTACGCGACGACCCGGCCCGGGCTGACCGTGATCGCGTCGACGTGACCGCGCCCGGCGTAGGACTTGCCGCGGGCCAGGCGGGCGGGGTCGAGGGCGGTGTCCTCCAGCGCGTCGACCCAGGCGTTGCCCCACCAGGTGGCCGCGAACCGGCCGTCCGGTGCCCCGAGCGGGGCGAGCGCCGGGAAGGTGCGGCGCCGGTCGTCGTGGCGCGGCCCGGCGAACCGCGCGGCCGGGCGTCGGCGAGCGCTCATGACGGCCTCCTCAGCGAGACCAGATCCGCCAGCTCGCGGTCGGTCAGCTCGGTCAGCGCGGCCTCTCCGGAGCCGAGCACGGCGTCGGCGAGGGCCCGCTTGGCCACCAGCATCTCGGCGATCCGGTCCTCCACGGTGCCCTCGGCGATCAGCCGGTGGACCTGGACGGGCTGCGTCTGCCCGATGCGATAGGCCCGGTCGGTCGCCTGTTCCTCGACCGCCGGGTTCCACCAGCGGTCGAAGTGGACGACGTGTCCGGCCCGGGTCAGGTTGAGCCCGGTACCGGCCGCCTTCAGCGAGAGCAGGAAGACGGGCACGTCGCCGGATTGGAAGCGGTCCACCATCCGCTCGCGCTCGGCCACGGGCGTTCCCCCGTGCAGCAGTTGGGCCGGGACGGCGCGGGCGGCGAGGTGGTCCGCGAGGAGCCGGGCCATGGTCACGTACTGGGTGAAGACGAGGACGGAGCCGTCCTCGGCGAGGATGGTGTCGAGGAGCTCGTCGAGCAGGGCGAGCTTGCCCGAGCGGCCGGCGAGCCGGGCCGTGCCGCTTCCCTTGGGCGTCTGCTCCTTCAGGTACTGGGCGGGGTGGTTGCAGATCTGCTTGAGCGAGGTGAGCAGCTTCATGACGAGCCCGCGGCGGGCGATGCCCTCGGCGGCCTCGATCTGCGCCATGGTCTCGCGGACCACCGCCTCGTAGAGCGACGCCTGTTCGCGGGTGAGCGCCACGGGGTGGTCGGACTCCGTCTTGGGCGGCAGTTCGGGGACGATCCCGGGGTCGGACTTGCGGCGGCGCAGCAGGAAGGGCCTGACGAGGCGGGCGAGACGGGCGACGGCCTCCTCGTTCTCGATCTCCTCGTTGTTCTCCACGGCGCGGGCGTGGCGGGAGCGGAAGGTCTTCAGGGGGCCGAGGAGTCCGGGGGTGGTCCAGTCGAGCAGGGCCCACAGCTCGGAGAGGTTGTTCTCCACGGGGGTGCCGGTGAGGGCGACCCTGGCCGGCGCCGGGATGGTGCGCAGCGCCCTGGCCGTCGCGGAGAAGGGGTTCTTGACGTGCTGGGCCTCGTCCGCGACGACCATCCCCCAGCGCTGCCCCGCCAGTCGGGGTGCGCTGGTGCGCAGGGTGCCGTAGGTGGTGAGGACGAATCCCCCGGCGTCGGGGCCCGCGTCGAGTCCGTCCAGGGAACGGTCGGCGCCGTGGAAGCGGCGGACGGGCACTCCGGGGGCGAACCGCCGGATCTCCCGCTGCCAGTTGCCGAGCAGGGAGGCGGGGCAGACGACCAGGGTGGGGGCTCGGCGGGCCCGGCGCAGATGGAGCGCGATGAGGGTGACGGTCTTGCCGAGGCCCATGTCGTCGGCGAGGCAGCCGCCGAGTCCGAGGGAGGTCATCAGGTCGAGCCAGGCCAGTCCGCGCAGCTGGTAGTCGCGCAGGGTGGCGTCCAGACCGGCGGGCGCGGCGATGTCCTCGGGTCCGGCGACGAGCCGGTCCCGCAGGGTGGCCAACGCGCCCACGGGCACGGCCTCGACGGTCTCTCCTTCCACCTCCGCCGTGCCGGTGAGGGCGACGGCGAGGGCGTCGACCGGCTCCAGGAGGCCCAGTTCCCGCTTGCGGGCCTTGCGGACGAGGTCGGGGTCGACGACCACCCACTGGTCGCGCAGCCGCACGATGGGGCGGTGGGACTCGGCGAGGGTGTCCATCTCCCGTTCGGTGAGCGGGTCCCCGTCGAGGGCGAGCTGCCAGTTGAACCGGAGCAGTTCCTCGCTGTCGAAGAAGCTCGTGCCGTCGGTGGCGGAGCCGGGGGCGGAGAGCGCCGGCCGCACCACCGCGGACGCGCTGAGCGAGCGGGCCAGCTCACGGGGCCAGTGGACGGCGACCCCCGCGTCGGCGAGTCGGGTCGCGGCGGGGCCGAGGAGTTCGTACAGCTCGTCCTCGGTCAGGGCGAGGACGTCGGGGACGTCCCGCTCCAGGAGCCTGCCGAGCGGCGGCCACACGCGGGCGGCGCGACGGAGCGCCAGGACGGCGTCGATCCGGGCGCGCGGCCCGAAGAGGTCGTCGCCGCCGCCGTCCCAGAGCGCCGCCGCGTCGATGACGAGCGTGGGGTCGGCGAGGCTGTGGACCTGGAGCACGGCCGCGGCGGCCTGCCGCTCGTCGCCGCCCTCCTCGGCGATGTCGAAGAGTTCGTGGCCGGCGAGATCGAGGCGGAGCGAGACCCGGACCCCGGCGTCCATGCCGGCGGCGGCCTCGGCCGCCCAGGCACGCGCGCGGGGCAGGTGCTGAGCGGCCCGCGCGGCGAACGGCGCGCCGGCCGCGTGGGCCGCGGCGGGGGTACGGGGCAGGGTGTCGGCGACCGCGTCCAGGAAGGCGCGCACCAGTGCCTCGGGCTCCGGCAGCTGGAGCGGGCTGAGGCCGGGGACGGGGACGGCGTGGCCTTCGGGGGGCAGGGCGGCGGCGACGGCCCTGAGGTGGGCGATGTCGTCCGCGTCCAGCGGTCCCGCGCGCCAGGCGTCCAGATCATCGGCGGTGAGCCCCGGGAGCAGTCGGCCCCGGGCGACGAGGTGGAGCGCGTGCAGGGCGGCGGCGCCCCAGCAGGCGGTGGCGGGGTGGGCGGCCGGGTGGTGGCGGGCGGCGACCAGATGGGGCAGGGCCTCGGCGACGCCGAGGACCACGGCGGGGACGGTGCGGCTGCGGACTCCGGCGCCGTGTCGCCGGACGACAGTGAGCTCCGTGAGCTCGGCTCCCCCGCCCGGGGCCACGGACGGTGCGCCTCCGGCCGGCGACCAGAAGGCGACCCGCCCCTCCCGGGGCAGTGAGGCCGGGAGGAACACGGAGGCGCAGCTGTGCCAGGCGTGCTGGGTCATGGCGCCGGTCACCTCCCGTCCCGCGGCGAATTCCTTCTGGATCTCCGACCTTACGGGTGGGGTCTGACAGTGAGGGTACGGACGGGGTCGCCGGGTGCGAACGCGTTCCGGGAGCCCCTCCACCGGCTCGGCGATCCGTGGGAGAGCCGGCGGGCTCCGTGCCGCTTCGCCCGGGCGGCCCAGCAGCGGGTGACAGGCCGCCCGGCAGGCGGCAGGGTGGCGGAGAACAGGGCTTATGCCGCCTTCGCCCGACAGACGAGGAACCGCCATGTCCGTTCACCGGCGTCTCGGCACCGCCGCCGGGGCCGCGCTCCTGACCCTCGCCGTCGCGGGCTGCTCCGGCCTCGGCCGCACCGCGGTGGGCCCCGTGATCTACGAGACCGAGCGCGAGGTCGTGATCTCCGTGACGAGCCCGTCGGTGAACGGCTGCCACCGCCTGGCACCGTCCGGCGTGAGGGCGATCGAGAACGAGACACTCATCGATCTCAAGGCGTACACGAACCGGAACTGCCAGGGTGACTCCATCTACGTGGCCACCAACACGAGCAACAGGATCGCGCCCGACACGCTCCCCTGGCGCAGTTACAGCTTCGTGCACTGAGCGCGAGGGGAACGCCTCACCTCGTCGTTCCGCCACCCGGCGCGAGGACACCGGCGGCTCCGCGAGGACACCGGCGGCTCGCTCACTCCGCGATGGGGCGGGCTCTGACCCAGGTGCCGTCGTCCGTCAGATAGGCGTCCACCGCAAGCCCGGCCTCACCCAGGTACCGCTCGAACTCCTCCTTGCCGAGGGGCCGAGAGCGGAAGGTCTGGGTCCAGCGCATGTCCGGGAAGAGGTACTCGGCGACGACCGAGTTGACGCCGTCTCCCACCGGCTCCGCCGACACGATCCGTACCGTGCAGCCGCCCGGGTCCTCGCGCTCCCGTGGCACGTCCAGGTGCCAGCTCTCGCCCTCGCGCTGGATCAGGACGTGGCCGTCGTCCCGCACATGCCGTCTGCAGCTCTCCAGAAATCCCTGCCTGGTGTCGTGTTCGGCCGTGTGCACCAGGAACGAGCCGAGCATCACCACATCGAACCGCCGGTCCAGCCGCAGCGATTCGATCGGGCTCCGTACCGTCCGCGCACCGGGCACGCGCTCCCGGACCGCGTCGAGCATCTCGGCCGACTCGTCCACCGCCGTCACGGTGAAGCCCCGCTCGACCAGAGGCCCCGTCACCCGTCCGGCTCCGCAGCCCAGTTCGAGCAGCGAGGCTCCGGCCGGCACGGCGGCCTCGATCACCTCGGGCTCGCTGCCGACCCCCAGGCGCCGGTAGACCTCCACCGCGCATCCGTCCGGGGTGATGGCGCCGGGCCCTGTCCCTTGGTGTCCCTCACGCATCCGTCCGCTCATGCCCCGAAGAACGAGGGGGGACGCGCGGCCGTTCCCGGGGCCGGGCCCGTTCGCCCCCGCGCCACGGGGGTACACCCTCAGTAGAGCCTCGGGAGTTCTCGCTGGGAGAGGCGACCGCGATGCGTACGGGGAGTGAGCCCAGGACCGCGCGCAGTGCCCTGCGGCTGCGGTTCTGGCTGAGCCTGTGGGGGCTGCTCTGGGCAGCCTTCGGTACGACGGTGTTCGCCCTGGTCGGCAGGCCGGGATGGGCCGCGGCCTGCGGGGTGCTGTTCCTGGTGGCCGCTGTCGACATGTCGATGGTGCTGCGCCACATCCACCAGGGGCCGCACTGGCAGCCGGGGCGGGACATCCCGCCGTACGAACCCGACCGCGGCGGCACGGGCCGCCGCTGACGCGGGCGTGCGCGGGGCGGTCCAGGCGGAGCAAGCCCGTGTCGCCAGAGTGCTGACGCACGCGGGGCGGCCTTCGCGGCGCCCGCGCCCGCCCGAGGTCAGTCCGCGGTGCCGAAGCGGGCCGCTTGGAGGTACTCGGGCTTGGGGTCGAGCGCGGCCGCCAGCCTGAAGTGCCGGGTGGCCTGGTCGGGGCGTCCGGAGCGCTGGAACGTGCGGGCCAGCGCGAAGTGCGCGAACGCGTTGTCCGGCTCTCGCTCCAGGACGAGTTCGAACTCGAGCTCCGCGGGCCGCAGCTGCGCGGCGGCGAAGAACGCGCGGGCGCGCAGCAGCCGTGCCGCGGTGTTCTCGGGGTGGGCGGCGATCACCGAGTCGAGCAGCTTCACGGCACCGCGGGGGTCCCGCGCGGCCAGCAGCTGCTCGGCGGCGCGGAAGTCGATGACGTGGGTTTCCGGGTTCCTCTCGGCCACGGTGGCATCCTTCCCTTGCTCCGGCGGTTCAACATCGCTTACGGCGGCTGTATTCCGTACCGGAGGACCGATCCGGCCACCACCTCCGCGATCCCTACCCATCCGGGCGCGTGGGCGATCTGCGCGCGCCGGGGAGCTTGCGCGCAATCCCTAGCGCCCCTCGTCGGCCGCCCGCCGCGTCAGCTCCGCCCAGACCTTCCGCACCTGGGGTTCCAGCGTCTCCAGCGGCCCGTCGTTGTCGATGATCAGGTGCCCGATCGCCCGCCGCTCCTCGCGTGTGGCCTGGGCCGCCATCCGGGCCCGCGCCTCGGCCTCGGCCATGCCGCGCAGCCGTACGAGTCGGTCGAGCTGGGTCTCGGGGGACGCGTCCACGACGACGACCAGGTCGTAGAGGGGGGCGAGTCCGTTCTCGGTGAGGAGGGGCACGTCGTGGACGACGACGTCGTCCGGCCCCGCGGCGCTCTCCAGCTCGGCGGAGCGGGCGCCGACGAGGGGATGGACGATGGCGTTCAGGGTGGCGAGGCGGTCGGCGTCGGCGAAGACGATCGAGCCCAGCCTCGGCCGGTCCAGGGTGCCCTCGGCGGTCAGGATCTCCGCCCCGAACGCCTCCACGACGGCCGCGAGCCCGGGTGTTCCGGGCTCGACGACCTCGCGCGCGATCTTGTCGGCGTCGATCAGCACGGCCCCGTACGAGACGAGCAGCCGCGACACTTCACTCTTGCCGGCGCCGATACCACCGGTCAGGCCCACCTTCAGCATGAGCGGCAGCTTAGGGCCCATGGGCCGCTGCCGGCCCGGCGGGGCCGGGCCCGGGATCGGCGGGGCTACGCGTCGCCTTCCCGCTCGGCGAGGAAGCGCTCGAACTCGCGGCCCAGCTCGTCCGCGGACGGCAGGTCCACGGGTTCGGCGACCAGGCTGCCCCGGGTCTCGGCGCCGGCCGCCGCGTCGTACTGGTGCTCAAGGCCCTGGACCAGCGCCGTGAGCTCGTCGTCACCCTCGCCGATCTGGCGCTCGATCTCGGTCTGTGTCCGGCGGGCCTCCGTGCGCAGCGCGTGCGCGACGCCGGGCAGCACGAGCCCGGTGGCGGCCGTGATGGCCTCCAGGGCGGTCAGGGCGGCGTCCGGGTAGGACGAGCGGGCGACGTAGTGCGGGACATGGGCCGCGACGCCGAGCGTGTCGTGTCCGGACTCGGTGAGCCGGAATTCGAGGAGGGACTCCGCGCTGCCGGGCACCTGGGCCTCGTCGAAGGGGCTGCGGTGGCCGGGCATGAGGTCCGTCCGGCTGCCGTGCGGGGTGATGCCGACGGGGCGGGTGTGGGGTACCCCCATGGGGATGCCGTGGAAGTTCACGGACAGACGCACGCCGAGCCGCTCGACGATCTGGCGGACCGCGGCGGCGAAGCGCTCCCACTCCACGTCCGGCTCGGGGCCGGAGAGCAGCAGGAACGGCGCGCCGGTGGCGTCCTGGACGAGCCGGACCTCGATGGCGGGTGTCTCGTAGGCCGTCCAGCGGTCCCGGCGGAAGGTGAGCAGCGGACGACGGGCGCGGTAGTCGACGAGCCGGTCGTGGTCGAAGCGGGCCACGACCTGGTGCGGCAGCGTGTCGAGCAGGCGCTCGACGATCTGCTCGCCTGTCTCACCCGCGTCGATGTAGCCGTCGAAGTGGTACAGCATGACCAACCCGGCCGACTCCTGCGCCAGGGCCATGTCCACGACGGCCAGGCCCTTCTGGTCCCATTCGTACAAATCCTGGGGATCAAGCACGATTACCGCTCCTCCTCGCGTTCGTAGGAAAGAACGCCCGGCGGCCCAGGGGCATTCCCCGGCGACGGCTTTCGTGGACGGAGTGTCAGCGGACGGGCACGCGCGGGGCGCGGCGCGGGCGCGGGGCGCGGGCGCGGGGCGCGGGGCGGCGTTGGGCGCGGGAACGACTGAGGCCCGCTCCCCGGAGGGGGAACGGGCCTCGATCGTTGGCTAGCTAGTGCCTAGGGGCAGAGCCGATTCAGCTCTGGCCGCCGGCCAGCTTCTCGCGCAGGGCAGCCAGGGCCTCGTCCGACGCCAGGGCGCCGGAGTTGTCGTCCGACTCCGAGGAGTACGAACCACCGGAGACGCCCGCCGGGGCACCGGCCGGAGCGGCGGCGCCACCCTCGGCAGCGGCGGCCTCGTCGGCCTCGCGGGACTTGATGACCTGAGCCTGGTGCTGCTCGAAGCGCTGCTGCGCCTCGGCGTACTGGGTCTCCCAGGCCTCGCGCTGGGTCTCGTAGCCCTCGAGCCAGTCGTTGGTCTCGGGGTCGAAGCCCTCGGGGTAGATGTAGTTGCCCTGGTCGTCGTAGGACGCGGCCATGCCGTACAGGGTCGGGTCGAACTCGACCGACGCCGGGTCGGCACCGAAGGACTCGTTGGCCTGCTTCAGGGACAGCGAGATCCGGCGACGCTCGAGGTCGATGTCGATGACCTTGACGAAGATCTCGTCGTTGACCTGGACGACCTGCTCCGGGATCTCCACGTGGCGCTCGGCCAGCTCGGAGATGTGGACCAGACCCTCGATGCCCTCGTCCACGCGGACGAACGCACCGAACGGAACCAGCTTGGTGACCTTGCCCGGGACGACCTGACCGATCTGGTGCGTGCGGGCGAACTGCTGCCACGGGTCCTCCTGCGTCGCCTTCAGCGACAGGGAGACACGCTCGCGGTCCATGTCCACGTCGAGAACCTCGACGGTGACCTCCTGGCCGACCTCGACAACCTCGGACGGGTGGTCGATGTGCTTCCAGGAGAGCTCGGAGACGTGCACGAGGCCGTCGACGCCACCCAGGTCCACGAAGGCACCGAAGTTGACGATCGAGGACACGACGCCGGAGCGGACCTGACCCTTCTGGAGGGTCGTGAGGAAGGTCTGGCGAACCTCGGACTGGGTCTGCTCCAGCCAGGCACGGCGGGACAGGACCACGTTGTTGCGGTTCTTGTCCAGCTCGATGATCTTCGCCTCGAGCTCCTTGCCCACGTAGGGCTGGAGGTCGCGGACGCGACGCATCTCGACCAGGGAGGCCGGGAGGAAGCCGCGGAGGCCGATGTCGAGGATGAGACCACCCTTGACGACCTCGATGACGGTACCGGTGACGATGCCGTCCTCTTCCTTGATCTTCTCGATGGTGCCCCAAGCACGCTCGTACTGGGCGCGCTTCTTCGAGAGGATCAGGCGGCCTTCCTTGTCCTCCTTCTGGAGAACCAGGGCCTCGATCTCGTCGCCGACCTTGACGACCTCGTTCGGGTCGACGTCGTGCTTGATCGAGAGCTCGCGGCTCGGGATGACACCTTCGGTCTTGTAACCGATGTCGAGCAGGACCTCGTCCCGGTCGACCTTCACGATGACGCC
Source organism: Streptomyces sp. NPDC047971 (assembly GCF_040653355.1). Classification (NCBI taxonomy): domain Bacteria; kingdom Bacillati; phylum Actinomycetota; class Actinomycetes; order Kitasatosporales; family Streptomycetaceae; genus Streptomyces; species Streptomyces sp. NPDC047971. Next base: position 34,265 of record NZ_JBEZNW010000029.1, on the reverse strand, counting down.
GTCGACGATGTCGCCGTCGTTGAAGTACTTGATCGTCTCGTCGATCGCGGCGAGGAAGGCTTCCTCGTTACCGATGTCGTTGACCGCAACCTGCGGGGTGGTGGCGGTGGTCTCGGTGCTGCTCGTCATGTGGGAAAGGGCTCCGGTTACGGACAGAAAGTCGTAGGTACTGCTACGCCGTGAGCCCGTATCGCACCGAAGAAGCCGGACAGCCAATGAAGCGCCTTGCCGACTGAACGGCGGGGCGCCTCGCGAACCGAGGGGACATACAACCGTGCGAGCGCGGCCTGCTCCGTCTGAGGCGCGCAGGCCCGCAGCGCAACCTTTAGCATACGGGGGCAGCCGGACAGGGTCAATGCGCGAAGCGCGCACCCGGGGCGGATCACCGCATAACCGGCACAACTCACGTCCCCCCAGGCCATCCCGGCGCGGGGGCAGCGCAGCCGCGCTGAGCGCAAACTACATCGACGGGCGAGATGAACCAAGAGTACGGACAGGAAGACGGACTCGACGAGGAGCCGGAGGCGACCCGGCGTGACGCCGGCGACGCGGAGAGCAGCCGGGCGAGCCGCGGCTGGTGGGACCGGAACGCGGACGAGTACCAGAACGACCACGGCGCCTTCCTCGGGGACGACCGGTTCGTGTGGGGTCCGGAGGGTCTGGACGAGGCCGAGGCCGGACTGCTCGGACCGGCCGGCGCGCTGAAGGGGCTGGACGTCCTGGAGATCGGCGCGGGGGCGGCGCAGTGCTCGCGCTGGCTCGCGGCGCAGGGGGCGCGGCCGGTGGCGCTGGACCTCTCGCACCGCCAGCTCCAGCACGCGCTGCGGATCGGCGGGGACGTGCCGCTGGTCGAGGCGGACGCGGGAGCGCTGCCCTTCGCCGACGGCGCCTTCGACCTCGCGTGCTCGGCGTACGGCGCGGTGCCGTTCGTGGCGGACCCGGTCAAGGTGTTCCGCGAGGTGCGCCGGGTGCTGCGGCCGGGCGGCCGGTGGGTGTTCTCGGTGACGCACCCGATCCGCTGGGCGTTCCCGGACGAGCCCGGCCCGGAGGGGCTGTCGGTCGCGTCCTCCTACTTCGACCGCACTCCCTATGTGGAGCAGGACGAGCAGGGGCGCGCCGTCTATGTGGAGCACCACCGGACGATCGGCGACCGGGTACGGGACGTGGTGGCCGGCGGTTTCCGGCTGGTGGACCTGGTGGAGCCGGAGTGGCCGGCGTGGAACGGCCAGGAGTGGGGCGGCTGGTCCCCGCTGCGGGGGAATCTGATCCCGGGAACGGCGATCTTCGTCTGCGAGCGGGACTGACGGTCACAGAGGCCCCACCGTCCCCCCGAGCCCCACTTGTCATATGAGAGGACGGGGCCTGTGGACGGCCGGACCCGCCGTCTGCGAGGACGTACGAGACTGAGTGCGTGATCCGACACGACGCACTCGACCGTCTCCCCGTCCGCCATGCCGTACCCGAGTTGCTGACCGCGCTCGAGGAGCGCGGCACGGCGGTGCTGTACGCGCCTCCCGGCACCGGCAAGACCACGCTGGTGCCGCTCGCGCTCGCGGGTCTCATAGGGGACGGCCCGCGGCGTCGGGTGCTGGTGGCCGAGCCGCGCCGGATGGCGGTGCGGGCGGCGGCCCGGCGGATGGCGTGGCTGCTGGGCCAGGAGGTCGGCGAGGCCGTCGGCTTCTCCGTGCGCGGTGAGCGCCGCGCGGGCCCCGCGACCCGCGTCGAGGTGGTGACGACGGGTGTCCTGCTCCAGCGGCTCCAGCGCGATCCGGAGCTGGCGGGCGTGGACGTGGTGCTCCTCGACGAGTGCCACGAGCGCCATCTGGACGCGGACACGGCGATGGCGTTCCTGGTGGACGTCCGCGCGACGCTGCGGCCCGAGCTGAGGCTGATCGCCGCGTCGGCCACGAGTGACGCCGAGGCGTGGGCGGAGCTCCTCACCGTCCTCGACGGCAGCGGTCCCGCGCCGATCGTGTGGGGCAAGGGGGAGGGGCACGGCTACGGCGTCCGCTTCGCCCCGCCCCCGGCCGGTGTCCGGCCCTCCCACGGCACCTGGGTCGATCCCGCCCTGCTGCGTCATGTGGCGGCGACGGTCAGGCTCGCCTGCGAGCGCCACGAGGGCGATGTCCTCTGTTTCCTGCCCGGCACGGGAGAGATCGCGCGCACGGCCGGGATGCTGGCGGACCTCGACGCCGACGTGCTCCAGCTGCACGGGCGGGCCCCGGCGGCCGTGCAGGACACGGTGCTGCGCGGGACGGAGCCCGGTGGACGGCGGAGGGTGATCCTCGCGACCTCCGTGGCGGAGTCGAGCCTCACCGTGCCGGGGGTGCGGATCGTCGTGGACTCGGGTCTCGCCCGGGAGCCGCGGATGGACCACGCCCGAGGGCTCGGGTCGCTGGCCACGGTGCCGGTGTCGGTCGCGGGCGCCACGCAGCGCTCGGGGCGGGCCGGGCGCGAGGCACCCGGCGTGGTCTACCGCTGCTGGGCGGAGGCGGACGACGGACGCCGAGCACGCTTCCCCTCCCCCGAGATCGAGATCGCGGACCTGGCCTCCTTCGCGCTGCGCACCGCGTGCTGGGGCGACCCCTCGGCGGCGGGGCTCGCCCTCCTGGACGCCCCTCCGGCGGGGGCCATGACGGCGGCCCGCGCCGCGCTGACCGCGGCCGGAGCGGTGGACGACGCGGGCAGGGCCACGGAACGGGGCCTGCGGATGTCCCGGCTCGGCGTGCATCCCCGGCTGGCCCGGGCGCTTCTGGACGGCGCGCCCGAGGTGGGCGTCCGGCGGGCGGCCGAGGTGGTGGCGCTGCTCAGTGAGGAGCCGCCCCGGGAGTACGGCGACGATCTGGCGGCGGCCTGGCGTGCGGCGCGGCGCGGCAGTGACGCCTACGGGGCGCGCTGGAAGGCCGAGGCCCGGCGCCTGGAGCGGTCGGCCGCCGAGGCGGGCGCCGACACGCCGGCCGGCGGCGGCACGCGGGCCGGGTGCCCGACGGGCGGCCCTGGCCGCGCCGCGGCCCCGGCGCGGCCGGCGGGATCCGGTGGCACCGGGCACCCGATGGCGGGGGACGACGCGGTGGCCGGGCTGGTGACGGCGCTGGCGTTTCCCGAGCGGGTGGCCAGGGCCCGCGAGGGGGGCGGGTTCCTGATGGTGTCGGGGACGGGCGCCGAGCTCGCCGAGGCGTCGGGGCTGCGCAGCACCCCCTGGCTGGCCGTGGCGGTGGCGGACCGGCCGGTGCGGAGCGCCACGGCCAGGGTGCGGCTGGCGGCCGTGGTGGACGAGGACGTCGCGCGGGCCGCCTGCGGTCATCTGTACGTGGCGGGCGAGGAGGTCCACTGGGAGGAGGGGGACGTGGTAGCCCGTTCCGTGTCCCGGCTGGGCGCCGTCGAACTGTCCACGCGCCCCCTCAGGGAGGACGCCGATCCCGCGCTCGTGCGGGCGGCCCTGCTCGACGGGTTGCGGCGCGAGGGGCTCGGGCTGTTGCGGTGGAGCCGTGAGGCGGAGGAGCTGAGACAGCGACTGGGGTTTCTGCGCCGGGTGCTCGGCGAGCCCTGGCCGGAGGTGGCGGAGGAGCCGCTGCTGGATCGCGCGGAGGAGTGGCTGGAGCCCGAGCTGTCCCGGGCGCGGCGGCGGGCCGATCTGGGCCGGATCGATGCGGGGCAGGCGCTGCAGCGCCTGCTGCCCTGGGCGACGGGCGAGGCCGGCCGGCTCGGCGAGCTGGCTCCGGAGCGGATCGAGGTCCCGAGCGGATCGTGGATTCGCGTCGACTACGGCGGCGAACAGCCGGTCCTCGCGGTGAAGTTGCAGGAGATGTTCGGCCTGGCCGAGACGCCGGAGGTCGCGGGGACACCGGTCGTCGTCCATCTCCTCTCCCCCGCCGGTCGCCCGGCGGCCGTCACCGCCGATCTGGCCTCGTTCTGGCGCGAGGGGTACCGCGCGGTGCGGGCGGAGCTGCGCGGGCGCTATCCCAAGCACCCGTGGCCGGAGGACCCCGCCGCCGCGGAGCCGACCCGGCACACCAGTGCGCGGCTCAGGAGGGAGCGGTAGCGGGCGCGGAGCCGGCGCGTCGGCCGCGGGCCTCCAGCCAGAGGGCGAGGGCGAGCAGGGCGAGGGCCAGGGTGACGAAGGTCCACGGCAGATAGGAGGTGACAAGGAGGACGACCGTCCGGTTGGTCTTGACGAGCTCGACGGTGGAGCGGATGTAGTCCTCGCGCATCTTCACGTGGCCGGAGAAGGCGGTGACCTTCCACGCGGTCTTGTCGTTGCGGAGCTCCTCCTTGTGGATCTCCTCGCCGTTGACCGGGGCGCCGGTGACGGGGTCGACCCAGAACATCCGCTTGGTGGTGTACCAGATCGTCATGCCCGACTGGGCGATCATCTCCGGGGTGATGCCCTTGACCGGCATCGTCTTGGGCATGGGGACCTTGGTCCAGGGGATGGTCTGCTCGAAGTAGTAGACCTCCATGCCGCGGAAGGTCTGGGTGCCCTTGTAGTGGATGGGGGCCGTGGTGCGGGACCGGGCGTCGTAGTACTGGTAGTCCCGCTTCTCGGTGAGGAAGGGCCACTTGAACTCGATGCCCTCGCGCCGTACGGCGTCGCCGTCGACCATCGCGCCGGTGGCGTTGACCGGATCCTGGGTGTGGGCGTCGAAGATGTAGCGCTCGGGGATCTGGGAGACCATCTTGCCGTCGGGGCCGGTGATGTAGGTGAGGGCGTCCCAGACGACGACATCGCGGCCGGCGTCCCGCTCGATCCGCTTCGACTCCTCCACGTTGCCCTTGAGCGTCTGGATGATCGTGAGCTTCTCGACCTCCTTGGCCGTGAGGGTGGAGTAGTCGACGAGGGTGGCGGGCTTCGACTCCAGGACGATCTCCTGGTACTGGTTCGGCGGGATCTTCACCACGCGGGGGAAGACGTACCACCGCAGGGTGGGGGCCATCGCGGCGAAGAACACGGCGAACGAGAGCAGGACGAGGCTGGCTCGGCGGCGCACGGGGCTCCTCCTACTTCTTCGGGCCGGGGTCGGCGGTGAGGAGGGGCTGGGGTGAGGTGGGTCCGTCGGGGGGCAGGTCCACCACCGCGACGAGGAGGATGACGAGGAGGACTGGGACCAGCCCGATGGCGGCGGCTACGAGGGCGCGCATGGTCGGCCTCCCGGTGCGATCTGATGCGGCGTCAGGGCTGGGGCACCGTAGCAACGCCGCCGCGAGATGAGAACACGTTGCACTCAGAACACAGAGAGCCGCCCCCGCGTCCGGGCGGACACGGGGGCGGCGGGGTCGTACGGGCCGGCGGCCGACGTCAGGGCGTCGGCGTCGCCTCGGTCGAGCCGCTCGGCGACGGCGTCGGGGTCGGCTCGGGCGCCGGGGCGGTGACCTCGAGTTCGATGGTCACGGTGCCGCCGCCGGGGGCGGTGAGGCGCAGCAGGAAGGTGCCGGTCTCGCCGTCCGCGTAGATGTCGGGGAGCGTGAGCAGACCGTTCGCGTCCGTCGTGAGCCCTGTCAGCGTGCGCACCGGGTTGCCGTCGGCGTCCTTGAAGTACGGGCCCTTCGAGTTCGCCGTCGGGTCCTCCGCCGAGGTGATCATGGTGGCGGTCAGAGCGACCCCCGAGGCCGCGGCGCCGTCGAGGGTGGCCTTGACCAGGACGCGGTCGGCGAAGCGCTCGCCTGCGGTGGCGGTCGGCTTCTCGGCGTCGTCGCGCACCAGGGTGTCGGCGCTCCGCTCGACGACCGTCGCGGCGAAGTCGACGGGAGCGAGCGTCCGGCCCACGACCGTGGCCCGGACCGTGAACGTGCCCGGCTTCTCGCCCGCCCTGACGAGCGGCGCGACGGCCTTGCCCGCCGCGTCGGTGGTCACGGTCACGCTCTTCGCCACGCCGCCGAGGTTGGCGCCGGTGGAGCCGACGATCTCGAACCGCACGCCGAGTCCCTTGACCGGCTTGCCGTGCGCGTCGAGCGCGAGGACGGCCGGACGGCCGGCGAAGACGCCGCCGGCGGTGGCCGTCAGGGCGCCCGTGCCGGCGTCCTTGATCCGCGTCACCTTCGCGGTGGCGGGCAGATCGACGGGCGGCGTGGTCGGCGGCGTGGTCGGGGGTGTGGTGGGCGTGGACGGGTTCGGCTTGGGCGTGCCCGTCGAAGGGGAGGGCTTGGGGGTGACCGGAGTGGTCGGCGCAGGTGTCCGCCCGGGCGTGGTGGTGCGGGGGGTGTCGCTGCGGTCCACCGGCAACTGACCGGTGCCGTCGGGCACCTGGTGCGTGCCGCGCTTGTAGTACTCGAACCAGGAGAGCACCGTGTGCAGGTACTCCGTCGAGCGGTTGTAGCTGAGGATCGCCCGGTCCAGGTCGGCCTTGACGGCGAGGTCGCGGTTGTTCGCGCAGAGGTAGAGACCGGCGGCCTGGGCGGCGTCGTAGATGTTGTTGGGGTCCTTGCGGCCGTCGCCGTTGGCGTCCTGACCCCAGGTCGCCCAGGTGGAGGGGATGAACTGCATCGGGCCGACCGCGCGGTCGTGCGTCGAGTCGCCGTCGTAGGCGCCGTTGTCGGTGTCCGAGATGTTGGCGAAGCCGACACCGTTGAGCACCGGGCCGAGGATCGGCGAGTGGGTGGTGCCGTTGGCGTCGACACGGCCGCCGCGCGCCTGCCCGGACTCGACCTTGCCGATTCCGGCGAGCAGCTGCCACGGGAGGTTGCAGGCGGGGTCACTGGTCCGTATGGACTGTTCCGCCCGCTTGTAGGCGGCGAGCACGGACGCGGGTATGCCCGCCTCGGCGGGACCGGTGACGAGGGGCAGGTCTATGGAGGTGCCGGGCTTGTTGGGCGTGTTCAGCGGAGGCAGGTCGGTGTAGTACGGGGAGTCACCGGTCGCCGTGCCGTCGGGGGACGACGGCGTGTCACCGACGCCGACGGGCCGGTCGCCACCCGCGCTGTCCGAGGGCGGCGCGGTGGCGCCGGGCGCCTGCGAGGCGGCCAGCGCCGCCACCGCCGCGGCCACGACGGCACCGCTGGTCGCTCCCCTGCGCAGCAGGCGGCCGAGTTCCGCTGCCATACGTCTGGTCCCTCCCCTTGGACTGCACCCGCGCTCCCCGCGCGTGAACACAGGAGACCCTATGACACCTGCGCTCCCCGGAACACCGCGCCCTGACCGTGTTTCACGCTTTCGCCACCTGTTGGCCGCTCGCTGTCCCTTCCCGATCACTCCCGCATACTGGGCGTGATCGCCGACCCTCGCCCGCGGGGGGAAGTCCGTTGGTCGGCGCGGTTCCTGAGGGGGATGTTCCGATGCCGTTCACGCTGAGCCATGCCGCCGCGGTGCTGCCCGGCATCCGCCGCGACGGCACCGCACGGGGGCCGCTGGTCGCCTCCGCGCTGGTGGCCGGATCGTTCTCGCCCGACATGACCTACTTCGCGGCCACGGCGGTCCCGGACGCGATGTTCTTCGGCGACGTGACGCACTCCGCCCTGGGAGTGCTGACCGTCGACGTCCTGATCACCGCGGCTCTCGTGGCCGCGTGGCTGATGGTGCGTGAGCCGCTGGTGGCCCTGCTGCCGGCACGGTGGCGGGGGCGGGTGTACGGGTTCGTCCGCGGACGCTCCTGGCGGGGGCGGCCGATGGCGCCGCTGGCCTGCTGGTTCGCGCTGTCGGCGGCGCTCGGCGCCACGACCCATGTGGTGTGGGACGCCTTCACCCACCTCGACCGCTGGGGCACGCGGGCGATTCCGTTCCTCGGCGAGATCGTGGCCGGCTTCCCGGTCTATCTGTATCTCCAGTACGGGGGTTCGGCGCTCGCCCTCGTCCTGCTGTGCTGGTTCACGGTACGGGCGCTGCGGGCGACCGCCGACGGCCTCGCGGCGCCCGCGGCCGTACCGGTGCTCGGCCGGCGGGAGCGCCTGCTTGCGGGCGGCCTGATCGGCCTGTGCGTGCTGGCCGGAGTGGTCCACCGCTGCCTGCGCTGGTACGCGTACTGGGGCCGTGTCGAGACGCCCCTCGACATCATTCCGACGGCCTGCTTCGGCGCCGGCGCAGGCCTCGCCGTCGGGCTCGTGCTGTACGGGGCGGGGATGCGGCTGCGCAGGACGGGGGCGTCCCCCGCCGCACGCACGGGGGACCGGGACACGGCGGACTCCCGCCCGGGGCGATGATCGGCTCCGGCACGCCCGCCGCAGAACCCGGCAGGGCCCCCACGGTGTGACCGTGGGGGCCCTGTCGCGTCAGTGCGCCGCCGAGTCCCAGTCCGGGCCCACACCGACCGACACGTCGAGCGGGGCGCGGAGCGTGACCGCCGTGGACATCTCCCGGCGGAGCAGGGCCTCGACCTGCTCGCGCTCGCCGGGGGCCAGCTCCAGCACGATTTCGTCGTGGACCTGGAGCAGCATCCGGGAGGTGAGACCCGCCTCCGTCAGCGCCCGGTCGACGTTCAGCATCGCGACCTTCACGATGTCCGCCGCGGTGCCCTGGATCGGGGCGTTGAGCGCCATCCGCTCGGCGGCCTCGCGGCGCTGGCGGTTGTCGCTGTTCAGGTCCGGGAGGTAGCGACGGCGGCCCAGCATCGTCTCGGTGTATCCCGTGGCGCGCGCCTCGTCGACCACCCGGCGCAGATAGTCGCGCACCCCGCCGAAGCGCTCGAAGTACGTGTCCATCAGGGCACGCGCCTCGCCCGCCTCGATGTTCAGTTGCTGGGAGAGACCGAAGGCGGAGAGCCCGTACGCCAGACCGTACGACATGGCCTTGATCTTCCGCCGCATCTCGGCGTCGACCGCGGAGCGCTCGACGCCGAAGACCTGCGAGGCGACCGTGGTGTGCAGGTCCTCGCCGGAGGTGAACGCCTCGATGAGGCCCTCGTCCTCGGACAGATGGGCCATGACGCGCAGCTCGATCTGGCTGTAGTCCGCCGTCATCAGGGCCTCGAAGCCCTCGCCGACGACGAAGCCGTGCCGGATCGCCCGGCCCTCGTCGGTGCGCACCGGCACGTTCTGCAGGTTCGGGTCGGTGGAGGACAGCCGTCCGGTCGCGGCCACGGTCTGGCTGAAGGTGGTGTGGATGCGGCCGTCGGCGGCGACGGTCTTGATCAGGCCCTCGACCGTGGAGCGCAGCCTCGCCTGCTCGCGGTGGCGAAGCATGATCACCGGCAGCTCGTGCTCGGTCTGCGCGGCCAGCCACGCGAGGGCGTCCGCGTCCGTCGTGTAGCCGGTCTTGGTCTTCTTCGTCTTCGGCAGGTTCAGCTCGCCGAAGAAGACCTCCTGGAGCTGCTTGGGCGAGCCGAGGTTGAACTCGTGCCCGACCGAGGCGTGCGCCTCCTTCACCGCCTGCTGGACGGCACCGGCGAACTGCTGCTCCATGGCCTCCAGGTGGGCCCGGTCGGCGGCGATGCCGTGCCGCTCGAGACGGGCCAGCAGCAGGGAGGTGGGCAGCTCGACCTCGTGCAGGAGCTCCCTGGCCCCGACCTCGCCGAGCTTCTCCTCGAAGGCCGCGCCCAGGTCGAGCACCGCCCGGGCCTGGGCCATCAGGGCCTCGGCCTCGGCGGTGTCGTCGGCGCCGAAGGCGAGCTGGCCGTCGGCGGCGGCGGCCGGGGCGAGCTCCCGGCCCAGGTACTCGACGGAGAGCGCGTCCAGCGCGAAGGAGCGGCGGCCCGGCTTGACCAGATAGGCGGCGAGCGCGGTGTCCATGGTGATGCCGGCGATGCTCCAGCCGTGCTCGGGGAAGACCCGCAGCGCGCCCTTGGCGTTGTGCAGGACCTTGGGCCGCTTCGGGTCCGCGATCCAGGAGGCGAACGCCCGCTCGTCGGCCTCGTCGAGCTGGGTGGTGTCGAACCAGGCCGCGGCGCCTCCGGCCGCGGCCAGCGCGATCTCGGTGACGCTGCCGGCCCCCAGGGCCCAGCTGTCGACCGTGGCCACGCCGAGCGGCTCGGCGCCGTGCTCGGCGAGCCAGGGCGCGAGCTCACCGGCGCCGAGGACGGTGCCGTCCAGCTCCACCCCGGCGGCGGGCGCGGCGGGCTCCGCCTCCGCGGCGCCCGGGTCGACGGCGAGGAGCCGCTCGCGCAGCGAGGGGTTGCGGATCTCCAGGGTGTCGAGGACCAGCGCGACGGCCGTGCGGTCGTACGGCGCCCGCTCCAGGTCCTGGACGGTCCGCGGCAGCTCGACGTCCCGCACCATCTCGGTGAGGACGCGGTTGAGCTTCACCGACTCCAGGTGGTCGCGGAGGTTCTGCCCGGCCTTGCCCTTGACCTCGTCGACCCGCTCCACCAGCTCGGCGAAGGAACCGAACTGATTGATCCACTTCGCCGCGGTCTTCTCGCCGACGCCGGGGATGCCGGGCAGATTGTCCGACGGGTCTCCGCGCAGCGCGGCGAAGTCCGGGTACTGCTGGGGGGTGAGGCCGTACTTCTCCTCGACCTTCTCGGGCGTGAAGCGGGTCAGCTCGGAGACGCCCTTGGTCGGGTACAGCACGGTCACGTGGTCCGTGATCAGCTGGAAGGAGTCGCGGTCGCCGGTGACGATCAGGACCTCGAAGCCCTCGGCCTCGGCCTGGGTCGCCAGCGTGGCGATGACGTCGTCGGCCTCGAAGCCGTCGATCGCGAACCGCTGCGCGCGCATCGCGTCCAGCAGCTCGCCGATCAGCTCCACCTGCCCCTTGAACTCGTCCGGGGTCTTGGAACGGTTCGCCTTGTACTCGGGGAACTCCTCGGAGCGCCAGGTCTTGCGGGACACGTCGAAGGCGACGGCGAAGTGCGTGGGCGCCTCGTCGCGGAGCGTGTTCGCCAGCATCGACGCGAAGCCGTAGATGGCGTTCGTCGGCTGCCCGGTCGCGGTCGTGAAGTTCTCCGCAGGCAGCGCGAAGAACGCCCGGTACGCCAGTGAGTGCCCGTCCATGAGGAGCAGGCGCGGACGGTTGTCTTGGGTCTTCGATGCTGTCTCGGCCACGGGGACGATCCTGCCACGGACCACTGACATTCCCGCCCTCGTCGACCGACCGTACGGGCTGTCCGTGACGCGTGACAGGATCGGGTGCGTACGCCACACGATGACCGCTCAAGGGAGAGCGCGATGGTCAGCAAGCCCCCCGCCGGTGACCCGGTCCAGGACGCACCGCAGGTAGCGCCGCCCCAGCACGCCGCCGCCGGGCTGCCCGCCGTCGCCCACACCCTCAGGATCGCCCAGGCGCAGATGGGGGTGCGGCGCACCGCGCGGACCCTGCTCAAGGTCAATCAGAAGGACGGCTTCGACTGCCCCGGCTGCGCCTGGCCGGAGGCGGACAAGCGTCATGTGGCGGAGTTCTGCGAGAACGGGGCGAAGGCGGTCGCCGAGGAGGCGACGCTGCACCGGGTCACGCCCGACTTCTTCGCCGCGCACCCGGTGGCGGACCTGGCGACGCGCAGCGGGTACTGGCTCGGGCAGCAGGGCCGGCTCACGCAGCCGATGTACCTTCCCGAGGGCGCGGAGCGGTACGAGCCGGTGACCTGGGAACGGGCGTTCTCGATCCTCGCCGAGGAGCTGACCGCCCTCTCCTCCCCCGACGAGGCGCTCTTCTACACCTCGGGGCGGACGAGCAACGAGGCGGCGTTCCTGCTCCAGCTCTTCGCCCGCGAGTTCGGCACCAACAACCTGCCGGACTGTTCCAACATGTGCCACGAGTCGTCGGGTTCGGCGCTCAACGAGACGATCGGGATCGGCAAGGGCAGCGTCTCCCTGGAGGATCTGCACCAGGCCGATCTGATCGTCGTCGCCGGGCAGAATCCGGGGACGAACCACCCGCGGATGCTCTCCGCCCTGGAGAAGGCGAAGGCCGGGGGCGCGCGGATCATCTCGGTGAACCCGCTGCCGGAGGCCGGACTCGAACGGTTCAAGAACCCGCAGACCCCGCAGGGCATGTTCCGGGGCACGGCGCTCAACGACCTCTTCCTCCAGATCCGCATCGGCGGCGACCAGGCCCTGTTCCGGCTGATCAACAAGCTGATCCTGGAGACTCCGGGCGCCGTCGACGAGCGGTTCGTCCGCGAGCACACCCACGGGTACGAGGAGTTCACCGCGGCCGCCCGCGCGGCGGACTGGGACGAGACCCTCGCCGCGACCGGGCTGACCCGCGCCGAGATCGAGCGCGCCCTGGAGATGGTCCTCGCCTCGAAGCGGACCATCGTCTGCTGGGCGATGGGCCTCACCCAGCACAAGCACTCCGTGCCGACCATTCGCGAAGTGGTCAACTTCCTGCTGCTGCGGGGCAACATCGGCCGGCCGGGCGCGGGCGTCTGCCCGGTGCGCGGCCATTCGAACGTGCAGGGCGACCGCACGATGGGGATCTTCGAGCGGCCCGCGCCCGCCTTCCTCGACGCCCTCGACAAGGAATTCGGGATCGTCTCCCCGCGCCACCACGGCTTCGACGTGGTCCGCTCGATCCAGGCGCTGCGCGACGGCGAGGCGAAGGTCTTCTTCGCGATGGGCGGCAACTTCGTCGGGGCCACCCCCGACACCGAGGTCACCGAGGCGGCCATGCGCCGGGCCCGGCTGACGGTGCACGTCTCGACGAAGCTGAACCGTTCGCATGCGGTCACCGGCACGCGCGCGTTGATCCTTCCGACGCTCGGCCGCACCGACAAGGACGTCCAGGCGAGCGGCAAGCAGTTCGTGACGGTCGAGGACTCCATGGGTCTCGTGCACGCCTCCCGCGGCAACCTGCCGCCCGCGAGCCCGCACCTGCTCTCCGAGCCGGCGATCGTCGCCCGGATGGCGCGGGCGGTGCTCGGCGACGCCTCGGTCACCCCGTGGGAGGAGTTCGAGAAGGACTACGCCACGATCCGCGACCGCATCGCGCGCGTGGTGCCCGGCTTCGAGGACTTCAACGCCCGCCTCGCCGCCTCCCCGGGCGGTTTCGCTCTCCCGCATGCCCCACGCGACGAGCGCCGCTTCCCCACCGCCACCGGCAAGGCGAACTTCACGGCCGCGCCCGTCGAGTACCCCACGGTGCCCGAGGGCCGGCTGCTGCTGCAGACCCTGCGCTCGCACGACCAGTACAACACCACGATCTACGGCCTCGACGACCGCTACCGCGGCATCACAGGCGGCCGCCGGGTCGTCCTGGTCCACCCCGAGGACGCGGCGGCGCTCGGACTGGCGGACGGGTCGTACACCGATCTGGTCAGTGAGTGGAAGGACGGCACCGAGCGCCGGGCCCCCGGCTTCCGGGTGGTGCACTACCCGACGGCCCGGGGCTGCGCGGCCGCGTACTACCCGGAGACGAACGTCCTGGTGCCCCTGGAGTCCACGGCGGACATCAGCAACACCCCCGCCAGCAAGTCCGTCGTCGTGCGTCTGGAACAATCACCCCCTGCCTAAGCGTTTGCTCAGGCGGATCAGGGTTCAGCGGATCGATGGATCAGCAGCCGTACGAAGACGAACGGAGCCGGGCCGATGGGTGAGCAGCAGCATGTGAAGTTCCCGCAGGAGGTGCTCGACGAGTACGCCGCGCTCGGCGTCGATCTTCCCGCCCTCTTCTCGGCCGGGCACCTCGGCAACCGCATGGGCGTGCAGATCATCGAGGCCTCGGCCGAGAAGGTCGTCGGGACGATGCCGGTGGAGGGCAACACCCAGCCGTACGGTCTGCTCCACGGCGGCGCCTCCGCGGTCCTCGCCGAGACCCTCGGCTCGATCGGCTCGATGCTGCACGGCGGAGTCTCCAAGATCGCCGTCGGTGTGGACCTGAACTGCACCCACCACCGGGGCGCCCGCAGCGGCCTCGTGACGGGCGTGGCGACGCCGGTCCACCGCGGCCGCTCCACGGCGACGTACGAGATCGTGATCACCGACGAGCAGGACAAGCGGGTCTGCTCGGCGCGCCTGACCTGCATGCTCCGCGAGATCACGGCCAAGGACGCCGACAACCTGCCGGACGCCGGCAGGCACGGCGACGCGGCGAGCGCCTGACCTCGCACCACCACCGCGCAGCGTTTTCCCCGGCCCGGGACGGACACCACCGTCCCGGGCCGCGCCATACCCGGGCCGCGCCGCGGCCAGGTCACGCCGGACCTCACCCCACCCGGACCGCACGACGCCCGGGCCGCGCCACGGCCAGGCAGCTCCACGCCCGGACCGCAGGGCTCCCCGCTGGGCGGCGCGCGTCGGGTGCGGCCGCGCCGAGGCCCCCTCGCGCGGGCGATCACGGCACCGCGGTCACCGGGTGTCACCGTCGGGCGAAACCCTCGGCCTCCCGATCACGAGTGGGAGCCTCCGATCCGGAGGGGATGGAGGCCCCTGTTCCGGGGCTCGTGAGGGGTGCGGCGCGGCGAGCCGCGGAACACCGGCTCCCGGACGCGGAGCATCGGCTTCCGAACGCCGGGCGCGCCGCCCGGGCCCCTCCGACGGAGCGCGGGCGTATCGACTTCCGGACACCGCGGCCGCCTCCCGGCCCTCCTCGGGCCGGGGCCGGGGACCGCATCACCGGGCGCTCCCCCGACCGTACCGGGGCACCGACCGGCTCCGTCGCGCCCAACGCCGCACGGATCCGGCTCCGCACACCCGGCCCTCGGGGCAACAGCGGTACGTGTCAGGGTGATTCGGGCGTACCGAACGCCACCGTCGCGACCCCTCCCGCGGGCCCGTGAGCCCGCCCGACGGCAACGGGGCGCCCGCCCCGCCACGACCCGCGCCCCGCCCGCCGGCGCGCCCCGCCCCGCGCCCACCCCCTCGCACGCCGCGCCTCAACTACCTTAACCAGCCAGCCTGTTGTGCCATCGAACGAGATCCCTTAGCGTCCCGGACATGAGGCTCCCGCCGCACGCCCCGGCAGGGACCGCGCTCGCCGCGGTCCTGACCGCCGGCGCCCTGGCCAGCCTGTCCGGCTGCGCCGACGACAGCCCCGCCCCGGCGCCCGAGCGCCCGGGGACGGCCGTGGACATCTGCGCCGACCTCGTCGCGTACTGGGTGAAGGAGGCGCTCAACGGGAGCAAGTGGGCCGGGCTCGACTGGGAACAAAAAGGGCTTTCGAACGAGCAGTTGAAGATCCACGACGAGGTCCTCACCAGCGCCCGGGCCAAGGAACGCCAGGAGGGACGCGAGGCCGCACTGGCCTTCGCCGACCAGGAGACCCGAAGACGGTGCGCGGCGGCGGACGGGGCGACCGGAAGCTCGGAGAACTGGCAGACGCCCCGTAACGCTCCGTGACATCCGCTCCACTTCCGGGCGGGCTCAGCCGTCGACGTTCCGTCCGCTGACGCCGGGACCGGTGTCCGGTATCCGGAGAGCGTCAAAAGCGGTCCGACAGGAGCAAGTTCTACTCAAGCCCCTTAGCGGAACTGGGCGTTCTCACTATGTGAACAGCACATTGCTGACCGATATGCCCGAGTTTGCCCACCCCCTGTCCACCTCCTCTCCCCCTCGCGATAACAAGACAGTCACATCCTGACCTCCTCGCTCCCCACCTCCCTCACCTGCGCTTAGAGTCACCGCCAGTCACCGCGCCGCCGGGCGCGTCCACTGCTTGACCCAGCACCACCCAGTCACCCCCCAGTACGGCCCGGCATTCACAAACGGCACCTCCAGCTCCACGCTTCACGGCACCACCTCAGCTCGAGGGGGCCGCGCCAGGGAAAGGATTCATCGTGCGACACCGTTCCTTGCTCATCCTCACCACCGTGATCACCACGGGAGCACTCACCCTCACCGCCTGCGGTTCGCGCGACGACAAGGGAACGAGCGACAACTCCAGCGGCACCACCACCGTCGTCATCGGTGTCGACGCGCCGCTCACCGGTTCGCTCTCCGCGCTGGGACAGGGCATCAAGAACTCCGTGGACCTGGCGGTCCAGACCGCCAACAAGAACAAAGAGGTCCCGGGCGTCACCTTCAAGATCGAGGCCCTCGACGACCAGGCCGTCCCGGCCACCGGTAAGGCCAACGCCACCAAGCTCGTCGGCATCAAGGACGTCCTCGGCGTCGTCGGCCCGCTGAACTCCGGTGTCTCGCAGTCCATGCAGGCGGACTTCGACAAGGCCAACCTCACGCAGGTCTCCCCGGCCAACACCAACCCCTCCCTCTCGCAGGGCGACAACTGGGGCAAGGGCGAGTTCAAGCGCCCCTTCAAGACCTACTTCCGTACCGCCACCACGGACGTCGTCCAGGGCAAGTTCGCCGCGAACTACCTCTTCAAGGACGCCGGCAAGAAGAAGGTCTTCGTCGTCAACGACAAGCAGACCTACGGCGCCGGCCTCGCCGCGATCTTCGCCGAGGAGTTCAAGCGCCTGGGCGGCACCGTCGTCGGCACCGACTCCGTGACCGTGAAGGAGACCGACTTCTCCTCCACCGCCAACAAGATCAAGGGCTCGGGCGCGGACTCCGTCTACTTCGGCGGCCAGTACCCCGAGGGCGGCCTGCTCTCGGACCAGGTCAAGAAGGCCGGCGCCAAGATCCCCACCATGGGCGGCGACGGCATCTACGACCCGCAGTTCATCAAGGCCTCCGGCGAGGCCAACGACGGTGACCTGGCCACCTCGGTCGGCTTCCCCGTCGAGAAGCTCCCGACCGCCAAGAAGTTCATCGCGGACTACACGGCGGCCGGCTACAAGGACCCGTACGCGGCCTACGGCGGCTACTCCTACGACGCCGCCTGGTCCATCATCCAGGCCGTCAAGGCCGTCGTCGCCGCCAACAACGGCAAGCTGCCCGACGACGCCCGCGCCAAGGTCACCGAGGCCATGTCCAAGGTCTCCTTCGAGGGCGTGACCGGCAAGGTCTCCTTCGACGAGTACGGCGACACCACGAACAAGCAGCTCACCGTCTACCAGGTCAAGAACGGCGCCTGGGTCGACGTCAAGTCCGAGACCTTCAAGGACTGACCCCCGCACCACCCCGTAACACGCACCACATGAACCAAGCCGCGCGAGGGCGCAAACAGCGCCCTCGCGCGGTGTCATATCCGACACGCTCATCGGAGGCCCTGCGGTGAACGAACTGCCGCAACAGCTGGCCGACGGCCTTGCCCTGGGAGCCCTTTACGGGCTCATCGCCATCGGTTACACGATGGTCTACGGCATCGTCCAGCTCATCAACTTCGCCCATGGCGAGATCTTCATGATCGGGGGCTTCGGCGCCCTCACGGCATACACGATCCTGCCCGAGGGCACGGCCCTCGTGATCGCGATTCCCGTGATGCTGATAGGTGGCGCGGTGGTCTCCGTGGCCGTCGCCACCGCAGCCGAACGCTTCGCCTACCGACCCCTGCGCGGCGCCCCCCGCCTCGCCCCCCTGATCACGGCCATCGGCCTGTCGATCGTGCTCCAGCAGCTCGTCTGGGGCTTCTACCCCGAGGCCAAGAGCCCGGTCAGCTTCCCCGAGTTCAAGGGTGACAGCTTCCAGCTCTTCGAGGGCCTGGCCATCTCCCGCGCCGACGCCTTCGTCCTCGTCGCCGCCCCCGCGTGCATGCTCGCGCTCGGCCTCTTCGTCTCGAAGAGCCGCAGCGGACGCGCCATGCAGGCCACGGCGCAGGACCCGGACACCGCGAAGCTGATGGGCATCAACACCGACCGCATCATCGTGATGGCCTTCGCCATCGGCGCCGCCTTCGCCGCGGTCGCAGCGGTCGCCGAAGGCCTCGACAAGGGCCAGATCCGCTTCGAAATGGGCTTCCTGCTCGGCCTGAAGGCCTTCACCGCAGCCGTCCTCGGCGGCATCGGCAACATCTACGGCGCCATGATCGGCGGCGTCGTCCTCGGTGTCGCGGAAACCCTCTCCATCGCCTACGTCGAGCACATCCCCGGCATGGCACAGTTCGGCGGCGGCGCCTGGAAGGACATCTGGGTGTTCTCCCTCCTCATCCTGGTGCTCCTGTTCAGACCACAAGGTCTGCTCGGACAACGCGCCTCGGACAGGGCGTGATCGCTATGACGACCGACCTCACCAAGACCCCCGAGGCCCCCCAGGAGTCCGACGTCCTCCAGACGACGGACGCCAAGAACACCGGCCTCCTGCACTGGATCGTCGCGGCCGGCGGCCTCGCCACCGTCGCGAGCACCTTCCTCGCCTGGACCTACACCTCCGAATTCCCCGGCGACCTCACCGTCACCGGCTACCCCGGCGGCCTCCAGGTCCTCACCCTCGTCGCAGGCTTCCTCCTGATCGCCTTCGCCCTCTCCGGGCTCGGCATCAAGGGCCTGCGCTGGCTCACCCCCGGCGGCTCCACGAAGGCCCTGCAGTTCCTGGCCCTCGGCGCCCTCGGCACCACCTGGTACACCGTGATCGCCATCGCGGCGCAGCTCGGCGGCCTGGCCCACCTGGAGCCCGGCGGCTTCGTCGCCGCCGTCGCCACCCTCGTCCCGCTCGCCGCGTTCGCACTCAAGGACGACTCCCGCAAGCCGGCGAAGCCCAAGGAGATCCCCTCCTGGGCCGAGATCCTCATCATCGTCGCCGCGTTCGCGATCGGCATGTACGCCGTCACGTACGGCATCTCCACCGAGTACCCCGAGCTGTTCATCGGCTACCTGCTCCTCGCGGGCTTCGGTGCCGGCGCGCTCAACAAGTCCGGCCTGATGAGCCGCATCTCGGCCATCGCCTCGAAGAACAAGCAGGTCGCCGCCGTCGCGGCCTTCGCCGCAGCGGCCGTCTTCCCCTTCACCCAGACCACCGACACGTTCACCGTGATCGCGGTGCAGATCCTGATCTTCGCCACGGTCGCCCTCGGTCTCAACGTCGTCGTCGGCCTGGCGGGACTGCTCGACCTCGGATACGTCGCCTTCCTCGGCGTCGGCGCCTACACGGCCGCCCTCGTCTCGGGATCGACCGCCTCCGCCTTCGACATCCAGCTCCCGTTCTGGGTCGCCATGATCATCGGCGCCATCGCCTCCCTGGTCTTCGGCGTCATCATCGGCGCACCGACCCTGCGACTCCACGGTGACTACCTCGCCATCGTGACGCTCGGCTTCGGCGAGATCTTCCGCATCACCGTCAACAACATGGACGGCGACAACGGACCCCAGATCACCAACGGCCCCAACGGCATCCCGAACATCCCGGCGCTGAACATCTTCGGCTACGACTTCGGCGAGACCCACACCATCCTCGGCGTGGAACTCGGCTCGTACGCCAACTACTACCTGCTGATGCTCCTCGTCATGGTCTTCGTCGTCCTGGTCTTCAGCCGGGCACAGGACTCCCGCATCGGCCGCGCCTGGGTCGCCATCCGCGAGGACGAGACCGCCGCCACCGCCATGGGCATCAACGGCTTCCGGGTCAAGCTCATCGCCTTCGCCCTCGGCGCCACCCTCGCCGGCGTCGCCGGCACCGTCCAAGCCCACTTCCAGGGCACCGTCCTCCCCGAGATGTACGTGTTCGCCGGCCCCGTCGCCCCGAACTCCGCGTTCCTCCTCGCGGCCGTCATCCTCGGCGGCATGGGCACCATCCGCGGCCCGCTCCTCGGCGCGGCGCTGCTCTTCCTCATCCCCGAGAAGCTGGCCTTCCTGAAGGACTACCAGCTCCTCGCGTTCGGCCTCGCGCTCATCCTGCTGATGCGCTTCCGCCCGGAGGGCCTCATCCCCAACCGGCGCGCCCAGCTCGAATACCACGAGCACGAGGAGAACGCTGACAAGCTCGACGTACCGGAGCAGCGCTCCGGCGCCGGAACCGCGAAGGCGGGGGCGTGAACATGACGACCACCACCACGGAAACCACCGCAGCGGTCTCCACCGCCGCCACCGTCCTCGACGCCAGCGGTGTCACGATGCGCTTCGGCGGACTCACCGCCGTACGCAACGTGGACCTGACCGTCCGCGAAGGCGAGATCGTCGGACTCATCGGCCCCAACGGCGCCGGCAAGACGACCTTCTTCAACTGCCTCACCGGTCTGTACATCCCCACCGAGGGACAGGTCAGCTACAAGGGCACCGTGCTGCCCCCCAAGCCGCACCTGGTCACCAAGGCCGGCATCGCCCGCACCTTCCAGAACATCCGCCTCTTCTCCAACATGACGGTCCTGGAGAACGTCCTCGTCGGACGCCACACCCGGACCAAGGAGGGCCTCTGGTCCGCGCTCCTGCGCGGCCCGGGCTTCAAGAAGGCGGAAATCGCCTCCCGCGAACGCGCCATGGAACTCCTCGAGTTCGTCGGCCTGGCCAACAAGGCGGAACACCTCGCCCGCAACCTGCCCTACGGCGAGCAGCGCAAGCTGGAGATCGCCCGGGCACTCGCCAGCGACCCCGGCCTGCTCCTCCTCGACGAGCCCACCGCCGGCATGAACCAGAACGAGACCCGCACGACCGAGGAGCTCGTCTTCGCGATCCGTGACAAGGGCATCGCCGTCCTGGTCATCGAGCACGACATGAAGTTCATCTTCAACCTGTGCGACCGCGTCGCCGTCCTGGTCCAGGGCGAGAAGCTCGTCGAGGGCACCTCCGAGGTCGTCCAAGGCGACGAACGCGTCGTCGCGGCCTACCTCGGCACCCCGTTCGAGGGCGCGCCGGGCGCCGAAGAGGTCGCCGAGGTCGAGGCCGCGGAAGCACACGCCGAAGCCGAGGCAACCACCGCGACGGAAGCCGAGGAGACGGAAGCCGACCAGGCCCCCGCCACCGACGCTCCCGCCGACGACGCCGAGGCCGACGAGGCGCCCGAAGCCCCCGCGGCCGACGACGCCACCGAGGCCGACGACGCCCCGGCAGCGGAAAGCACCACCGAAGGAGACTCCAAGTGACCGCACTTCTCGAGGTCGAAGACCTCAGGGTCGCCTACGGCAAGATCGAGGCCGTCAAGGGCATCTCCTTCTCCGTCGAGGCCGGTCAGGTCGTCAGCCTCATCGGCACCAACGGCGCAGGCAAGACCACCACCCTGCGCACCCTCTCGGGCCTCATCAAGCCCACCAGCGGAAAGATCACCTTCGACGGCCAGGTGCTCAACGGCATCCCCGCCCACAAAGTGGTCTCCCTCGGCATGGCCCACTCCCCCGAGGGCCGCCACATCTTCCCGAAGCTGAGCATCGCCGAGAACCTCCAGCTCGGCGCCTTCCTCCGCAAGGACAAGGACGGCATCGAGCGGGACGTCCAGCGCGCCTACGACCTCTTCCCCATCCTGGGCGAGCGTCGCAAGCAGGCCGCCGGCACCCTCTCCGGCGGTGAGCAGCAGATGCTGGCGATGGGCCGGGCCCTCATGTCCCAGCCCAAGCTCCTCATGCTCGACGAGCCGTCGATGGGCCTCTCCCCGATCATGATGCAGAAGATCATGGAGACCATCGCCACGCTCAAGGCAGAGGGCATGACCATCCTCCTCATCGAGCAGAACGCGCAGGCCGCCCTCTCCCTGGCGGACTACGGGTACGTCCTCGAAGTCGGCTCCATCAAGCTCTCCGGCACCGGCCAGGACCTCCTGGTCGACGACGAGGTCCGCAAGACCTACCTCGGCGAGGAGTAAGCAAGCCGCACCACGGACGGAAGGCCCGCCCCACAGCGTTGTGGGGCGGGCCTTCTCCTGTCCTCCGGCGACGGGACCGCTACTGCCCCTTCGCCGCCTTCTTCTCCTCGGCGTCCTCGATGACCGCCTCGGCAACCTGCTGCATCGACATCCGACGGTCCATGGACGTCTTCTGGATCCACCGGAACGCGGCCGGCTCCGTCAGGCCGTACTGCGTCTGCAGAATGCTCTTCGCCCGGTCCACCAGCTTCCGCGTCTCCAGCCGCTGGGAGAGATCGGCGACCTCCTGCTCCAACGCCCGCAACTCGGCGAACCGCGACACCGCCATCTCGATCGCCGGCACGACGTCGCTCTTGCTGAACGGCTTCACGAGATACGCCATGGCACCCGCGTCCCGCGCCCGCTCGACCAGGTCCCGCTGCGAGAACGCGGTGAGCATCAGGACGGGCGCGATGGACTCCCCCGCGATCTTCTCCGCCGCGGAGATCCCGTCCAGCACGGGCATCTTCACATCGAGGATGACGAGATCGGGGCGGTGCTCCCGCGCGAGCTCGACGGCCCGGGCACCGTCGCCGGCCTCGCCGACGACCGAGTACCCCTCCTCTTCGAGCATCTCTTTGAGATCGAGGCGGATGAGGGCCTCGTCCTCGGCGATGACGACACGGGTCGTCAGCGGCGGGACGTGCGACGCGTCGGCGTCGTCGGCGGGCTGGGGCGACTCGGGGGCGGTCACGGGGGCTCCTCGTTGCGGGGCAAACTGCTCCCCATGAGCCTACCTAGCTGCGGTATGGTGGACGCGCAGCGGGTCATGGACAACCTTTGATTTCGCGGGCCCCGGTAGCCCAATTGGCAGCAGGCAGTGGATTCAAAACCCACACAGTGTCGGTTCGAGTCCGACCCGGGGCACTTTTCCTACGATTCCAAGGTCACGATCGCGTGATCATTGTTCACTCACATCAGTGAACACCCGTCCAGGCGTCACGATTGCCAGCACATCTCGGCGACGCTCGCAATCATGTACGACCTTGAGACGCGCAAACACGCCCTGGCTCTCGCCGCCGAAGGCCGCAGCCTCAACTCCGTCAGCAAACAGACGGGCATCTCCCGAGCCGCGTTACGCGCCTGGAAGTCCCGCATCGAGCCTCTCCCCCGGATCAACGCGCAGGCCGCGCCGTGCGAGAGATGCCGACCGCTGCCCGGAGCTCCTGACGACCCTTCGATGTACGCGTATCTCCTCGGGCTCTATCTCGGCGACGGCTGTATCAGCGACCACCCCCGAGGCGGCCACCACCTCCGCATCGCCTGCGCGGACGCCTGGCCGGGGCTGATCGAGGCGTGCCGCGCGGCGATCCTGGCCGTACGCCCCACCGGAAGCGTCTGCATCCTGCAGAAACAGGGATGCGTCATGGTCACCAGCTACGGCCGCCATTGGAAGTGTCTCTTCCCCCAGCACGGCACCGGCAGGAAACACGAGCGCCCCATCGTCCTCGAACCCTGGCAACAGACGATCGTCGACGCGCACCCCTGGGCGTTCATCCGCGGGCTCATCCATTCCGATGGATGCAGGATCGTCAACTGGACGGAGAAGGCCATCGGGGGCCGGGTGAAGCGGTACGAGTACCCCCGCTACTTCTTCACCAACTCGTCCCCCGACATCATCGGGCTCCTCACCGCCGCCCTGGACCGCGTCGGTGTCGAGTGGAAGGCGGCCAACCAGTCGCGCACCGCGCAGAACATCTCCGTCGCCCGCAAAGCCTCCGTCGCCCTCATGGACCGGCACGTGGGGCCCAAGCGCTGAGCCCCCGCTCTCGCGTCAGTGCGGCGTCCCCAGGTACGGGAAGTGCGGCAGCAGGTCCGCGTGGGGGCCGATGTGGTCCGAGGTGACCTTGCCGCCCGAGATCATCGCCAGTCGGGCCGAGGTGACGTCGTCCGTCAGGGTCCGGCCGTTGGGGTAGGCGGCCGGCTTGGTGCGGTCGTAGCGGAGGATGTCCGGGAGGACGGTCCGCAGTGCCTCTTCCGCCGCGGCGGGGGCGTAGCCGCCGGTGTGGGCGAGGGTGGCCTTCCAGGGTTCGAGGTAGGTGGCCACGTCGTCGGCCGGTTCTCCCGCGTTGTAGGCGTCCTTGGCCTCGTCGGCGTTGAAGTACGCGGTGAGGGAGGGGTGGGCGCCCCGGTCGACGGACTTCAGTTCGCCGTCGGTGTGGAGGCTGACGCGGGCCCAGACGCCGATCCTGGGGTTGTCGCCGAGGGCGCCTTCGGGTACTTCGAGGGAGATGCCGAAGACGTTCTTGTCGGCGCCCCAGTCGGTGCCGGTCCAGTTGAAGTCGGCGAGGATGCCGTCGAGGTCGGCGAAGAAGGGGTCGCTGCGCAGTCCGGCGGAGACTTTGTAGCCGTCGGCTTCGGTGACGGAGAGTTCGCGGCCGAAGGAGACGGGGACGTCGGTGAAGAGGGGGGTGCCGGCGGCTTCGTGGGCGCGGGCTTCGGTTCCGGTGGCGCGGTGGAGGGTGAGGGTCTGCTCGCCGTCGTCGGCGGGGTCGGAGAAGGTGAAGCTGTAGGCGATGTCGGCCTGGTCGTCGCCGTCGGTGTCGATGTTGATGCGGTAGACGGCGTCGGGGTGGAACGCGGTGCCCCCGGTGGGTGCGATCGGGTTGACGTTCATGATGAGCGCGGTGCGCCCGCCGGGGACGGTGAAGGCGAAGAGGTCGGTGAGGTCCAGGCGGGCGTCGTCCATCGGGGAGCGCAGGTGGGGTCCGCTGAGGTGGTGTGACATGGCGTCACC
Source organism: Streptomyces sp. NPDC047971 (assembly GCF_040653355.1). NCBI lineage: Bacteria > Bacillati > Actinomycetota > Actinomycetes > Kitasatosporales > Streptomycetaceae > Streptomyces > Streptomyces sp. NPDC047971. The sequence goes on along the minus strand of NZ_JBEZNW010000029.1, from coordinate 10,126 downwards.
TTCGCGGTACGACGTGGGAGTCGTGGAGCGACGGGGCCGCCGTGGTCACTCCTTCGGGCTGTCGTCCTCGCCGATGTGGTGGACACGGACGAGGTTGGTGGAGCCGGGGACGCCGGGTGGGGAGCCGGCGGTGATGACGACGATGTCGCCCTTGCGGCAGCGTCCGATGCGGAGGAGTTCTTCGTCGACCTGGGCGACCATGGCGTCGGTGGAGTCGACGTGGGGGCCGAGGAAGGTTTCGACGCCCCAGGTGAGGTTGAGCTGGGAGCGGGTGGCGGGGTCGGGGGTGAAGGCGAGCAGGGGGATGGGTGAGCGGTAGCGGGAGAGGCGTTTGACGGTGTCGCCGGACTGGGTGAAGGCGACGAGGAATTTGGCGCCGAGGAAGTCGCCCATTTCGGCTGCGGCGCGGGCGACGGCTCCGCCTTGGGTGCGGGGCTTGTTGCGTTCGGTGAGTGGGGGGAGGCCCTTGGCGAGGACGTCTTCTTCGGCGGCTTCGACGATTCGGCCCATGGTGCGGACGGTGTCGATGGGGTATTTGCCGACGCTGGTTTCGCCGGAGAGCATGACGGCGTCGGTGCCGTCGATGACGGCGTTGGCGACGTCGCTGGCTTCGGCGCGTGTGGGGCGGGAGTTGTCGATCATCGAGTCGAGCATCTGGGTGGCGACGATGACGGGTTTGGCGTTGCGCTTGGCGAGTTTGATGGCGCGCTTTTGGACGATGGGGACCTGTTCGAGGGGCATTTCGACGCCGAGGTCGCCGCGGGCGACCATGATGCCGTCGAAGGCGGCGACGATGTCGTCGATGTTCTCGACGGCCTGGGGCTTCTCGATCTTGGCGATGACGGGGAGGCGGCGGCCTTCCTCGTCCATGATGCGGTGGACGTCGTCGATGTCGCGGCCGCTGCGGACGAAGGAGAGGGCGATGACGTCGGCTCCGGTGCGCAGGGCCCAGCGGAGGTCGTCGATGTCCTTGTCGGAGAGGGCGGGGACGGAGACGGCGACGCCGGGGAGGTTGAGGCCCTTGTTGTCGGAGACCATGCCGCCTTCGACGACGCGGGTGTGGACGCGGGGTCCGTCGACGGAGGTGACTTCGAGGGTGACGCGTCCGTCGTCGACGAGGATGCGTTCGCCGGTGGTGACGTCGGTGGCGAGTCCTTCGTAGGTGGTGCCGCAGATGTGGCGGTCGCCTTCGACGGGTTCGACGGTGATGGTGAAGTCGTCTCCGCGTTCAAGGAGTACGGGGCCTTCGCGGAAGCGGCCGAGGCGGATCTTCGGGCCTTGAAGGTCGGCGAGGACGCCGATGCTGCGGCCGGTTTCGTCGGAGGCTTTGCGGACGTGCTGGTAGCGCTCCTCGTGTTCGGCGTAGCTGCCGTGGCTGAGGTTGAGTCGGGCGACGTCCATGCCGGCTTCGACCAGTGCCTTGATCTGGTCGTATGTGTCGGTGGCGGGGCCCAGGGTGCAGACGATCTTTGCTCGGCGCATGGTTCGAGCCTAGGGCTTACCGGTGGGTAGAGAGGTGGCTGGGCATGACTGTTCAACAACCTTTGGGTGAAGGGCTATTGACAAGTCTTGAATCTGTGCGGGCGGGTGCTCCGATGAGCGTTTCGGGGGTGGTTCAGAGGGTGGGTGGGGCCATGGTGAAGCGGGCGGTGACTTCGGCGGTGACGGTCTGGCGCTGGGGTTCCAGGTCGAGGGGTGGGGGTGCGTCGGTGGACTCGGCGGCGAAGGCCATGCGCATGCCGCCGAGTGGGGTGGGGGGTGGGACGAGGCCGGTGTCGGAGAGTTCGAGGAGGGCGGTGAGGGTGGTGCCGAGGGCGTCCGCGTAGGCGCGGGCGCGCTGGACGGCTTCGGTGACCGCGGTGTGGCGGGCTCGGGCGTAGGCGGGTGAGTCGGGGCGCAGGTCCCACCAGGGGCCGTCGACGCGGGTCAGGTCGAGGTCGGCGAGGCGGGTGGTGAGTTCGCCGAGGGCGGTGAAGTCGGAGAGTTCGACGGTGAGGTGGACGCGGCCGTGGTAGGCGCGGATGCGTTCGCCGCGGCCGTGTTTTCCTGGTTCGGGGGTGATGGAGAAGGTGCCGGTCTCCAGTTTCTCGATGGCGTCGCCGTAGGTCTTGGCGAGGTCGAGGGCGCGTGTGTTGCGGCGGGTGAGGTCGGCGAGGGTGGTTGATCGGTCGGTGCCGCGGGCGCTGACGGTGATGGTGATGCGGGCGACTTCGGGGTCGACGTCGAGGTGTGCTTCTCCGCGGACGGCGACGTGGGGTGCTTCGGGGGTGGGGTGGGGGGTCGTCATTTTCTGGCTCCCTGGTGCCGGGTGGTCGGTTGGGCTCCTGCCGAACACTTTCCCACTCCGTAACCCGAAAGCTCTGTTGTCCGAGTGGCGGGTGGGCCAGAATCTACGCGCGTTGTGCACCACTGGACCGAGGAGAACACATGCCGCTGAACCGTCGGACGTTTCTGGAGAGCTCCGTCGCCGTCGGAGCCGGAGCCGCTGTGGCCACGGGGGTGGCCGTCGCCCCGGCGCAGGCCCACGGCCCTGGCCACCGGCCGGCGAAGCGGTACTCCTTCACCGTGATGGGCACGACCGATCTGCACGGGAACGTCTTCAACTGGGACTACTTCACGGACAAGGAGTTCGACGACAAGGCGCACAACGACGTCGGTCTCGCGAAGATCTCCACCCTGGTCGAGGAGGTGCGCAAGGCGAAGGGGAAGCGCAACACGCTCCTGATCGACGCCGGTGACACCATCCAGGGCACGCAGTTGTCGTACTACTACGCCAAGGTGGATCCGATCACCGCCCGGCGGGGGCCCGTGCATCCCATGGCGCAGGCGATGAACGCGATCGGCTACGACGCCGCGGCCCTCGGCAATCACGAGTTCAACTACGGCATCCCGGTGCTGCGGAAGTTCGAGGAGCAGTGCGACTTCCCGCTGCTCGGTGCGAACGCGCTCGACGCGAAGACGCTGCGGCCGGCGTTCCCTCCGTACAGCATGCATCGGCTGCGGACTCCACACGGCCGGGATGTGCGGGTGGCGGTGCTCGGTCTGACGAACCCGGGCATCGCCATCTGGGACAAGGCGAACGTCAGCGGCAGGATGGTCTTTCCGGGGCTGGAGGAGCAGGCGGCGAAGTGGGTGCCGAAGCTGCGTTCGATGGGTGCGGACGTGGTGGTGGTGTCGGCGCACAGCGGTTCCAGTGGCACGTCCTCGTACGGTGACCAGCTTCCCCACATCGAGAACGCGGCCGGGCTGGTGGCGGAGCAGGTCCCGGGGATCGACGCGATCCTGGTGGGGCATGCCCACACCGAGATCCCCGAGTACCGGGTGAGGAACAAGGAGACCGGCAAGGACGTCGTGCTGTCCGAGCCGTTGAAGTGGGGGCAGCGCCTGACCCTCTTCGACTTCGACTTGGTGTGGGAGAAGGGCCGCTGGGTGGTCGAGAAGGTCGGCGCCCAGGTGCTGAACTCCAACACGGTGGAGGAGGATCCGGAGATCGTCGGGCTGCTGTCCGACGAGCACGCGAAGGTGGTCGCGTACGTCAACCAGGTCATCGGCACCTCCACCGCGACCATGGCCACGGTGGAGGCGCCGTGGAAGGACGAGCCGATCATCGATCTGATCAACCATGTGCAGGCCGAGACGGTGAGGGCGGCGCTGGCGGGTGGCGAGTACGCGGCCCTGCCGGTGCTCTCGCAGGCGTCGTGCTTCTCTCGTACGGCGGCGATTCCGGCGGGGCAGGTCACGATCAGGGACGCGGCGGGGCTGTACGTCTTCGAGAACACTCTGGAGGCCCGGGTTCTGACCGGTGCCCAGATCAAGGACTATCTGGAGTTCTCCGCGCGGTACTACGTGCAGACGCCGGCGGGGGCTCCGGTGGACACCGCGAAGCTGACGAACGCGGACGGTACGCCGGACTACAACTACGACGCCGTGTACGGGGTGACGTACGAGATCGACATCGCGAAGCCGGCCGGGTCGCGGATCGTGAACCTGTCCTTCGGTGGCGGGCCGATCGATCCGGCGGCGCGGTTCGTGCTCGCGGTGAACAACTACCGGGCCAGTGGTGGTGGCGCGTTCCCGCATGTCGCGAACGCCAAGCAGGTGTGGGCGAACTCGGATGAGATCCGGAACACGATCATTCAGTGGGTGAAGGCGAAGGGGTCGATCGACCCGGGCCAGTTCGCGTCGGTGGACTGGAGGCTGACCCGGGAGGGTGTGCCGGTGTTCTGACCGGGGTGGTTCAGCTCTGTGTGAGAGGCGTCAGCGCCTGGCCCTGGGCCGGGATGCGTGGCGTCTCTCGCCGTTCGAGGCCGAAGCTGGTGAAGGCGGTGCGGCGTGGTAGCGGGTAGGGCTCTTCGCCGGTGAGCGAGTTGAGGATGGTGGCGCTGCGCCAGGCGGCGAGCCCGAGGTCGGGGGCGCCGACGCCGTGGGTGTGTTTCTCGGCGTTCTGGACGTAGACGGAGCCGGTGACGGAGTCGTCGAGGACGAGCCGGAACTCGCTGTCGATCCTGGGCCGGCCCGCGGAGTCGTGGCGGGTGTACGGGTCGAGGCCGGCGAGCATCCGGCCGAGGGGGCGTTCCTGGTAGCCGGTGGCGAGGACGACCGCGTCGGTGGTGAGGCGGGAGCGGCTGCCTTCCTGGAGGTGTTCCAGGTGGAGTTCCACCTTGGTGGTGGCCACTCGGCCGGCGGTGCGGACCTGGACGCCGGGGGTGAGGACGGCGTCGGGCCAGCCGCCGTTCAGGGTGCGCCGGTAGAGCTCCTCGTGGATGGCGGTGATGGTGTCGGTGTCGATGCCCTTGTGCAACTGCCATTGGCGGGGCACGAGTTCGTTGCGGACGGGTTCGGGGAGGGAGTGGAAGTAGCGGGTGTAGTCGGGGGTGAAGTGTTCGAGGCCGAGTTTGGAGTACTCCATCGGCGCGAAGGCTTCGGTCCGTGCCAGCCAGTGGATTCTCTCGGCGCCCGTGGGCCGGGCTCTGAGGAGGTCGAGGAAGATCTCGGCTCCTGACTGGCCGGAGCCGATGACGGTGATGTGGTCGGCGGTGAGGAGCCGTTCGCGGTGGTCGAGGTAGTCCGCGGAGTGGATGACGGGGACGTTCGGGGCGGTGGCGAGGGGCTTCAGCGGTTCGGGGACGTAGGGCTCGGTGCCGACGCCGAGGACGACGTTCCTGGTGTAGGCGCGGCCCAGTGCCTCGGCTTCGCCGTCCGTGTCGAGCTGGGTGAAGTCGACTTCGAACAGGGTGCGTTCGGGGTTCCAGCGGACGGCGTCGACCTGGTGGCCGAAGTGGAGTCCGGGGAGGTGGGTGCTGACCCAGCGGCAGTAGGCGTCGTATTCGGCGCGGTGGATGTGGAACTTCTCGGCGAAGTAGAAGGGGAAGAGCCGGTCGCGGCTGCGGAGGTAGCTGAGGAAGGACCAGGGGCTGGCGGGGTCGGCGAGGGTGACCAGGTCGGCGAGGAAGGGGACCTGGAGGGTGGCGCCTTCGATGAGGAGGCCGGGGTGCCAGTGGAAGGCGGGGTTCTGTTCGAAGAAGGCGGTCGAGAGGCCGTGGGGGATGCCGTGGGCCAGCGCGGCGAGGGAGAGGTTGAAGGGACCGATGCCGATGCCCACCAGGTCGTGGGTCTGGTCGGGGTCTCGCTGGGGGGTGCTGGCCGTCATCGGTCGGTGCTGCCTTCCGTCAGGGCTTCTACGCGGGTGAGGAGTTCTTCGAGGTCGCGGGGGGTGGTGTGGGGGTTGAGCAGGGTGGCTTTGAGCCAGAGCCGGCCGTCCTCGTGGGCTCGGCCGAGGACGGCGCGGCCTTCGTGGAGGAGGGTGCGGCGGATCGCGGCGACGGTGGTGTCGTCGGCGTCCCTGGGCCGGAGGAGGACGGTGGTCAGGGTGGGGCGCTCGTAGAGTTCGAGGCCGGGGGCCTTGTCGACGAGGTCGGCGAGGTGGTGGGCGAGTGCGCAGACGCGGTCGACGAGTGCGCCGAGTCCGGTGCGGCCGAGGGCGCGCAGGGTGACGGCGATCTTGAGGATGTCGGGGCGGCGGGTGGTGCGCAGGGAGCGGCCGAGGAGGTCGGGGAGGCCGGCCTCGGTGTCGTCGTCGGCGTTGAGGTAGTCGGCGGTGTGGCCGAGGGGGGTGAGGTCGGTCGCGTCGCGGACGGCGAGGAGTCCGGCGGCGACGGGCTGCCAGCCGAGTTTGTGCAGGTCGAGCGTGATGGAGCGGGCTCGGTCGAGGCCGGCGAGGAGGGGGCGGTGGGTGTCGCTGAAGAGGGCGGCTCCGCCGTAGGCCGCGTCGACGTGGAGGTCGGCGTGGTGGGCCTCGCAGAGCGTGGCGATCTCGGGGAGCGGGTCGATGCGGCCGGTGTCGGTCGTTCCCGCGGTCGCGGCGACGAGGAGGGGGCCGTGGAGGTCGGTGAGGGCCTCGTCGAGGGCGACGGGGTCGAGGGTGCCGTTGGGGGTGGGCACGGTGACGGGCTCGGGCAGGCCGAGGAGCCAGGCGGCGCGGTGGAAGGAGTGGTGGGCGTTGGCGCCGACGACGGTCTGGAGGGGGTGGCCGGGGCCGTGGCGTTCGCGGGCGAGGAGGAGGGCGAGTTGGTTGGACTCGGTGCCGCCGGTGGTGACGAGGGCGTCGGGGTGGGGCGCGGTGGGGTACGCGGTCTTGGCGAGGGCTTCGGTGACCAGGGTCTCCAGGGCGGAGGCGGCGGGTGCCTGGTCCCAGGAGTCCATGGAGGGGTTGAGCGCGCAGGCGGCGAGGTCGGCGGCGGCGGCGAGCGCGAGGGGTGGGGTGTGGAGGTGGGCGGCGCAGAGGGGGTGGGCGGGGTCGGCCGCGCCGGCCGCGAGGGCGCGGACGAGGGTGTGGAGGGTGGTGGTGGGGTCGGTGCCGGTCTCGGGGAGCGCTTCCCCCAGTGCGTCCCTGACCTGGGCCGCGACCGTGTCCGGGCCGCCGGGCGGGATGGGGCCGGGGCGGGCGTCGGCGCCTTCGCGCAGGGCGTCGAGGACGGTGTCCAGGAGGGGTCGCATCGCGGTCGGCCCCATGGGGCCCCCGGCGAGCGGTGGGGTGGGCGCGGCACACATGGCACCACCCTGCCGGGGGTTCTGTGGGTTTGTCCGCCGAGTGGTGGTACGCAACCCGAACGAGGGACAGGGGCCCTTGACAGGGCCCCTGTCTCGTGTTTAGGGGGGTCGGGGCGGGTCCCCGGGTGTCAGGGCCGGCGGACCTTCAGGGCGCGGCGGAGGTCGTCGAGTTGGTCCACCAGCTTGCGGTGGAGGGCGGGGGTCAGGGCTTCGTCCTTCAGGTGTTCCTCGCCCAGGGCCAGGGACTCGGCGTCGATGGCGTAGGACGGGAAGGCGTAGCGGCCCGCGGCCTCGGCCATGGCGGGGCCGCGGCGGGCGCCGAGGGCGGTGGCGTCGGGGTAGAAGCGGCTGACGTACTCCTGTACGAGTTCGGCCTGTTCGGGCTGCCAGAAGCCCTGGGCGGTCGCGGTGAACAGGTAGTTGGACAGGTCGTCCGAGTCGAAGAGGCGGGACCAGGCCGCCGCCTTCGCCTCCGCGTTCGGCAGGGCGGCGCGACAGCGTGCCGCGCCTTCCTGGCCGGTGGCGCTGGGGTCGCGCTCCAGCTCGGTGTCGATTCCCGTCTCGTCGATCGCGCCGAGCGCGGCGAGCCGGGCGAGGATGCGCCAGCGCAGTTCCGGGTCGATCTCGGGGCCGCCGGGGACGGTTCCGTCGGCGAGCCAGCCGGCGATGGTGTCGGGCTGGGTGGCGGAGCTGATGAAGGTGCGGACGGCCGTCAGGCGCAGTCCGGGGTTGTCGCCGTCCTCGGTGCGGCGCAGGAGGTCGCGGGCGAGGCCGGTGAGCAGGGCCAGTGCCGCGGGGCGCTCCTCGGCGGAGATGTACCGGTCGGCGATCTGGGCGCGGGCGAAGGCGAGGACGCCCTGCACGATGGCGAGGTCGCTCTCCTCGGGGAGGTGGGCGAGGGCGGTCTCCAGGTAGGCGGAGGGCTGCAGTTCGCCGTCGCGGACCATGTCGCGCAGGCTGTTCCAGACGAGGGCGCGGGTGAGGGCCTCGGGGATGCCGGAGAGGGTGCGCAGGGCGTTCTCCAGCGAGGTCTCGTCGAGGCGGACCTTGGCGTAGGTGAGGTCGCCGTCGTTGAGGACGACGAGGGCGGGGCGGGTGCCGGGGAGTTCGACGGGTTCGGTCTGCGGGACGTCGATGTCGAGGCGGTCGCGCGGGACGAGTCGGCGGCCGTCGACGAGGTCCTTGTCGTAGACGCCGACGGAGATGCGGTGCGGGCGGCTGCCGTCGTGGCGCACGGTGAGGGTGGCGCGGGTCTCGTTGCCGCCGAGGGCGGGGGTGAGGGTGTCGACGCCGGTGGTGCGCAGCCACTGCTCGGCCCAGGCGTGGACGTCGCGGTCGGTGGCGGAGGCGAGGTTGTCGATGAAGTCGGCGAGGGTGGCGTTGCCGAACCGGTGGCGCTTGAAGTGGGTGTTGATGCCGGTGAGGAAGTCCTTCTCCCCCATCCAGGCGACGAGCTGGCGCAGGGCGGACGCGCCCTTGGCGTAGGAGATGCCGTCGAAGTTGAGGAGCGCGGAGGCGGTGTCGGGGACGGCGTCCGGGTCGGGGGCGACGGGGTGGGTGGAGGGGCGCTGGTCGGCGTCGTAGCCCCATGCCTTGCGCTCGATGCCGAAGTCGATCCAGGTGTCGGGGAAGCGGTCGGCGCAGGCTTCGTTGACGGTCTGGTAGCCCATGTACTCGGCGAAGGACTCGTTCAGCCAGATGTCGTCCCACCAGCGCAGGGTGACGAGGTCGCCGAACCACATGTGGGCCATCTCGTGGGCGATGACCATGGCGCGGGTCTGGCGTTCGGTGACGGTGACGGCGGAGCGGTAGACGAATTCGTCGCGGAAGGTGACGAGGCCGGGGTTCTCCATGGCGCCGGCGTTGAACTCGGGGACGAACGCCTGGTCGTAGGAGTCGAAGGGGTAGGGCTCCTCGAACTTCTCGTGGAAGCGGTCGAAGCAGGCCCTGGTGATGTCGAGGATCTCGTCGGCGTCGGCGTCGAGGTAGGGCGCGAGGGAGCGGCGGCAGTGGATGCCGAAGGGCAGTCCGGCATGTTCGGTGCGGATCGAGTGCCAGGGTCCGGCGGCGACGCAGACGAAGTAGGTGGAGAGCAGCGGGGTGGTGGCGGCCTTCCAGCGGCCGTCGGCCTGCTTCTCGGTGATGCCGTTGGCGAGGACGGTCCAGCCTTCGGGTGCCGTGACGCTCATGTCGAAGACGGCCTTGAGGTCGGGCTGGTCGAAGGCGGCGAAGACGCGCTGGACGTCGTCCATGAAGAGCTGGGTGTAGACGTACGACTCGCCGTCGGTGGGGTCCGTGAAGCGGTGCATTCCCTCGCCGGTGCGGGAGTACCGCATCCGGGCCTCGACGCGCAGCTCGTGCTCGCCGGCGGCGAGGCCGGTGAGGGGCAGCCGGTTCTCGACGAGCGCCGCGGGGTCGAGGGGGGTGCCGTCGAGGGTGACGGAGCGGAGGGTGACGGGCTTCAGCTCGACGAAGGTGTCCCCGGCGGTGCGGGTGGTGAACCGGATCAGGGTGGTCGATTCGAAGGTCTCGTCGCCGGTGGTGAGGTCGAGGTCGACCGTGTAGTGCTGGACGTCGAGGAGCTGGGCACGGGTCTGCGCTTCGTCGCGCGTCAGTACGGACATGGGCCCATGCTGCCCGATGGGGTGGCGGCGGGGCACGGGGGTTCCGCTGACAGCTCAGCGGGGCGGGGTGTCGGGCGGGCCGCCGCGGCGGACGGGCGGAGGTGTCGGGACGTCCTCTAGGTGTTCCGAAAGTGGCGCCGTCCGCCCGGAGGGCGGGCCCCGCGGCGTCTGGCATGTGCGGTCGCAAGGCGGAGGGTCGCCCTCGTACCGGGCGTGCTCGGGTGATCCCGACAACGCGGCGAGCGCGCGTGCCAGGCGTCGCGGGGCAGGCGGGACTTTCGACACACGCCCTAAAGGGTGTTGCAGAAGGTTGGCCTCGGGCAGGCCTGAATGGCGTTTGACCTGCTGGTTCACCGCGTCATGGCGAGGTTGTGCATGGCGGCGACGGCCTGGACGGCATGGTGGAGGCCGTCGCCTTTCTGGCGGCAGTCGCGCAGGATCTTCCAGTTCTT
>NZ_JBEZNW010000028.1:0-98738 GCF_040653355.1 Streptomyces sp. NPDC047971 | reverse complement strand
CTCCCTATCTGCGGAGAACCCAATGGTGATGGTGCGCCCCCCTAAGCTGGTCAACATCGTCGCCTGACCAGGCCCTGCCCGTCGCCGCCGGTCACGGCGGCGACGGCGGCATAGGGGGCATCCCCTAAGGGCAGGTTGAGGGTTCCGATGGAACCCTCGGCCTGCCCGTTCCGTTTACCGTGGAAGAACGACAACCGAGGGAACTCGACCCACGCCGGAGGGGCGGACATGGAAGCCGCGATTGTGATCATGGCGCTGCTCTTCTTCGCCTTCGTGGCGCTGGGGGTCTACGCGACCGTGAAGGTGGTCAAGGCCGCCAAGCGCGGCGTCGACCGGACCATCAACCAGGCCCGGCGGACGGTCGAGGACACGACCCTGCGCGCCAAGAGCTATGGGCAGGGCGGGGTCGCCGGTGAGCTGGCCCAGCTGCGGCTCTCCCTGCGCACCTCGATGCGCGCGACCCAGGACGCCCTCCAGGCGGGCGTCGCCGAGGACGCCTCGCTGAGGGAGTCCCTCGACCTCTTCCGCCGGCTGAGCGCCCACGGCCAGGAGCTGGACGAGGATCTCAAGCGGCTGGAGCGGGAGCCGGACCGCGCGCGGGTGGCGGGGCAGCTCACCGACCTGCGGACGCGGACCGAGCAGATCACGCAGTCCGCCGACTCGCTCCGCTGGGCGGCCAGGGACCGGGCGCGGAAGTTCGCGGAGGACGACCTGTCCTCGCTGAGCCAGCAGATCGACATGGAGGCGGGCGCGCTGCGGCACTGGTCGGAGCCCGCCGCGCAGGACCCCGCGGCGGACGACTTCTCGTGGCCCGACGCCGGAGCCGCCGCGCCGGGCGCCGAGCGGGGGCAGGTGTGGCCCGCCGAGGCGGAGGCGGCCGGGCCGCGCCCGGAGGCGCAGGCCGCCGGTGGGCAGGCCCAGGGGCAGCAGGAGCCGCCGCCGGCGATCACGGCGCGCGATCCGCGCCTTGCCGCCTACCCGTGGGAGAAGTCGGCACGGCCCGAGACCACCAACTGACGCCGTCGGCCTTCCCGGCGGGTCCGGAGGGCCCGCGCCGGTCGTTCGAAGGCGATCCGGATGATCGGCGAGCGGGGCCCGGGCTGCCATGCGGGCGCCCCTGCGGGTAACCTCCCGCTCATGTCCCGGCATGTCGCGATCGTCACCGATTCCACGGCCTACCTGCCACCCCAGGCGATGGAGCGGCACAGCATCACCGCGGTCCCGCTCACCGTCGTCATCGGTGACCAGGCCCTTGAGGAGGGGACCGAGGTCTCGGCCCGCTCACTGGCACAGGCGCTCCAGAAGCGCCGGCCGGTGACCACCTCACGACCCGGCCCCGAGGTCTTCGCGGAGACCTACCGCGCCGCCGCCGAGGCAGGCGCGCGGGGCGTCGTCTCGCTCCATCTCTCCGGCGAGTTCTCCGGTACGTACGACGCCGCCGTGCTCGCGGCCAAGGACGCCCCCGTCCCGGTCCGCGTGGTCGACACGCGGATGGTGGGGATGGCGCTCGGCTTCTGCGCGCTCGCCGCGGCCGAGGCCGTGGACGCCGGCGGCTCCCTGGACGAGGCGGTCGCCGCAGCGGAGAAGCGGGCGGCCGGAACCTCCGCCTTCTTCTACGTCGACACCCTCGACTACCTCCGCAGGGGCGGGCGGATCGGTGCCGCGCAGGCGCTGCTCGGCTCGGCGCTCGCGGTGAAGCCGCTGCTCCAGCTCGACGGGGGGAGGATCGAGCTGCGGGAGAAGGTGCGGACGGCGTCGAAGGCCATCGCCCGACTCGAGGAGATCGCCGTGGAGAGGGCGGGCTCCGGCGCTGTGGACATCGCGGTGCACCATCTCTCCGCGCCCGAGCGGGCCGCCGTCCTCGCCGACCGGCTGCGGGAACGGGTGCCGGGCATCGCCGAGTTGCAGGTCAGCGAAGTGGGCGCGGTGATCGGAGCGCACACAGGACCCGGGCTGCTCGCCGTCGTCGTCTCGCCCCGCTGAACCAGGCGTTCCCTCGTGTGAGTGACGGGTTTTTCCCCAACTGAGCGCTCATCCACGGAAATCGAGGCGTCTCGGCGGGTTCGGACAGATGTGCCTACCGTCCTGTCCATGGCTCTTCACACGGACATCGCGGCAGACGACAGCACACCCACGGACGAGGCGGCAGAGCGGGCGACGACGTCGTCGGCCACGCCCTCGGCGAGGCGGGCGGGCCCTTCCAGCGGCCCCGGCCGCGGGCCGGGTTCGGACGGCCGGACCCGTGTCGGCGGGCGGGGTTCGCCTCGCGGGAGACACGCGATCGCGGCGAAACGCGCCGCCGTACGACGACGAGGAGAGGCGCTCTTCCCCTCGGCCGCCGCGCCCGCCGAACCGGTGCCGCCTTCGGGACCGGTAGCGCCTGCCGATTCGGTACCGCGGGCCGAACCGGTACCGCGTTCGGGACCGGTACCGCGGGCCGAACCGGTGCCGGCCGTGGGGCGGGGCGTGTCGGAGGCCGTGGCGGCGCCCGGGGTGGGGGAGACGGAAGCGGCGCCCGGGAGGCGGGAGCGGCTGAGGCTCGCGCTCAGCGATCGGCTGCCGGTATGGGTGCGGTCCAGATGCGGCCTCGAACCGAGGACACTGGCCGCGCTGGCCGTGGTCCTGGTCGTGGCCGCGGGCCTCGCCGGACGCTCCTTCTGGGCGGGGCGGCCGGAGGTCGTCAAGGCGCCGGAGGTCGTGCGCGCGGCGCCGCCGGAGAGCGTGGCGTCCGCGACGGAGCCGACGGAGCCGGCGGCCGGGACGCCGCCACCACCGGATGTGGTGGTCGACGTGAGCGGCAAGGTGCGACGCCCGGGCGTGCTGACCCTGCCCGGTGGATCGAGGGTCGCGGACGCGCTGCGGGCTGCCGGAGGGGTCAGGCCGGGCACGGACGTCACCGGACTCAACCGGGCCCGGATTCTCCTCGATGGGGAACAGGTCGTGGTCGGCCTGCCGGCGGTGCCGAACAATCCGGGTTCAGGTTCGGGGGCGGGTGGGGTCTCGGGCGCGGGTGGCGGGGGTCCGGCGGGTGTCCGGGCGGGGCCGCTGAGCCTGAACTCGGCCACCGTGGAGCAGCTGGACACCCTGCCCGGGGTCGGGCCCGTGCTCGCCCGGCACATCGTCGACCACCGCTTGGAGCGCGGTGGGTTCCGGTCGGTCGCCGAGCTGCGCGAGGTCACCGGGATCGGTGAGCGCCGGTTCGCCGAACTCGCTCCGCTGGTGCGGCCATGACCGACGACCCCGCACCGCGCGGAGCGGGCGAGGAGGGCCCGGCGGATCTGCGGCTCGTGCCACCGGCGCTGGCGGCCTGGGGAGCGGCCGCTCTGGCGGTGGGCGCCACCGGATGGTGGGTGGTCCTGGGCGTGCTCCTCTGCCTGGCGGGGGCGGCGATGCTGCCGGTGCTGTCTCCGGGGCGGCCCGGTGGGCGGCTGAGGGCCGCGGCGGTCGCGGCGGTGCTGCTCTGCGCGGCCGCCGGCGGCGCCTCGGGCGGGCTTCACTCGGCGGACCTGAGACGTGGGCCGTTGCCGGGCCTCGCCGGGGAGTACGCCCGGGTGGGCGCGGAGGTGACGGTCACCTCCGATCCGCGACTGACCAGGCCCCGGATCCGGGGCGATAGGACGGCGCCGGTCTCCGTCGTCCTGAGCGGGGAGGTGAACCGGGTCGAGGCGCCCGGAGAGGCGGTCCACCGCGTCAGGACACCGATCCTGGTGATCGTGCCCGCGGGCGACGCGCAGCGGGAGTGGCTGCGGCTGCTGCCGTCGACGGGGCTGCGTCTGACGGGGCGGCTCGCGCCCCCGGCGCGGCCGGGGGACCGGTTCGCGGCGGTGCTGCGGGTCGACGGGGCCGGACCGCCGCGGATCACGGGGGCTCCGAGCGCTGCGCAGCGTACGGCCGGGAAGCTGCGGGCGGGGCTGCGGCGTGCGACGGAAGACCTCGAACCGGACGCCCGGGCGCTGTTGCCGGGACTGGTCGTCGGAGACACGTCGCGCATCGAACCGGAGCTGAGCGACGCCTTCGAGGCGACCGATCTCACGCACCTGCTGGCGGTGTCCGGTTCCAACCTCACGGTCGTGCTCCTGCTTCTCGTCGGTCGGCCGAGTGCCGCGATGCGGGCCGAGCGCGGGGGACTCGCGCCTCGGCTGGGCATCCCGCTGCGGTCCACCGCGCTGATCGGCGGAGGGCTCACCCTCGCCTTCGTCATCGTCTGCCGGCCCGACCCGAGCGTGCTGCGGGCCGCGGCCTGCGGACTGGTCGCCCTGCTCGCCATCGGTACCGGGCGCCGCAGATCGCTGATCCCGGCGCTCGCGGCGGCGGTGCTGCTGCTCGTCCTGTACGACCCATGGCTGGCGCGGAGCTACGGCTTCCTGCTCTCGGTCCTGGCCACCGGGGCTCTGCTCACCATCGCACCGCGCTGGAGCGAGGCGCTGCGGCGGCGCGGGGTGCCGGACCGGCTCGCCGAGGCACTGGCCGCGGCCCTGGCGGCGCAGGCGGTCTGCGCGCCTGTCGTGGCGGTCTTCGCGGCACGGGTGAGCCTCGTCGCGATTCCGAGCAACCTGCTGGCGGAGCCGGCCGTCGCCCCGGCCACGGTCCTCGGGTTCGCCGCGCTGGCCCTCGCGCCGGTCTGGCCGGCGGCGGCGGAGATGGTCGCCGGGATCGCGGCCTGGCCCGCTGGGTGGATCGCGGGGGTGGCCCGTACGGGAGCGGCGCTGCCGGGTGCCGAGACGGACTGGCCGGGCGGCTGGTGGGGCGGGCTGATGCTGGCCGGTCTCTTCGGCGTGGTGGTGCTGGGGGCGGCGAGGCTGCCCCATCGGCGGCGGTTGGCGGTGGGTCTGGCCGCAGTGCTGCTCCTCGCGGTGGTGAGGCCGCCGCCGTTGACCCGGGTGGTCACCGGATGGCCGCCGCCGGGCTGGGTGTTCGCGATGTGCCAGGTGGGGCAGGGTGACGCGACCGTGCTCGCGGCGGGCGGGGACGCGGCCGTGGTCGTGGACGCCGGGCCCGATCCGGCGCTGGTGGACCGCTGCCTCCACGACCTCGGCGTCCGCAGGGTCCCGCTGGTGCTGCTGACGCACTTCCACGCGGATCATGTCGCCGGACTTCCCGGGGTGTTGCGCGGGCGGTCGGTGGGGGCGATCCAGACGACGGGGCTCGAAGAGCCGCGCGGGCAGGCGGCGTTCGTGCGGCGGACCTCGGAGGCGGCCGGGGTGCCGATGGTCCGCGCCGGGGTCGGGGAGCGTCGGCGTCTGGGCTCGCTGGAGTGGCAGGTGCTGTGGCCGCGCGGGGCTCCGGGGCTGGTGGCGCCGGAGACCACCGGCCCGAACGACGCGAGCGTCACCCTGCTGGTGCGGACGGCGGGCGGGCTGAGCGTGTTGCTTCTGGGCGACCTCGAACCTCCCGCCCAGCGGGGCCTGTTGCGGGCCTACCCCGGGCTGTCGCCGGTGGACGTCCTCAAGGTCGCCCACCACGGGTCCGCGCATCAGGATCCCGGGCTGATACGCGCGGTCCGGCCGAGGCTGGCGCTGGTGTCGACCGGAAGCGGGAACCCGTACGGGCACCCCTCGCCCCGGACGGTGGAGGCGCTGCGGGACGGCGGAGCGGAGGTGCTCCGGACGGACCGCGACGGAGCGATCGCGGTGACCGGGTCGGGCCGGGACCTGGTGGCCGTACCGACCGGGAGCAGCTTGTAAAGGATCCTTGTAAAGAAGTCTTTCTAAAGATAGCTTTACATCATGCGGGAGGAACCGATGACGCAAGGCAGTGACGGTGACGAACAGCCCAGGAGCGTCAGCCTCACGGACCCCCGCGCCCTGCGGGCCTACGCCCACCCGACCCGGCTGACGCTGGTCGGCCTGCTGCGGCGAAGCGGTCCCTTCACCGCCACCCGGGCCGCCGAGCTCACCGGGGAGTCCGTCGCCAGCTGCTCGTACCACCTGCGGATACTCGCGAAGTACGGGCTGGTGGAGGAGGCGCCCGGCGGACGGGGGCGGGAGAAGCCCTGGCGGGCCACGGCCCGGTACACCGACTGGCCGGGGGACAGTGAGGACGCCACGGTCGCGGCGGCGGCGGACGCGCTGAGCAGCGCGGTGGCGGAGCGCTACTTCGAGCGGGTCCTGCGTGCGATGGAGGACCGGCACAGGCTGCCGCGGAAGTGGCGGGAGGCCGAGATGTTCGGCGACTCCCTGCTCTACCTCACGCCGGACGAGCTGGCCGCCTTCGGCCGGCGGATCGAGGAGCTGCTGCGGCCGTACGAGGGCCGGGAGTCGGACCCGTCGCTGCGGCCCGAGGAGGCGAGGCCCGTCAGCGTGCTGCGCATCGCCTACCTGGACCGTGAGATTCCCGAAGAGATCCCCGAGCTTCTCGACAGTGACAGTGAGGAATGACGGATGAGAGTGGCGGAACGCATACCCGCGCTCCTGCGTGAGCGGCCCTTCCGGCGCTACTGGACCGGACAGACCGTCTCGCTCGTCGGGGACCAGATCTCCCTCATCGCGATCCCGCTGGCAGCCGTGCTCGTGCTGGGCGCCGACGCCGCGGAGATGGGCTGGCTCAAGACCGCCGAACTGCTGCCCGCGCTGCTGCTCAACCTTCCGCTGGGGGCCTGGGCCGACCGGCAGGCCCGGCGTCGGCGCGCCATGATCGCCGCCGACCTCGGGCGGGCGGCCCTGCTGCTGACCCTCCCCGCCGCGTACCTGCTCGACATGCTCACCCTGGGCCAGCTCTACGCGGTCGCGTTCGGAGTGGGCGCCCTCTCGGTGCTCTTCGAGGCATGCAACGTGACACTGCTCGTGGCGCTGGTCCCCACCGAGCGCTACGTCCAGGCGAACTCGCTGGTCAACGGCAGCCGTTCGATGTCCTGGCTGGCGGGCCCGGGAGCGGGCGGGCTGCTCGTGCAGTTCCTCACCGCGCCGTTCGCCCTGCTCGCCGACGCCCTCACCTACCTGGTGTCGGCCGGCTACCTGGCCCGGATCAAGCCCGTGGAACCGCCGCCCTCACCGGTCACCAAGGGACACTTCACCGAGGGCCTGCGCTGGGTCCTCCGCACGGGGTCCATGCGGGCGCTGTTCGCGGCGTCCGGGACGATCCAGTTCTTCAACTACATGTTCCACACCCTGTTCGTGCTCTACGCCACGACCGAACTCGGCCTGAGCGCGGGCGTGCTCGGAGCCGTCCTCGGCGCGGGCGCCGTCGGCGGGCTGATCGGGGCCGCGGCCGCCGGCGCGGTCGTACGCCGCTTCGGCGTCGGCCCGTCCATCGTCTTCGGCTTCCTCGGCTTCACCGTGCCCCTGCTGCTGATACCGCTCGCGGAGGGCCCGACACCCCTGGTCCTCGGCCTGCTGTTCACGGCCGAGTTCGTCTCGTGCGCGGCGGTCATGATCGTCGACATCGCGGCGGGGTCCTTCCAGATGGCGCTCATACCCGACGCCGTCCGGGCCCGGGTGATGGGCGCCTTCCGCACGCTCAACCACGGGTTCCGCCCGGTCGGCGCGCTGGTCGGGGGCCTGCTCGGCGCGGCCGTCGGGCTGCGGCCGACCCTGTGGGTCGCCACCGCCGGAGCCGTACTCGCCGTGCTGTGGCTGCTGCCCTCGCCGCTGCCGCGGATGCGCGAACTGCCCGCGCCGGCGGAGGAGCCGGTACCCGCGGCCTGAACCGGGCGGGGAGGTGGGCGTCGGTCAGACCAGCCACGTGCCGTCGCGCATCAGCTCCCGCTCGGCCAGTTCGTTCACCTCGCGCCAGGACTTCACCGACCTCGGGGTGATCCGGAGATAGACCCATTCGGGCCGGTCGCGGGGATCCCAGGCCAGCTTGGCCGCGAAGGCGTCGGCGGAGGACGTCGGCAGCTCGGAGCCTTCCACCTTCTCGGCCGTTCCCTCGATCAGCACCACGTCACGGGTGTGGCCGAGGCTGAGGCGGACCTCGCCGCTCGGGGTGAGGTTGCGTGCGGTGGGGTTGTTGCGCCTCGTGCAGAGCAGCAGGGTTCCCTCGTCGGCCCGGCCGTCCGGGGCGTCACCGGTGTCCCAGACGAACGAGAGCGGCACCAGGCAGGGTTCGCCGTGGGCGGACGCGGTCGCGGCCCAGAGGTCCTCGTCCCGCCGCAGCAGGGTGAGGACGTGCTGCTTGCGCTCGGTGCGGGGTCGTGCCGGTTCAAGATCGCTCATGGGTCGCACGGTAGCGACGCGGACCGGGGCGGCGCCTCGGGCAACGGGCCTAGGACCAGAGGCTCATGGGCGGTCGGACGGAAGCCCGGCACACTCTCGGCATGAGCACTGACACCCGACCGGTCCCGGACGAGATCATCGACGCCTACCTGCGCCGCATCGGAGCCACGCGACCGGAACGCCCCGATGGGGCCGCCCTGCGCGATCTCCATCTACGGCATCTGAGAACGGTGCCCTTCGAGAACCTGTCGATCCACCTCGGCGAGGACATCGTCCTGGAGGAGAAGGCGCTGCTCGACAAGGTGGTCGGCGCCCGCAGGGGCGGGTTCTGCTACGAGATCAACGCCACCTTCGCCGTCCTCCTGCGAGAACTCGGCTACGCCGTCACTCTTCTCCAGGGCCGCGGCTTCGGCCCGGGCGGCCGACTGGGCATCCCGTACGACCACATGGCCGTACGGGTGGAGGCGGACGGAGAACGGTGGCTCGCGGACGTCGGGTTCGGCGATCACAGCCACTTCCCGCTCGCGCTGGACGAGCGGGGCGATCAGACGGATCCGGGCGGTACGTTCCGCGTCGTCGAGACCGAGGAAGGGGATCTGGACGTGCTGAGGGACGGCAGGGCGCACTGCCGACTGGAGACGCGGCCGCGCGTGCTCGGCGACTTCACGGCCGGAGCCTGGTACCACCGCACCTCTCCGGACTCGCACTTCACCCGCTCCCTCGTCTGCTCCCGGCTCACCGAGGAGGGCAGGGTCACCCTCAGCGGACTGAAGCTGGTCACGCACGCGCACGGTGAGCGGACCGAGAGGATGCTCGGCGGCGAGGACGAGGTGCGGACGGTGTACCGCGAGCTGTTCGGGATCGAGCTCAGCGAGCTGCCCGTGCCTCCTGCGCGGCCGGCCCGCGCTCAGTGAGCTGCCCGTGCCTCCTGCGCGGCCTCCCCGAGCCGCGGGCGCCCCGGGGGAGTGACCCCGCTCACGGGGCCTCCAGCCAGCCCTCGTACTCGGCGGCCAGCTCGTCCAGGGCCGCCGAGTCCAGCAGGCCCCGCGGGTCCTCGACGACCACCAGCCACTGCGCGTCCTCGGCGTCGTCCTCGCCCGCCAGCGCGTCCCGGACGAGCTGGGGCTCCTCTGCGACGCCGAAGCGCGCGGGCAGTTCTTCGGCGACCTCCTCGGCGGAGTCGCGGTCGGGCAGTACCAGTACGTGTCGTTCGCTCACCCCGCCATTCTCGGGCATCGCTGTCAGTGGCCCGTGGGATGCTGGGGAGCGATGGCCACCAGGAAGAATTCGACCGACGACGTCCTCGCCCCCGTCACGCTCGCCGTGGGCCAGGAGGACCTGCTCCTCGACCGCGCCGTCCAGGAGGTGGTGGCGGCCGCCCGGGCCGCCGACGCCGACACGGACGTACGGGACCTCACCTCCGATCAGCTCCAGCCCGGGACGCTGGCGGAGCTGACGAGCCCCTCGCTCTTCGCCGAGCGCAAGGTGCTGGTCGTGCGGAACGCGCAGGATCTGTCCGCGGACACGATCAAGGACGTCAAGGCGTACCTCGACGCGCCCTTCGAGGAGATCACGCTCGTGCTGCTCCACGCGGGCGGCGCCAAGGGCAAGGGGCTCCTGGACGCGGCGCGAAAGGCGGGCGCGCGGGAGGTGGCCTGTCCGAAGACGACGAAGCCGGCGGAGCGGCTGACGTTCGTCCGGCAGGAGTTCCGGGCGCTGGGGCGTTCGGCGACGCCCGAGGCGTGCCAGGCGCTGGTCGACTCGATCGGCAGCGATCTGCGGGAGCTGGCGTCGGCGGTGTCGCAGCTGACGGCGGACGTCGAGGGGACGATCGACGAGGCGGTCGTCGGGCGGTACTACACGGGCCGGGCGGAGGCGTCGTCGTTCAACGTCGCGGACCGCGCGGTGGAGGGGCGGGCGGCGGAGGCCCTGGAGGCGCTGCGCTGGTCGCTCTCGACCGGAGTGCCGCCGGTCCTGATCACCAGCGCGCTGGCGCAGGGCGTCCGGGCGATCGGCAAGCTGTCGTCCGCGCGGGGCGGCCGGCCCGCCGATCTCGCGCGGGAGCTGGGGATGCCGCCGTGGAAGATCGACCGCGTGCGGCAGCAGATGCGGGGCTGGACGCCGGACGGCGTCTCGCTGGCGCTGCGGGCGGTGGCGGAGGCCGACGCGGGCGTGAAGGGCGGGGGAGACGACCCCGAGTACGCGCTGGAGAAGGCGGTCGTCACGGTCGCGCGAGCGGCCAGGCTGCGGCGGTAGGCGGTAGGCAGTAGGCAGAGGCCCGCCGCCTGGGCCCGCGAGCACGACGAAGGCCCCGCGTTCTCCTGGGGAAGGAGGGCGCGGGGCCTTCGCCGTACGTCTGGTGGGCTCGTACACGCGTGGCGAACGCGTGTCGCGTACGAGTCCGGGGTGCCGGTTGGGAGCGGGAGAGAGGGCCCGCTGGGTCCCGTCCGGCGTTACATCAGAGCTCAGCCCTGCAGAGCGGCAACCTTGGTGGCCAGCGCCGACTTCTTGTTGGCGGCGGCGTTCTTGTGGATGACACCCTTCGAGACAGCCTTGTCGAGCGCGCGGGAGGCGGCGCGAGAAGCCACGACGGCCTTCTCGACGTCACCCGCGGCGACGGCCTCGCGGGCCTTGCGGATCGCGGTCTTGAGCGAGGACTTGACGGCCTTGTTGCGCAGGCGCGCCTTCTCGTTCGTCTTGTTCCGCTTGATCTGGGACTTGATGTTCGCCACGAAAAGAGCCTTTTCAGGTTCGATGTTGTTTCTGAGGTGTGCCTCTTCGCTGAGAGGGCGTACGAGACACAGCTGTCAACGGTATCAGGGCCGGCAACGTCTGCCCAAACCGAGCGGAGCCGCTCACTCGTGGGACGATGGAGCCTACATATCCAACCGACCATCGCCCCGAGACGAGACCTTGCGTGCCCGCGACTCCTACCAACGTGCCTGAGCCGAGCCGTACCGACCCGGCGTTGATCCGTAATTTCTGCATCATCGCGCACATCGACCATGGCAAGTCCACGCTCGCCGACCGGATGCTCCAGCTGACCGGGGTGGTCGACCAGCGGCAGATGCGCGCCCAGTACCTCGACCGGATGGACATCGAGCGCGAGCGCGGCATCACGATCAAGTCCCAGGCGGTCCGTCTCCCCTGGGCGCCCACGGAGGGTTCGGGTCAGGGCAAGACCCACATCCTCAACATGATCGACACCCCCGGGCACGTCGACTTCACCTACGAGGTCTCGCGGTCCCTCGCGGCCTGCGAGGGCACGGTCCTCCTCGTCGACGCGGCCCAGGGCATCGAGGCGCAGACCCTCGCGAACCTGTACCTCGCGATGGAGAACGACCTCACGATCGTTCCCGTGCTGAACAAGATCGACCTGCCCGCCGCGCAGCCGGAGAAGTTCTCCGAGGAGCTCGCCAACCTCATCGGCTGCCAGCCCGAGGACGTGCTCAAGGTCTCTGCCAAGACGGGTCTCGGCGTCGAGGCGCTGCTCGACCGGGTCGTCGAGAACGTGCCGGCGCCGGTCGGTGTCGCCGACGCCCCCGCCCGCGCGATGATCTTCGACTCCGTCTACGACTCCTACCGCGGTGTCGTGACGTACGTACGTGTCGTCGACGGCCAGCTCAACAAGCGCGAGCGCATCAAGATGATGTCGACCGGCGCCACCCACGAGCTGCTGGAGATCGGCACGAACTCGCCGGAGATGCTGGCGGCCGACGGCCTCGGCGTCGGCGAGGTCGGTTACCTGATCACCGGTGTGAAGGACGTCCGGCAGTCCAAGGTCGGTGACACGATCACCAGCCTGACCAAGGGCGCCACCGAGCCCCTCGGCGGGTACAAGGACCCCAAGCCGATGGTCTTCTCCGGCCTGTACCCGCTCGACGGCTCTGACTACCCCGAGCTGCGCGACGCGCTCGACAAGCTGCAGCTCAACGACGCGGCCCTGGTCTACGAGCCGGAGACCTCCGCGGCCCTGGGCTTCGGCTTCCGCGTCGGCTTCCTCGGCCTGCTGCACCTGGACGTGATCCGGGAGCGGCTGGAGCGGGAGTTCGGCCTCGACCTGATCGCCACCGCCCCCAACGTGGTCTACCGCGTGGTCATGGAGGACGGCAGCGAGCACACGGTCACCAACCCGAGCGAGTTCCCCGAAGGCAAGATCAACGACGTCTTCGAGCCCGTCGTGCGGGCCACGATCCTGGCCCCCAGCGAGTTCATCGGCTCGATCATGGAGCTCTGTCAGACCCGTCGCGGCACGCTGCTCGGCATGGACTACCTCTCCGAGGACCGGGTGGAGATCCGCTACACCCTCCCCCTCGCCGAGATCGTCTTCGACTTCTTCGACCAGCTGAAGTCCAAGACGCGCGGCTACGCCTCCCTCGACTACGAGCCCACCGGCGAGCAGGCGTCCAGCCTGGTGAAGGTCGACATCCTGCTGCACGGCGACAAGGTGGACGCCTTCTCGGCGATCACCCACAAGGACGCCGCGTACGCCTACGGCGTCCGGCTCGTCGCCAAGCTGCGCGAGCTCATCCCCCGGCAGGCCTTCGAGGTTCCCATCCAGGCCGCGATCGGCTCCCGGGTGATCGCCCGAGAGACCATCCGCGCCATCCGCAAGGACGTCCTCGCCAAGTGCTACGGCGGCGACATCTCCCGTAAGCGGAAGCTGCTGGAGAAGCAGAAGGAAGGCAAGAAGCGGATGAAGATGGTCGGCTCCGTGGAGGTTCCGCAGGAGGCCTTCATCGCCGTACTGTCGAGCGACGACTCCGCGGGTGGCAAGGCCAAGAAGTGACCGTCGGCAATCGGCCAATTAGCTGACAGGTACACCGAACGGGCTCACGTGCGGACAGCGCGTGAGCCCGTTCGTTATGAACCGGGTATGAAGAGGCGGCCCGCAGCCTCTTACGCGCCGGACCCCGGCGCCTTACTCTGATCGCGGCTCGTAGGTTACTCGCCAGTTAGCACGCAGGAACGCACCGCCAGAACGCACCGCCGCCGCCCGGAGGACGTCGTGAGCGACACACAGACCCTGATCGAGAACCGGCCGCCCTCCGTGGCGACCCTCTTCCTTGAGCGCGTCGCGCGGACTCCGGACGCGGAGGCCTACCGCTACCCGGTCCCGTCGACTTCCGGCCAGGGCCCGGACGAGTGGAAGTCGCTCAGCTGGGAACAGGCCTCCGAGCGCGTCTACGCCATCGCGGCCGGACTGGTCGACCTGGGCGTCCAGGCGGAGGAGCGGGTCGCGCTGGCCTCCTCCACCCGGGTGGAGTGGATCCTCGCCGACCTCGGTGTGATGTGCGCGGGTGCCGCGGTGACCACCGTCTACCCGCAGACCAACTCCGAGGAGTCGGCCTTCATCCTGTCCGACTCCGGTTCCGTGGTGCTGATCGCGGAGGACGCGGCCCAGGTCGCCAAGGCCGTCGAGCGCCGCGCCGAGCTGCCGAACCTCCACCACGTCGTGGTCATCGACCCCACCGGCGTCGAGACCGACGACTGGGTCGTGAGCCTCGCCGACCTGGAGAAGCGCGGCAAGGCGTACCTGGAGAAGCACACCGAGGCCGTCAAGGAGCGGGTGGCCGCGATCACCGCGGACCAGCTCGCCACCCTCATCTACACCTCGGGCACCACCGGCCGCCCCAAGGGCGTCCGCCTCCCGCACGACAACTGGTCGTACATGGCCAAGGCCATCGCGGCGACCGGACTGGTCACCAAGGACGACGTCCAGTACCTCTGGCTGCCGCTCGCGCACGTCTTCGGCAAGGTGCTGACCTCCGGCCAGATCGAGGTCGGACACGTCACGGCCGTCGACGGCCGCGTCGACAAGATCATCGAGAACCTGCCGGTCGTCCAGCCGACCTACATGGCCGCCGTGCCGCGCATCTTCGAGAAGGTCTACAACGGCGTCGCCGCCAAGGCCCGGGCAGGCGGCGGTGCCAAGTACAAGATCTTCCAGTGGGCGGCCGGCGTGGCCCGCGAGTACGCCAAGGTCACCCAGGACAACTTCCGTCGCACCGGCACCGCCACCGCCCCCTTCGGGCTCACGGCCAAGCACAAGGTGGCCGACGCGCTCGTCTACTCCAAGCTCCGCGACGCCTTCGGCGGCCGGCTGCGCGCCGCCGTCTCCGGCTCCGCCGCCCTCGCGCCCGAGATCGGCTACTTCTTCGCCGGTGCCGGCATCCACATCCTGGAGGGCTACGGCCTGACGGAGACCAGCGCGGCCTCCTTCGTCAACCCGGGCGAGGCCTACCGCACGGGCACCGTCGGCAAGCCGGTCCCCGGCTGCGAGGTCCGCATCGCCGACGACGGCGAGATCCTGCTGCGCGGCCCGGGCGTCATGGAGGGCTACCACGGCCTGCCCGAGAAGACGGCGGAGGTCCTGGAGTCCGACGGCTGGTTCCACACCGGGGACATCGGCGAGCTGTCGGCCGACGGCTACCTGCGGATCACCGACCGCAAGAAGGACCTGATCAAGACGTCCGGCGGCAAGTACATCGCCCCGGCCGAGGTCGAGGGCCAGTTCAAGGCCGTCTGCCCGTTCGTCTCCAACATCCTGGTGCACGGTGCCGACCGGAACTACTGCACGGCGTTGATCGCCCTCGACGAGCCCACCATCGTCGGCTGGGCCGCCGAGAACGGCCTCGGCGGCAAGACGTACGCCGAGATCGTCGCCGCCCCGCAGACCCAGCAGCTGATCCAGGGCTACGTCGACCGCCTCAACGAGGGGCTCCAGCGCTGGCAGACGATCAAGAAGTTCCGTCTGCTGCCGCGCGACCTCGACATCGAGCACGGCGAGCTGACGCCGTCGCTGAAGCTGAAGCGGCCTGTGGTCGAGCGCACGTACAAGGGCCTCATCGAGGACATGTACGCGGGGTCGCGGGAGGCCTGACCGGCCTGAACGGGACGTGAGGCCGGTCCGCGTCGGTCGGCCGGCCCCGTCCCGCGAGCGGCCCGGCCGCCGTGCGCGGCCGGGTTGTCCACAGGCCGGGAGGGCAGCCCCGGGCAGTACGGGACAATGGGCTCATGCCTTCCGTACTGCCCGATGGTGAGCCCATGCCCGAGGACGGGGCGCTGCCCGCCCACGCCCTGGAAGGGGCCGTGGACCGTCCTCTCGGGTTCTATCTGCACGTGCCGTACTGCGCCACGCGGTGCGGCTACTGCGACTTCAACACGTACACCGCCGGCGAGCTGCGCGGTGCCGGTGGTGTGCTCGCCTCCCGGGACAACTACGCCGAGCAGGTGGTGGAGGAGATACGCCTCGCCCGCAAGGTGCTCGGCGACGACCCTCGGCCGGTCCGGACGGTCTTCGTGGGCGGGGGCACGCCGACGCTGCTCGCCGCCGGGGATCTCGTGCGGATGCTGGCGGCGATCCGGGACGAGTTCGGGCTCGCGGACGACGCCGAAATCACGACCGAGGCGAACCCCGAGTCCGTGGATCCGGCCTATCTGGCCGAGCTGCGGGCCGGGGGCTTCAACCGGATCTCGTTCGGCATGCAGAGCGCCCGGCAGCACGTCCTGAAGGTCCTGGACCGCACACACACGCCCGGGCGGCCCGAGGCATGCGTCGCGGAGGCGCGGGCGGCGGGCTTCGAGCACGTCAACCTCGACCTGATCTACGGCACGCCCGGGGAGTCCGACGACGACTGGCGGGCGTCCCTGGAGGCGGCGATCGGCGCCGGGCCCGACCACGTCAGCGCGTACGCGCTGATCGTCGAGGAGGGGACGCAGCTGGCGCGGCGGATCCGGCGCGGCGAGGTGCCGATGACGGACGACGACGTGCACGCGGACCGCTATCTGATCGCGGACTCCGTCTTCGCGGAGGCCGGCTTCGCGTGGTACGAGGTGTCGAACTGGGCCACCTCGGAGGCCGGGCGATGCCTGCACAACGAGCTGTACTGGCGTGGCGCCGACTGGTGGGGTGCGGGCCCGGGAGCGCACTCGCACGTCGGGGGCGTCCGGTGGTGGAACGTGAAGCACCCCGGCGCGTACGCGGCCGCGCTGACCTCCGGGAGATCCCCCGGTGCGGGCCGCGAGGTCCTCTCCGCCGAGGACCGGCGCGTGGAGCGGGTGCTTCTTGAGCTTCGGCTCCGTGAGGGCGTGGAGCTGGAGCTCCTGCGCCCCGCCGGACTGGCCGCGGCCCGCAAGGCGCTGGCGGACGGACTGCTGGCGCCGGAGCCGTTCGAGGCGGGACGGGCGGTCCTCACGCTGCGGGGACGGCTGCTCGCCGACGCGGTGGTTCGCGACCTGGTGGACTAGGCGCCGCGCCCGTGGAGGCGCCGCGCCCGTGGAGATGCCGCGCCCGTGGAGGCGCCGCCGTGCAGGGTGTAGCCCTGGGGTAGGGCGCGCACCCCGCGGGTCGGAGGGCGCCCACCCCGGAAGGGCGAGCACCCGCGGGTCCGAGGAGCGCACGGCACCCTCGGGTCCGAGCGCACGGCACCCGCGGGTCCGAGGAAGGGGCGGGCGTCCCCACTCCGGTGGGGGGAGCGGTCTACGGCGCCGTCACGAAACTCCGGTGGGGGAGCGGTCTACGGCGCCGTCACGAAGTCGATCAGCTCTTCCACCCGCCCCAGCAGGGACGGTTCCAGGTCCTTGTAGGAGTGGACCCTCGACAGGATGTGCTGCCAGGCCGCGCCCGTGTTGTCCGGCCAGCCCAGCGCCCGGCAGACACCCGTCTTCCAGTCCTGGCCCCGGGGGATCACCGGCCATGCCGGGATGCCCACCGACGACGGCTTCACCGCCTCCCAGACGTCGATGTACGGATGGCCGACGATCAGGACGTCGGGGGACGAGACCTGGGCCGCGATCCGGGACTCCTTCGAGCCCGGCACCAGGTGGTCGACCAGGATGCCCAGCCGCGCGTCCGCCGCCGGGGCGAACTCCGCGACGATGGCCGGGAGGTCGTCGATTCCCTCCAGGTACTCCACCACCACGCCCTCGATGCGCAGGTCGTCGCCCCAGACCCGTTCCACCAGCTCGGCGTCGTGGCGGCCCTCCACGTAGATCCGGCCCGCCCGTGCCACCCGTGCCCGCGCCCCCGGGACCGCGATCGATCCCGAGGCCGTGCGGCTCTGGCGCGCCGGAGCGGCCGAAGGGCGGGTCAGCGTCACCACCTTGCCCTCCAGCAGGAAGCCCCTCGGTGCCAGCGGGAACACACGGTGCTTGCCGAAGCGGTCCTCCAGGGTCACCGTGCCCGCCTCGCAGCGGATCACCGCCCCGCAGAAGCCCGTCGAGACCTCCTCGACGACGAGGTCCACCTCCGCCGGCACCTCGGGCACGGGCGCGGATCGCTTCCAAGGGGGCGTCAGGTCCGGGTTGTAGCTGCGCATTTGGGCGACGTTATGCGACGGAGAAGCGTCGTGCCAGCTCATCGCGCTGGCGCCGTACGAACGCCGCGTCCACCACGGCCCCGTGTCCCGGCACGTACACCGCGGCCTCCCCGCCCACCCGCAGCAGCCGGTCCAGCGCGTCCGGCCAGCGCGACGGGAGCGCGTCGGGGCCCGCCTGCGGCTCGCCCGACTCCTCCACCAGGTCACCGCAGAAGACGACCTCCGGCGTGCCGGTCACGAAGAGCGCCAGATCGTGCGCCGAGTGGCCCGGCCCCACGTTCGCGAGCAGCACCTGGCGGCCGCCGAGGTCCAGCGTCCACTCCCCGGAGACCTCGTGGTGCGGCGCCACCAGCACGTCCGCCGCGGCCTCCGCCTCCCGCGCGTCCACGCCCTGCCGCTCGGCGTCCACGCGCAGCGCGTCCCCCTCCCGTCGCATCAGCTCGCGCAGCCCCACCGCTCCGTACACCTCGGCCCCGGCGAAGACGGCGGTGCCCAGCACATGATCGAAGTGCGGGTGGCTCAGTGCGATGTGCGTCACTCTCCGGCCACCCGTCAGAGCCTCCACCTGAGCCCTCAGCTCGGCCCCCTCCTTGAGCGTGGAGCCCGTGTCGTACAGCAGAACGGCGCGCTCCCCGAGTACCAGTCCGACCGTGGCGTCCCAGCCCGGGAGCCGCCGTCTGCCGACGCCGTCGCCGAGTCGTTCCCAGCCGTGCTCTTCCCAATCGACATCCATACGGCGACGCTATCCGCTACGACCCGGCGACCCAGCCTCCTTGCCAGGAACGATGCCCGCCGCCGTACACTGGCCGGGGGATTCCTGGCACTCGGACAGGGCGAGTGCCAAAAGGGGAGCAAACCGATACGACAGCTGGAGGTGTGCGCGATGCTCAGCGAACGCAGACTCGAGGTGCTGCGCGCCATCGTCCAGGACTACGTCGGGACGGAGGAGCCGGTCGGCTCCAAGGCGCTCACGGAGCGCCACAAGCTCGGCGTCTCGCCCGCCACCGTGCGCAACGACATGGCCGTGCTGGAGGACGAGGGCTACATCGCCCAGCCCCACACCAGCGCCGGACGCATCCCGACCGACAAGGGCTACCGGCTGTTCGTGGACCGGCTGGCGGGCGTGAAGCCGCTGTCGACGCCCGAGCGGCGCGCCATCCACAACTTCCTCGACGGCGCGGTCGACCTCGACGACGTCGTCGGGCGCACGGTCCGGCTGCTCGCGCAGCTGACCCGGCAGGTCGCCGTCGTGCAGTACCCGTCGCTGACCCGTTCGACGGTCCGGCACGTGGAGCTGCTCTCGCTCGCCCCCGCCCGCCTGATGCTCGTGCTGATCACGGACACGGGCCGGGTCGAGCAGCGGATGATCGACTGCCCCGCGCCGTTCGGCGAGACCTCGCTCGCGGACCTGCGGGCCCGGCTCAACAGCCGGGTCGTCGGCCGCCGTTTCGCGGACGTGCCGCAGTTGGTGCAGGATCTACCGGAGTCGTTCGAGGAGACGGAGGACCGCGGCACGGTGTCGACGGTGCTCGCGACCCTTCTCGAAACCCTGGTGGAGGAGCACGAGGAGCGGCTGATGATCGGCGGCACCGCCAATCTCACCCGCTTCGGCCATGACTTCCCCCTCACGATCCGGCCTGTGCTCGAGGCGCTGGAGGAGCAGGTCGTGCTCCTCAAGCTGCTCGGCGAGGCCAAGGACTCGGGCATGACCGTACGGATCGGGCACGAGAACGCCCACGAGGGGCTGACCTCCACGTCCGTCGTCGCGGTCGGCTACGGTTCGGGCGACGAGGCAGTCGCCAAACTCGGCGTGGTCGGACCGACCCGCATGGACTACCCCGGAACGATGGGAGCGGTACGCGCAGTGGCACGTTACGTCGGACAGATCCTGGCGGAGTCGTAAGTGGCCACGGACTACTACGCCGTACTCGGCGTACGCCGCGACGCGTCCCAGGACGAGATCAAGAAGGCATTCCGGCGGCTCGCGCGCGAGCTGCACCCGGATGTGAATCCCGATCCGAAGACGCAGGAGCGCTTCAAGGAGATCAACGCCGCCTACGAGGTGTTGTCGGACCCGCAGAAGAAGCAGGTCTACGACCTCGGTGGCGACCCGCTGTCCGCGTCCGGCGGCGGCGGTGGGGCCGGCGGCTTCGGCCAGGGCGGCTTCGGGAACTTCTCGGACATCATGGACGCGTTCTTCGGCACGGCGTCGCAGCGCGGGCCGCGCTCGCGCACGCGCCGCGGCCAGGACGCCATGATCCGGCTGGAGATCGACCTCAACGAGGCCACCTTCGGCACCACCAAGGACATCCAGGTCGACACGGCCGTCGTCTGTACGACGTGCTCGGGTGAGGGCGCCGCGCCCGGCACCTCCGCGCAGACCTGTGACATGTGTCGCGGTCGAGGCGAGGTCTCGCAGGTGACCCGGTCCTTCCTGGGCCAGGTCATGACCTCCCGCCCCTGCCCCCAGTGCCAGGGCTTCGGCACCGTCGTCCCGACCCCGTGCCCCGAGTGCGCGGGCGACGGGCGGGTCCGCTCGCGCCGCACGCTGACCGTGAAGATCCCGGCCGGTGTCGACAACGGCACGCGCATCCAGCTCGCGGGCGAGGGAGAGGTCGGCCCGGGCGGCGGTCCGGCCGGTGACCTGTACGTCGAGATCCACGAGATCCCGCACGAGGTCTTCCAGCGCCGGGGCGACGACCTGCACTGCACGGTCACCATCCCGATGACGGCGGCCGCGCTCGGCACCAAGGTGCCGCTGCAGACGCTCGACGGTCTGGAGGAGGTCGACATCCGCCCGGGCACGCAGTCCGGCCAGTCGATCCCGCTGCACGGGCGTGGCATCACGCACCTGCGCGGTGGCGGCCGCGGCGACCTGATCGTGCACGTCGAGGTGCTGACGCCGTCGAAGCTCGACCCGGAGCAGGAGCGCCTGCTGCGCGAGCTGGCGAAGCTGCGCGGCGAGGAGCGGCCGACCGGCCAGTTCCAGCCCGGGCAGCAGGGCCTGTTCTCGCGGCTGAAGGACGCGTTCAACGGCCGGTAGGGCGAGCGTTGTGCCTGGAAGGGCGGCATCCGCGGGGAGCGGGTGTCGCCCTTCCGTATGACACGATGCCCCCATGTCCACCGCACTGAACGATCTCTCCCGGTATCCGATCGTGCAGGCCCCCATGGCGGGTGGCGCCTCCAGTCCGCAGCTCGTCGGAGCCGTGTGCGAGGCCGGCGGGCTCGGGTTCCTCGCCGGGGGGTACAAGACCGCCGGCGGGCTGTACCAGGAGATCAAGCAGGTGCGCGGGCTCACCGGGCAGCCCTTCGGCGTCAACCTCTTCATGCCGCAGAGCGGGCAGCCCGCGGACGCGGCCGCCGTCGAGGTCTACCGCCACCAGCTCTCGGGCGAGGCCACCTGGTACGAGACGCCGCTCGGGGACCCGGACAGCGGGCGGGACGACGCGTACGACGCGAAGCTCGCCTTCCTCCTGGAGGACCCGGTCCCCGTCGTCTCGTTCACCTTCGGCTGCCCCCGGCGCGACACCTTCGACGCCTTCGCCCGCGCCGGCACCTACACGATCGTCA
The DNA here is from genome assembly GCF_040653355.1 of Streptomyces sp. NPDC047971. Classification (NCBI taxonomy): domain Bacteria; kingdom Bacillati; phylum Actinomycetota; class Actinomycetes; order Kitasatosporales; family Streptomycetaceae; genus Streptomyces; species Streptomyces sp. NPDC047971. The sequence goes on along the minus strand of NZ_JBEZNW010000028.1, from coordinate 77,695 downwards.
CGGTGACCTCGCCCGAGGAGGCCCAGGCCGCTCAGTGGGCCGGGGCCGACGCGGTCTGCGTCCAGGGCGTCGAGGCGGGCGGGCACCAGGGCACCCACCGTGACGACCCGGACGCCTCCGTCGGGGGAACCGGGCTGCTCACCCTCGTCACACAGGTCCGCGAGACCGTCCAGCTCCCGATCGTCGCGGCCGGCGGGATCATGCGCGGCGCGCAGATCGCGGCCGTCCTCGCCGCCGGGGCGGACGCGGCCCAGCTCGGCACCGCGTTCCTCGTGTGCCCCGAGTCGGGCGCGCACGCCCTGCACAAGCAGGCCATGACGAACCCCCTCTTCGCCCGCACCGAGCTCACCCGCGCCTTCTCCGGGCGGCCGGCGCGCGGGCTCGTCAACCGCTTCATGCGGGAACACGGGCCGTACGCCCCCGCCGCCTACCCCGAGGTCCACCACCTCACCGCCCCGCTGCGCAAGGCCGCCGCCACCGCGGGCGACGCCCAGGGCATGGCCCTGTGGGCCGGCCAGGGGCACCGGCTGGCCCGCGAACTCCCGGCCGGGCAACTGGTCGAGGTGCTGGCCGCCGAACTCGACACCGCACTGACCGCGCAGGCCCACAGGAGCGCTTCATGACCGCACCCGTCTTCGTCGTCGAGGCCGTCCCCGGTCCCGGCTCCTTCCTCCTCGACGGCCCCGAGGGCCGTCACGCCGTCTCCGTGAAGCGGATGCGCGCGGGGGAGGAGCTCGTCCTGACCGACGGGCGGGGCGCGTCCGCCGCGTGTGTCGTGCTCGCCGCCGAAGGCAAGGACCAGCTGACCGTCCAGGTGTCGGCGACGGAGGCCGAACCGGAGCCCGCGCCGCGGATCACCGTCGTCCAGGCGCTGCCCAAGGGCGACCGGGGTGAACTGGCCGTCGAGATCATGACGGAGACGGGCGTCGACGCGATCGTGCCGTGGGCCGCGTCCCGCTGCATCACCCAGTGGAAGGGCGAGCGCGGGCTGAAGGCCCTCGCCAAGTGGCGGGCGACCGCGCGCGAGGCCGGCAAGCAGTCGCGCCGTACCCGCTTCCCCGAGGTCGCCGACGCCATGACCACCAAGCAGGTGGCGGCGCTCCTCGCCGACGCCGACTTCGCCGCGGTGCTGCACGAGGACCGGGACCACCCCAGCGGCGCGCTCGCGGACGCCCCGCTCCCGGCCGAGGGCGAGATCGTGCTGATCGTCGGCCCCGAAGGAGGCGTCTCGCCCGAGGAGCTGACGGTCTTCGAGGCGGCCGGCGCGAAGCCGTACCGGCTGGGCCGCAGCGTGCTCCGAACCTCCACGGCCGGTACGGCGGCCACGGCGCTCCTCCTCGGCCGCACCGGCCGCTGGAGCTAGCCCGTCGCGCCGATCAGGCCGGGCCCGCGCCCGATCGACGGGAATCCCCCTGGTCCGTCCCGTTCTCCCGCGTCACCAGCGCGTCGAAGAGCGGCCAGCCGTCGATCTCGCGCCCGCCGGGGACGGTGGGGAGCAGACCGCGTGCCGTGGCCTCCTCCACGAATCGGCGCACCACTCCGGGCTTGTTGAGGTTGAGGTAGCCGTCTCCGGTGTCCGCGATCTGGCCCCGGCCCATCGTCCCGCCCTGCGTCACCCGGCCCGGGCCCTCCTGGAACACCAGCCGCAGGTGGTCGTGCGGGGTGTCGGCGCGGCGCAGCGTCAGCAGTTCCCGGCACGGCGGATGCCGATGGCCGACCGTCCAGACCCAGACCGTGTCGTCCACCACCAGCCGGCGCGGTGCGCGGTGTCGTCGCATCGGCCCACCCTAGTCCGGGGGCACGGTCGTCTCGGAAGCCGATGGTTCGGGAACCCGGTGGACGAGGGCGCCGGGTTCCTCCATAGGCTGACCCGCATGGCCGACGAGTCCCCCCTGATCCGTAGTCTGCGCGCCGCGGTCGCCGCCGCGCCCGAAGACGTGCCCCTGCGGCTCCACTTCGCCGAACTGCTCCTCGCCGAGGGCCGCGGGGACGAGGCCGTCGCCGAGGCGGCCGTCGCGCTCCAGCACGCGCCGGGTGACGCGGCGGCACGTGCGCTGATGGTCCGCGCGATGGGGCTGCCCGCCGCCGCCCCCGGGGTCCCGCAGGCCCCCACCGCGCCGGCCTCCGAAGCCCCTTCGGCCTCCGCAGGCCCCGAGGCCCCGGCGGCCCCCGAGACCCCCGAGCGCCCCGCCACGTCCTCCGCCTTCGACTGGGACAAGGCCGAGCAGGAGGTCGGAGACCTCGTCGGGCCCCGTTTCGTCGAGAGCGGTACCGGCGGTGATCTGGAGCAGCCGCTGACCGCCGACGGCAGTGGCGACCCGGGCGACGCCTCCGCCTGGGACGTCGACGCCCCCGGCGCCGTGCGCCTCGCCGACGTCGGCGGGATGCGGGAGGTCAAGGACCGCCTGGAGTCCGCCTTCCTCGCCCCCATGCGCAACCCCGAACTCCGCAAGCTGTACGGCAAGTCGCTCCGCGGCGGCCTGCTGCTCTACGGCCCGCCCGGGTGCGGCAAGACGTTCATCGCGCGCGCCGTCGCCGGCGAACTCGGCGCGAGCTTCATCTCGGTCTCGCTCTCGGACATCCTCGACATGTACATCGGGTCGTCCGAGCGGAACGTCCACGACATCTTCGAGACCGCCCGCGCCCAGGCGCCCTGCGTCGTCTTCCTCGACGAGCTCGACGCCCTCGGCGCCAAGCGCTCCCGTACGCACCACAGCGGACTGCGCAACGTCGTCAACCAGCTCCTCACCGAGCTCGACGGCATCGACGGGGCCGAGAACGAAGGCGTCTTCGTGCTCGCCGCCACCAACGTCCCCTGGGACGTGGACCTCGCGCTGCGCCGCCCCGGCCGCCTCGACCGCACCCTGCTCGTGCTGCCGCCCGACGCGCCCGCCCGCGAGGCGATCCTCCGCTACCACCTGCGCGACCGCCCCATCGAATCGGTCGACCTGGGCAAACTCCTCAAGGTCACCGAGGACTTCTCCGGCGCCGACCTCGCCCATCTCTGCGAGACGGCCGCCGAGTCCGCGCTCCTCGACTCCGCCCGCACCGGCAACGTGCGCCTGATCAACATGAAGGACCTGATGGGCGCGGCGAAGCAGATCAAGCCGTCCAGCGAGTCCTGGTTCGCCTCCGCCCGCAACGTGGCGATGTTCGCCAACGACGGCGGGATGTACGACGACCTCGTCGCCTACCTCAAGAAGAAGCGGAAGCTGTGAGCGTGAAGCACCCGCAGTTCGAACAGGCCGAACTGCTCTACTCCATGGGCCGGTTCCGCGAGAGCCGGGAGCGGGTCGCCCGATGCATCGCCGAGGCCCCCGACGACCACCACGCCCTGGTGCTGCTCGCGCGCTGCCTCAACGCCGAGCAGCGGCAAGACGAGGGCCTCGCCGCGGCCGACGCGGCGCTCACCCACGCACCCGACTTCGCCTTCGGTCACTACATACGCGGCGTCGCGCTCCGCGGGCTGGGGAGGCCCCACGACTCCGAGGAGGCGATGCGGGAGAGCATCCGTCTCGACCCGGACTACTGGGCGCCGCATGCCGTGCGCGCCGAGCTGATGCCCTTCGTACGGGACCGTTTCCCGGGAGGCGACCCGGCGGCGGTCGCCGAGGGGCTCGCGGAGGCGCAGGAGGCCGTCCGGCTGGCGCCGGAGGAGACCCGGGCGTGGGAGGCGCTGTACAAGCTCGCCCTCTTCAACCGCCGCCCCGACCTCGCCGACGAGGCCGTCCGCCAGCTCCTGCGGATCGACCCCACCAACACCCTCGCCGTGACGATGGCCACCGAGGACAAGGCCGCCGAGCCGGGCACCACCGCCGCGCAGGCCGCCGACCTGTACGCCGACGGCCTCGCCGCCGCCCCCGACGCCAACTGGCTGCGCAGGGACCTCGACAAGGCCGTCTACCGGATGCTGCGCGGCACCCGCTGGCTCGCCCTGCTCTGTCTGGTGATGGCGGGCGTCACCCTCGACGTCTTCCCCTCCGACGAGCCGAAGGAGCTCCCGGCCCCTCTCGGCACCCGGCTCTGGGCGCTCGCGCTGATGGCGGCCGTCTGGGGCTTCGGCGCCCTGCGCCGCTATCTGCGGCTGCGCACCGGCGCGCGGCTGACCGTGCGCGACCTCGTACGGCGGCTGTTCTGGCCCCGCGTCGTCCTCGGGCAGGCCGCCCTCGCCACGCTCTGCGCCCTGGCGATCGTGCTCGTGCCGTGGGACGACCGCACCGTCCCCCAGATCCTGTTCTGGCTGGGACTCGTACCGAACCTGCTGAGCATCACCCATGACCGGGACAAGGTCTGATGAGCCCCACCCTGGACCGGGCCGACGCGCTCTTCGACGTCGGCCGGTACGAGCAGGCGGCCGCCCTCGCCGCCCAGCATCTGGCGACCGACCCGCAGGACGCCGCCGCCCTGGTCCTGCTGGCCCGCTGCCGGCACCGCCTCGGCCACGAGCAGGAGGCGTTCGACGCCGTCGAAGAGGCCCTGCGCCACGAACCCGACTCGCTGCCGGCCTGGTTGATGCGGACGCACATCCTGCTCGCGCTGAAGAGGTACGAGGAGGCGGAGCAGGCCGCCCGGCACGCCGTCGGGCTCGCCCCGCAGTACTGGGGAGGCCACTACGCCCTCGGCACCGTCCTCGACCGGTCCGTCCGCACCGCGCGCCGCCGTGAGGCGTACGAGGCGGCCCGGACCGCCGTCGCCCTGGCTCCCGAGCAGAGCGACGCGCACTTCCTCGTCGGCCTCACCGCCCAGCGTGCGGGCAACCACGACATCGCCAGGCAGGCGTACGAGACGGCCCTGCGGCTCGACCCGCAGAGCAGCGAGGCCCACAACAACCTCTCCCTGCTGCATCTGCGCCGCCGCTGGCGGAAGCCCGGCTCATGGACGAAGGCCGCCGAGGGCTTCGTCGAGTCCGCCGCCCTCGACATGAACGACCGGCAGGCCCGCTACAACCTGGAGACCATGGCCTGGGGCACCGCCGCGGGAGCCCGCTGGGTGGCCCTGCTCGGCTTCGTCGCGGCCGCCATCGGCTCGGCGTCGCTGCGGACCGGCTCGTCGGGCGCCGAGGGCTTCGTCCCGTACGCGATCGGCGCGATCGTCCTCGTCGGCGGCTGGGCCGGCTGGGCGGTGTGGATCACCCGGCGCGTACCGCCGCGGCTGCGCCGCCCGCTGCTCCTCGTGGCACGCAACTGCCGTCCTGTGCTGGCCATGGCGCTCGCCGTGGGACTCCTCGGGCTGCACTCGGTGGTCTCGATGGCGCTGTGGACGCTGGACGCCGCCGTGGTCGGCGCGCTCGGCTATCCGCTGTTCTGGATCGTGATCATCACCTACTGGGTGAGCCGCTCCGCCCTGCAGCGCCGCGCCCCCAAGGCCGAGCGCGGCCGGTGACACGGCCGATACGATGCCCGGGTGACTGATCACCAAGGCGAGGAGGCCCGGGCCATGGCCGGAGAGCCGCAGAGCGACTGCCTGTTCTGCAAGATCGCGGACGGGGAGGTTCCGGCGACGATCGTGCGCGAGACGGAGACCACCCTCGCGTTCCGGGACATCAACCCGCAGGCGCCCACGCACGTGCTCGTCATCCCGCGCGTCCACTACCCCGACGCCGCCAGCCTCGCCGCCGCCGCGCCCACCATCGCCGCCGACGTGCTGCGCGAGGCCGGCGAGATCGCCGCGCAGGAGAAGGTCGACGGCAGCGGTTTCCGGATCGTCTTCAACACCGGCGCCGGCGCCGGCCAGACCGTCTTCCACGCCCACGCGCACGTCCTCGGCGGCCGCGGTCTCAACTGGCCCCCCGGATAAGACGTGTCCGTACGTGAACTCGTCGTGCTCGGGACCGCGAGCCAGGTCCCGACCCGGCACCGCAACCACAACGGCTACCTGCTGCGCTGGGACGGCCAGGGCATCCTGTTCGATCCGGGCGAGGGCACCCAGCGCCAGATGCTGCGCGCGGGGGTCGCGGCCCACGACATCGACCGGATCTGCGTCACGCACTTCCACGGCGACCACTCCCTGGGCCTGGCCGGCGTGATCCAGCGGATCAACCTCGACCAGGTCCCGCACCCGGTCACCGCGCACTACCCGGCGAGCGGGCAGCGGTTCTTCGAACGGCTGCGGTACGCGACCGCCTACCGCGAGACGGTGAAGCTGAGGGAGGCCCCGGTGGCCGCCGACGGGCCCCTCGCGGTGACCGACGCGTACTCCCTGGACGCGTACAGGCTCTCGCACCCCGTCGAGTCGTACGGCTACCGGATCACCGAGCCCGACGGGCGCCGCATCCTGCCCGAGCGGCTCGCCGCGCACGGGATCAAGGGCCCGGACGTCGGCCGCATCCAGCGTGAGGGCGTCCTGAACGGCGTGACGCTCGAAGAGGTCAGCGAGGTCCGGCGCGGGCAGCGGTTCGCCTTCGTCATGGACACCCGGCTCTGCGACGGCGTGCACGCCCTCGCCGAGGGCGCCGACATGCTCGTCATCGAGTCGACCTTCCTCGACGAGGACGTCCGGCTCGCCGCCGACCACGGCCATCTGACGGCCGGACAGGCCGCCGCGGTCGCCCGCGACGCGGGGGTGCGGCACCTCGTCCTGACCCACTTCTCGCAGCGGTACAACGATCCCGCGGAGTTCGAACGGCAGGCGAGGGCCGCCGGGTTCGACGGCGAGCTGAGCATTGCCCAGGACCTCATGCGGGTCCCCCTACCGAAAAGATAGATCCATGCCCCTCCCCAAGGCCGAACTCCACCTCCACATCGAAGGCACCCTCGAACCCGAGCTGGCGTTCGCGCTCGCCGCGCGCAACGGCGTCACCCTGCCGTACGCGGACACCGAGGAGCTCCGCAAGGCGTACCTCTTCAGCGATCTGCAGTCCTTCCTGGACCTGTACTACGGGCTGATGGCCGTCCTGCACACCGCCGACGACTTCACCGAGCTCGCCGACGCCTACCTGACGCGGGCGGCCGCGCAGGGCGTGCGGCACGCGGAGATCTTCTTCGACCCGCAGGCGCACACCGCCCGCGGCGTGCCGATCGGGACGGTCGTCGAGGGGCTGGCCCGAGCCCTCGACCGGGCCGAGGAGCGGCACGGCGTCTCGACCCGGCTGATCATGTGCTTCCTGCGGGACGAGTCCGCCGAGTCCGCGATGGCGACGCTGGAGGCCGCGAAGCCGTACCTCCACCGGATCACCGGCGTGGGTCTGGACTCCGCGGAGGTCGGCCACCCGCCGTCGAAGTTCCGCGAGGTGTACGCGGCGGCGGAGGCGCTCGGTCTGCGCAAGGTCGCCCACGCGGGCGAGGAGGGCCCGCCGGCGTACATCCGCGAGGCGCTGGACGTCCTCGGCGTGGAGCGGGTCGACCACGGGCTGCGCTGTGTGGAGGACCCCGAGCTGGTGGAGCGGCTCGTGCGCGAGCGGGTGCCGCTCACGCTCTGCCCGCTGTCGAACGTCCGCCTGCGGGCGATCGACGTCCTGGAGGACCACCCGCTGGCGGCGATGCTGGAGGCCGGTCTCGTCGCGACGGTCAACTCCGACGACCCGGCGTACTTCGGCGGCTACGTGGGCGACACCTTCGACGCGGTCCGTGGTGCGCTGGGGCTCGACCGGGAGCAGCTCCGGACGCTGGCCCGCAACTCCTTCGAGGCGTCGTTCCTGGACGACGACGAGGAGCGCAGGGCGCGGTACCTGGCAGAGGTCGAGGCGTACGACTTCGACGCGGAGTAGGACGGGCGCGGGACGGCGCGTCCCGGGCGGGGGCGTCCCCGCCCCGGGGCGTCCCGGTCCGAAATGCCCGGCGGGGGCGTGCCCGTCGGGCGCGTCCCGGTCTGACGGAACGCAGGCCGTGCCGGCCTTCAGCCCCGGTCGCTCGGGCGGGCCAGCCGGAAGGCCCGGCGGTCGGCGCGGCGACGGGAGGGGACCGGGATCTCGGTGACCTCCTGCTCCGGCGCGCCCATCTGCGGGACGAGGCCGGTGGCGGCCGTCGTCGTGCCCGCGAGCACCGCCGCGGGGGCCCCGCCGCGCCGCCGGACGGAGCCGGGGACCAGCGGGCGCCCCGAGGTGTGCAGGGCCACCGCCGTCATCGGTCCCGCGACCAGCAGGAGCAGGGCGCAGAGCACCAGGCCCATGCCCGGGTACCCGGCCCGCTCCGACAGGACGCTGCCGACGACAGGACCGCAGGCCACGCCGAGGGAGGACGCCGAGCCGACCAGCACGGCCCAGCGGCCGCGCGGGTCCAGGGAGGCGGCGAGGCCCAGCAGGTACGACAGGACGACCGGGTAGAAGAGGTTCCACAGGATCTCGCCGGTCGCGAAGGCCGGCAGGCTCCCCGCGCGCGAACTCAGCAGCACGCAGCCCGCGATGATCGCGGTACCGGCCCCGATCGGCACCGCGCGGCCGAGCCGCGAGCCGAGCGCCCCGGCCGCCGTGACACCCGCCAGCCCGGCTCCCAGCGCCACCGCGAAGACCGCCCCGACGGTGACCTCGCCGAGTCCGGCCTGGGTGAGGCCGATCCGCCCGCTCACGCCCCACAGGGCGTTCTGCGCCATGGACCAGAGCAGGATCGCGCCGGCGAGCACGAGGCCCGAACGCCGGTGGGGGAGAGGCGAGCCGCCGCCCGGTGTCTCCGCGTGGCGGTCGGCCCTGCCCGGCGTCCGCGCGTACCGGCCGGCTCGCCCGGCCCCGTCCGCCAGGCCGCTCGTCAGCGGCCACACCAGGGCCGCCGCCAGGGCGATCGACGCGAACGGCAGGGCGTGGCCGCCGCCGAGGTGGGGCAGGGTGAGGTAGAGCGCGCCGGCCGTGGCCGAGACCGAGAGCAGGCCCAGCGTCGACGCCCGGTGCGGGTCCTGCCGGGCCGCGATGCCCGCCGCGGCCACGGCCAGCGTCGTGCCCGAGCCGAAGCCGCCGACGACCGCGCCGCCGATCACCAGCGGAACGCTCGTGGTGAGCGCGGCCGCGCCGTAGCCGGCGCACATGGCGAGCAGCCCCGCCCGCGCCGCGCGGCGCGGACCGAGGCGCTCCACGCGCGAGGCCAGGGTGAAGCCGGCCGAGGCGGAGGCGAGGAGGAGGACCGATCCCACCAGGCCGGCCTGGGCCGGGGTGAGACCGAGTCCGGCGGAGAGCCGGCCGACGACGGTCGGCAGCAGGTACGGGGCGAGATAACCGGCCGTGAACAGGGCGACGAGGGGCCCCAGGGCACGCGGGCGCGACAACATGGGCGTTCCAGGGAACAAAAAGCGGAGAGGGGGAGGAGCGCCCGGTGTTGCACGGGATCGCGGGACATGTGTATCAAGCAACAGAGGGCGCGGAGAAGCCCGGACAGGCCCAAATCCACCCCATCGTCCTGTGATCTGGGTCACTATGGGTTTGGGGCCGGATTCCCCGGGTAGACGAGCGCGATTTCCTGGCTCCGTCACCCCCGTCCCCCGACCCCCATCGGGCACACTGACCTGATCCGCACCACGTTCGGGGAGGCCGCCGTGAGCACAGCAAGGGGAGACCAGCAACACGACGCCGGGGTCGACCCGTTGGTGCGCCTGCGCGAGCCCACCGACCCCCAGTGCGACGTCTTCCTCACCGGCACGGTCTTCCTCGACATCATCTTCACCGGCCTCGACAGCGCCCCGGTGCGCGGCACCGAGTCCTGGGCCCGGGGCATGGGCTCCAGCCCCGGCGGCGTCGCCAACATGGCCACCGCCCTCGCCCGCCTCGGTCTGCGCACCTCGCTCGCCGCCGCCTTCGGGGACGACCACTACGGCGAGTACTGCTGGGACGCCCTGGAGCAGGGCGAGGGCATCGACCTGTCGCTCTCCCGCACCGTGCCCGGCTGGCACTCCCCGGTCACCGTCTCCATGGCGTACGAGGGCGAGCGCACGATGGTCTCCCACGGCCACGAGGCGCCGCCCCTGGACGGCGCCCTGCCCGCCTACCCGCCGTACGCCCGGGCCGCGGTCGCCTCGCTGGTGCCGGGGCGCGGCGAGGAGTGGGTCGCGCAGGCAGCACGCGGCGGCGCGAAGGTCTTCGCCGACGTGGGCTGGGACGACACCGGCCGCTGGGACCTGAACGGCCTCACCGACCTGGAGCACTGCGAGGCGTTCCTGCCCAACGCGCAGGAGGCCATGCGGTACACCCGCACCGACTGCCCCCGGGCCGCCGCCCGCGCGCTCGCGGACAAGGTCCGTTACGCGGTGGTCACCCTGGGTGCGGAGGGCGCCTACGCGGTCGACGGGGCCACCGGCGAGACCGCGGAGGTGCCCGCCATCGAGGTCTCCGCCCTCGACCCGACCGGTGCCGGTGACGTCTTCGTGGCCGGATTCGTCACCGGGACGCTCGCGGGCTGGCCGCTCGCCGACCGGCTGGCCTTCGCGGGGCTCATCGCCGCGCTGTCGGTGCAGGAGTTCGGCGGCTCCCTCTCCGCGCCGGGCTGGGGCGAGGTCGCCGCCTGGTGGGAGCACGTCCAGGAACACGTCTGCCAGGACCCGGAGGCCCTGCGCGGCCGCTACGCCTTCCTGGAACCCCTCCTCCCCGCGGCGACCCGCCCCTGGCCGCTGCGCCGGGCGGTCCCGACGATCGGCTTCCGGGCCGCGCACTCGTAAAAGCCTTCGGCCTTGTCAGTGACAAGTCGTAGGCTTGTAGCCCAGAGGTTGTCGAGCAGCGAGAACCCTGCAACAGGAGGTATGTGCAGGCCACAGTGCCGGCCCATGACTCAGACACCCACAGCCCCCAAGGGCGCGCCGGGCGAGGCCCGCGCCCACTTCACCGTCCCCGCCAAGCATCCGATGGTGACCGTTCTCGGCTCCGGTGACGCGCTCCTCCGCGTGATCGAGAAGGCGTTCCCGAAGGCCGACATCCATGTCCGGGGCAACCAGGTCAGCGCGGTGGGCGAGGCGGCGGAAGTCGCTCTGATCCAGCGCCTGTTCGACGAGATGATGCTGGTGCTCCGCACCGGACAGCCGATGACGGAGGACGCAGTGGAACGCTCGATCGCCATGCTCAGGGCGAGCGAGAACGGCAAGGCGGAGGCAGGCCAGGAGACCCCGGCCGAGGTGCTGACGCAGAACATCCTCTCCAGCCGCGGCCGCACCATCCGCCCCAAGACCCTCAACCAGAAGCGGTACGTCGACGCGATCGACAAGCACACGATCGTCTTCGGCATCGGCCCCGCGGGTACCGGCAAGACCTACCTGGCCATGGCCAAGGCGGTCCAGGCCCTGCAGTCCAAGCAGGTCACCAGGATCATCCTGACCCGGCCGGCCGTCGAGGCCGGCGAGCGACTCGGCTTCCTGCCGGGCACGCTCTACGAGAAGATCGACCCGTACCTGCGGCCGCTGTACGACGCGCTGCACGACATGCTCGACCCCGACTCGATCCCGAAGCTGATGGCCTCGGGCACGATCGAGGTCGCGCCGCTGGCCTACATGCGAGGACGCACGCTCAACGACGCGTTCATCATCCTCGACGAGGCGCAGAACACGAACCCCGAGCAGATGAAGATGTTCCTCACCCGCCTCGGCTTCGAATCGAAGATCGTCATCACCGGTGACGTCACCCAGGTCGACCTCCCCGGCGGGACCAAGAGCGGCCTGCGCCAGGTCCGGGACATCCTCGACGGCGTCCCGGACGTCCACTTCTCGATGCTCACGTCGCAGGATGTCGTCCGGCACAAGCTCGTCGGCCGTATCGTCGACGCGTACGAGCAGTACGACAGCCGCAACGGGAAGTAGCGCAGAAGCACCATGTCGATCGACGTCAACAACGAGTCCGGAACCGAGGTCGACGAGCAGTCGATCCTCGACATCGCCCGCTACGCCCTGGCGCGGATGCGGATCCACCCGCTCTCCGAGCTGTCGGTGATCGTGGTGGACGCGGAGGCGATGGAGCAGCTCCACATCCAGTGGATGGACCTGCCGGGCCCGACGGACGTCATGTCCTTCCCGATGGACGAGCTCCGCCCGCCGGCGAAGGACGACGAGGAGCCCCCGCAGGGGCTCCTCGGCGACATCGTGCTCTGCCCCGAGGTCGCCACCCAGCAGGGGAAGGACGCGCCGACGCAGCACTCCATGGACGAGGAGCTCCAGCTCCTCACCGTCCACGGAGTGCTGCACCTGCTCGGCTACGACCACGAGGAGCCCGACGAGAAGGCCGAGATGTTCGGCCTCCAGGCGGCCATCGTCGACGGCTGGCGCGCGGACAAGGGCCTGACCGGCCCGTCCCCGGCGCCGACCGTCTCCTGAGCCCCCGATGAACGCATCGCTGATCCTCGGCGCGGTCGCCCTCGTGATCGTCGCCTGGCTGGCCGCCTGCGCCGAGGCCGGTATCGCGCGCGTCTCCAGCTTCCGCGCCGACGAGGCCGTCCGGTCGGGGCGGCGCGGCGCCGAGAAGCTCGCCCAGGTCGCCGCGGACCCGACCCGCTACCTCAACGTGGCGCTGCTCGTGCGCGTCTCCTGCGAGATGGCGGCCGGGGTCCTCGTCACGTACGCCTGCCTGGAGGAGTTCCCGGAGACCTGGGAGGCGCTGCTCGTCGCCATCGCGGTGATGGTGCTGGTGTCGTACGTGGCCGTCGGCGTCTCGCCGCGCACCATCGGCCGGCAGCACCCGCTGAACACGGCGACCGCCTCCGCGTACGTCCTGCTGCCGCTGGCCCGGATCATGGGCCCGATCCCGCAGCTTCTGATCCTCATCGGCAACGCGCTCACTCCCGGCAAGGGCTTCCGCAAGGGCCCCTTCGCCTCGGAGGCCGAGCTGCGGGCCATGGTCGACCTCGCCGAGCAGGAGTCGCTGATCGAGGACGATGAGCGCCGGATGGTGCACTCCGTCTTCGAGCTCGGCGACACGCTCGTACGCGAGGTCATGGTGCCCCGCACCGACCTGATCAGCATCGAGCGGTTCAAGACCGTCCGTCAGGCGCTCACGCTCGCGCTGCGCTCCGGCTTCTCGCGGATCCCCGTCACGGGTGAGAACGAGGACGACATCGTCGGCATCGTGTATCTGAAGGACCTGGTCCGCAAGACGCACATCAACCGCGACGCCGAGGCCGACCTGGTCTCCACGGCGATGCGCGCGGCCGCCTTCGTGCCGGACACCAAGAACGCGGGCGACCTGCTGCGCGAGATGCAGCAGGAGCGCAACCACGTCGCCGTCGTCATCGACGAGTACGGCGGCACGGCCGGGATCGTCACGATCGAGGACATCCTGGAAGAGATCGTCGGCGAGATCACCGACGAGTACGACCGTGAGCTGCCGCCGGTCCAGGAACTGGGCGACGCCCGCTACCGCGTCACCGCCCGCCTCGACATCGGCGACCTCGGCGAGCTGTACGGCTTCGGCCCGGACGAGTACGACGACGAGGACGTGGAGACCGTGGGCGGACTCCTCGCCAAGGCGCTGGGCCGGGTGCCGATCGCGGGCGCCAAGGCGAAGGTGGAACTGCCGGACGGCCGGATGCTGCGGCTGACCGCCGAGTCCCCGGCCGGCCGACGGAACAAGATCGTCACCGTGCTCGTGGAACCGGAGGAGAAGCCGGAATGACCCCCGACCAGTTGCGCGCCTTCTGCCTGGACTTCAACGACGCGACGGAGGAGTTCCCCTTCGGCCCCGACACCTCCGTCTTCAAGGTCGCGGGAAAGATGTTCGCCCTGGCCGCGCTCGACGGCCGGCCCCTGAGCGTCAACCTCAAGTGCGAGCCGGAGGAGGCCGTGCGGCTCCGCGAGGAGTACCCGGCCGTCGCCCCCGGCTACCACATGAACAAGCGCCACTGGAACACCGTCACGGTCGGCGGGCTCCCGGACCGGATGGTCCGGGAGCTCATCGAGGACTCCTACGACCTGGTGGTCGCGAGCCTGCCCAAGGCGGTACGGCTCCGCCTCGACCGGCCGTAGCGGGGTTCAGGACCTCCGCCGCAGCCCCAGGCCGATCAGCACCGCCGTCACGAGCACGATCGCCGCGTCCAGGGCGAGGACCGTGCGGACCCCTCCGTACAGGTCCTCGCCCGTGGTGGCGAGCACCCCGAGCAGCGGGATCCCGACGGTGAGGCCGGCCTGCTGGGTGGTGGTGACCAGACCGGTCGCCAGGCCCTGCTCCTCGTCCGGGACGCCGGAGGTGACGGTCACTCCGTACGAGATGATCGCGCCCAGATGGCACATGGACGCCAGCGAGACGCCGACGGCGGCGATGACCGCCCCCGACTCCGGGCCGATGGCGAGCAGGGTCGCCACGAACAGTCCCTGCCCCACGAGCGACAGGACCAGGACGCGGCGGGCGCCGAACCGGCCGATGACCTTCGGGGCGACCGTCCCGGCCAGCACGGACACGACGCCCTGCACACCGAAGACGAGGCCCGTGGCGAAGGCGGAGAGCCCCAGGGTCCCCTGCAGGTAGAGGGTCAGCGCGAAGACGACCGCGGACATCATCGAGAAGGTGACCAGACCGCCCAGATTGCCGAACGCGATCGTCCGCCGACGCAGCATCGGCAGCGAGACCAGCGGGGCCGCGTGCCTCGACTCGACGACCACGAACGCGCCGAGCAGCAGGACCGCGGCCGCCAGCGTCACCAGGACGTCCGCGCCGCCGAAGCCGCGTTCGGCGGCCGTCGACAGGGCGTAGATCAGGGCGAGCAGACCACCGGTCACGGTCACCGCGCCCGGCACGTCGAGCCGGGGCCGGTCAGGGGTGCGCGACTCGGGCAGCAGGCCGGGCGCGAGCGGCAGCACGATCAGGGTGAACAGCGCGAGCAGGCCCATCGTCGAACGCCAGCCGAGGGTGTCGGTCATGACGCCGCCGAGGACCATCCCGATCGTGAAACCGAGCGAGAGCAGGGTGCCCGAGATGCCGAGTGCCCGCTCGCGCTGCGGGCCCTCGGGGAAGGTGGTGGTCAGCAGGGACATGCCGGTCGGCACGATGGCGGCCGCGCCCAGGCCCTGCAGCGCGCGCCCGGCGAGGAAGGAGGCGGGGTCCCAGGCGAAGGTGGCGAGCAGCGAGGCCGCGCCGAAGAGCGCGAGACCGGCGAGGAACAGCTTCTTGCGCCCGTACAGGTCGCCGATCCGGCCGAACAGGAGCAGGAACCCGCCGGACGGCAGGGCGAAGGCGGTCACCGCCCACTGCAGCGCGGACGCGTCGAGACCGAGGTCGGCGCCGAGGACGGGCAGCGCCACGTTCAGTACGGAGAAGTCCAGGGCCACCATGAACTGGGCGGCGCACAGCACGAAGAGGATGAGCCGGGAGCGGCCGGTCAGGGCCGGTGGGGCCGGCGCCGGGGGAGTGAGGGTGGTTGCCATGGCAACCACCTTCGGCGGGCGGGAACAACCGAGGGGAGCGGGAACTTATCCTGTTGGTCGCACCACCAGGCATCCCGGGGGAGGAAGCACACGTGGCCACAGCGGTCGAGAGCAGGGACGCCAGAGGGCACCGACTGGCCCAGCTGCGCGAGTTCCTGATGAGCCGTCGGGCCCGGGTCACCCCGGCCGAGGCCGGCCTTCCGGACGGCGGCGCCCGTCGCCGTACGCCCGGCCTGCGCCGTGAGGAGGTCGCCGTCCTCGCGGGCGTCGGGGTCTCCTGGTACCAGTGGCTGGAGCAGGGCCGGGACATCACCGTCTCGCCGCAGGTGCTCGACTCGGTGGCGCGGGTGCTGCGGCTCAGCGGCGCGGAGCGTCGCCATCTCTACGTCCTCGCCGGGCTCAACCCGCCCGCGCCGGAGGTCGATCCGGAGGCCCGTGACATGTGCGCGGGGCTGCGCCGGCTGATCGACGCGTGGATGCCGTTCCCGGCGCACATCATGGACGCGTACTGGAACACGATCATGTACAACGAGTCGGCGTCCGTCGTCCTCGGGATGCGTCCGGAGATCTCGCAGAACTGCCTCGTCTCGTTCTTCACCGACCCCATCTACCGCTCCCGGTCGACCGACTGGCGACGGCTCGCCCCGCAGGTCGTCGCCCAGTTCAGGGCCGCGTGCTCGGAGTGCCCCGACGACGAGGGGTTCCGCGCGGTGGTGGAGGAGGCGAAGGCGGCGAGCGCCGAGTTCACCGAACTGTGGGAGCGGCAGGACATCTCCCCGGGCGGGCAGATCCGCAAGGCGATCGAGCACCCGCTCGTCGGCGTCCTGCACGTGGAATCGACGCAACTGCGGGTGCCGGCCCGCCCGGACCTGACGATCGTCATGCACACCGCGCTGCCGCAGGGCGACACCGCCGCGAAGCTGGAGTGGCTGGTGTCGCCGGAGGGGCGGCGCGGCGCGATGTACCCGATCGCGGGCTGATCCCGGGGGCCCGCACCCCGGAACCCGCGGGCTGATCCAGGGGGGCCTGCACCCCGGAACCCGCGGGCTGACCCGGGGGGCCCGTTCACAGGAACCTCACACCTTCCGTATATTCTCCACGCCATTCGATCTTGCTGTGGTGACGGACCTTCCGTTCACCCTCGTACCTCCAAGGGGCACTTCCTCATGCGCACTCGCATACGTCACGGCCTCGCCGCGGCTCTCGCCGTCTCCGCGCTCTCCCTCACCGCCGCCTGCGGTGGCGGCGAGGCCGAGGGCGGCGCGAAGAAGGGCGCCGACAAGCCGGCCGCCACCACGTCCGCGGCGCCCACCTCCGAGGCGCCCGCCACGCCCCTGACGGCCGCTCAGATGAAGGCCGGCGTCCTTGAGGTGAAGGACCTGCCGTCGGGCTGGAAGACCACCACGCACGAGGACTCGTCGACCGTCTACAAGATCGACAAGCCCGAGTGCGACACGCTCGCCCCCATGCTGGGCGGCGACATCGCCGGCTCCACGAAGGGCGCGACCGCCGACTTCGCCGTGGGCAACAACGACTCCGAGATCACCCAGGAGGTCGTGACCTTCGACGGCGCCGGCGCCGCCGACTACCTCAAGAAGCTCAGCGGCGCCGTGGACGCCTGCCCCAGCTTCACCTCCGAGGCCGACGGCACCAAGATGAAGACCTCGCTGAAGAAGATCACCGCCCCGCAGGGGGCCGACGAGGCGCTCGCCTTCCAGCTGTCGGTGGAGGTCGCCCCCGGCATGGAGGTCAAGCCGAACCTCATCGTCGTCCGCCAGGGCACCGGTGTGATGCGGTTCCTGCTCCTCACCGACCCGGCGACCGCGGAGAAGGACTTCGACGGACTCGCCAAGCTCGCCACCGACAAGTTCGTCAAGGGCGCGCAGAGCTGAGTCGGTGCCCCGACCTATGCTCGGGGCATGACACTCAACCCCGACCACGGCGATCTCGGCGCCGAGGACCTCAAGATCATCACGCTGGCGCGCAGCGCCCGCGCCCGCAACGGTGTGCCCGAGGGCGCGGCGGTACGGGACGAGACCGGCCGCACGTACGTGGCAGGGACCGTGGCCCTGGAGTCGCTCAAGCTGAGCGCCCTGCAGACCGCGGTCGCGATGGCCGTGGCCAGCGGGGCCCAGTCCCTGGAGGCCGCGGCCGTCGTCTCGACCGCCGACGCCGCCTCCGCCGAGGACCGCGCGGCCGTACGGGACCTCGGCGGCCCCGGGACCCCGGTGCTGCTCGCCGGCCCCGACGGGCAGCTGCGCGCGGCGGTCACGGCCGGCTGAGGTCCGGCGGGAGACTCCGAGGGGGTCCGGCGGTGCGCCGGGCCCCCTTCGCGTGTTCGTGACGAGTCGCCGGACCCTCGTCTTCGCGGGTCCGTTGCGCGTCAAGGGCAGCGGTCCGTCCGACGGGCTGGCGGATCCACGCCTCCACGCGGCGTCCGCACCCCCGCGCGCGAGGGGGTCACCTCGCGGTCGCCGGGGCCGTCCGTCTTCCGGCGGCCTCTGTCGCACCTTTCACCGGCGTCGCCTCCGGCGGCGCCGGTGCCTGTGTTGCGGACGCGTCTGACCAGGCAAAACGTCGATCTTGACAGCATCTGATGGGCCATCAGTCGGTGCATTTCGATTCCATTGACTTCTCCTCACGCGCGGCCGTCAATGGCGCCCTCTCATCCCTCAGGAGGGGGCACACACATGGCACTGAGAAACCCGACCCGAAGACGGCGCTGGACCGCCGCCCTCGGCGTCGCCGCGCTCGCGGTCGCCGGCGGCGCGCTCGCCGCTCCGGCCGGCGCGCTGGCCGCCGCGTCCCAGGCGGTGGACTTCCCGACGCACTGCGTACCGCCGCCGATCGCCGGCATCCCGCCCATCGACGGCACCACGACCGCCGAGATCACCGTGGACAAGCCCACCCCCAAGGTCGGCGACACGGTCACGGTCACCTACAAGGTCACCAAGCCCGCCGCGTCCAACCCGGTCGACCTGGCTCTGCCGGCCGACATCATGACGCCCACCGGCAAGGTCGTCCTCGGTGGCGCCCAGTCCGGCGCGATCACCGTCACCGGACCCAAGAAGAACGACCCGGTCCCCGGCAAGGGCGCGTTCCCGCCGTTCTCGATGACCGGCACGTTCACGGTCACCGCGCCCGGCGCGATCACCCTCTCGCCCGGCGACTACAACATCCACACCAGCTACATCATGGAGCTGGACACCCCCTGTACGGTCACCAACCCGCCCGCCCCCGTCTCCGAGACGATCACGGCGAGCGCGCAGCCGGGTGCCAACGAGCGCAACATCTCGCTCGGCACGCCCTCCGGCGCACCCGGCGTCCGGGTCACCGTGACCGGTGCCAAGTTCACCCCGCTCGCCGAGGTCACCGTCGTCGGCCGCTCGGGCGCGGCGGAGACCGCGGACCGGATGACCGTCACGACCGACAGCCAGGGCGGCTTCACCGCCCGTCTGATGGTCAATGACAAGGCGACCACCGGGATCGTGGCGTACGAGGGGACGGCGTGGGACCCGGAGAAGGGCGCCGGACCTGCCGCGTACACCGTCATCGACGACACACCCCCGCCGCCGAACAGCCAGAAGCTCACCGCGGCCGTCACGGCGGGCGAACTGTCGATGACCCAGGCCGGTGACACGGTCCAGCTGTCGTCCGTCGACTTCGGACAGGGCGGCGCGGCGACCGGCGATCTGAAGACGGTGACGGTCAAGGACTTCCGCGGCGGCCCCGCGGGCTGGTCCCTGACCGGCAAGGTCACCGACTTCACCGGACCCGGCGGCTCCATCGGCGCCGGGAAGCTCAGCTGGACCCCCGCCTGCACCACCAAGGCGGGCAGCCCCAGCACCTGCGTCCCCGGATCGGCGGGCCCGGTCGGCAGTGGCGGGGCGACCCTCGCCTCGACCCCGAACGGCACGGTCACCGGCGGTGAGTTCACCGTCGACGCCAAGGTCTCCCTCGACGTCCCGGCGTTCACCGCGCCCGGTTCGTACGCGGGCGTCCTGACGCTCACGCTCAGCTGATCCGCAGCCAGACAGCGGGCCGGGCGCGCACCCGGTCGGCCCGCTCCGACCCCGGGGGGTTCCGCACCGTGCGCACCAGGCTCTACGTCCTCCTCGTCGCCGCGGCGCTCGTGCTGCTCGGCGCGCCGCCCGCCGCCCAGGCCGCCGAGAACGGCGAGTGGGCGGTCTACCCGGCCGCCTCCCGAATCGGCAGCCGGCCGTACTTCTATCTCGCCGCCGATCCCGGCACCACCCTGACCGACCGGGTCACCGTCACCAACAAGACGGGCGCGCCGCTCACCTTCCGCATCTACGGGGCCGACGCCTACAACACCGAGCGCGACGGCGGCTTCGCCGTCCGCACGAGCCGGGAGAAGCAGACCGGTGCCGGCGCCTGGATCACCCCCGAACGGACCCGCGTGACCGTCCCGCCCCGCTCCTCCGTCACCGTGCCCTACACCCTCGCCGTCCCCGAGGACGCCGAGCCCGGGGACCACCCCGGCGCCGTCGTCGCCCTCGACGAGCGGGTGGAGGCGTCCGGCGAGGGTTCCGTCGCGGTCGGCGTGCAGCGCGCCGTCGGCGCCAGGGTCTACCTCCGGGTCAACGGCCCCACCGTCCCGGCCCTCGCCGTCGAGGACGTCGCCCTCGACCAGTCCCGGCCGCTCGTCCCCGGCGCGGGCGAGAGCACGGCCGTCATCTCGTACACCCTGCACAACCGCGGAAACGTGACCCTCGACCCCAGGGTCGCCCTGCGCGCCGAGGGGGTCTTCGGCCGCACCCTGCTCGCCCGGGATCTGGCGAAGCTCCCCTCCGAGCTGCTGCCCCGGCAGAAGATCCGGCTGACCGAGCGCTGGACGGGATCGCCGCAGTTCGACTGGGGTGAGGTGACGCTCACGGCCACCGCGAAGGACGTCCGGGAGTCCGGGCGGGCCTCCTTCCTCGCCGTGCCCTGGCTCGCCGCAGTCGTGGTGATCGCTGGGGGAGCGGTGGCGCTGATCGGACTGCGCGTCCGGCGCCGCAGGCTTCCCGGCGGGCACTGAGTACGTGACGACGTCCCGCATCGGGGAGAATGGCCCCCATGAGCGCTCGTAACCAAGAATCCGAAGCCGTCCACCGGGCCGGCTTCGCCTGCTTCGTCGGCCGCCCCAACGCGGGCAAGTCCACCCTCACGAACGCTCTGGTCGGCCAGAAGGTGGCGATCACCTCCAACCGGCCGCAGACCACCCGGCACACGGTCCGCGGCATCGTGCACCGCCCGGACGCCCAGCTGATCCTGGTGGACACCCCCGGTCTCCACAAGCCGCGCACCCTCCTGGGCGAGCGCCTCAACGACGTCGTGCGGACGACGTGGGCCGAGGTCGACGTGATCGGCTTCTGCCTGCCCGCCGACCAGAAGCTCGGCCCCGGTGACCGCTTCATCGCCAAGGAGCTCGCGGGGATCAAGAAGACGCCGAAGGTCGCGATCATCACCAAGACCGACCTCGTCGACTCCAAGACGCTCGCCGAGCAGCTCATCGCCGTCGACCAGCTCGGCAAGGAACTGGGCTTCGAGTGGCGGGAGATCGTCCCGGTGTCGGCGGTCGGCGACAAGCAGGTCCAGCTGGTCGCCGACCTGCTGATCCCGCTTCTGCCGGAGTCCCCGCCGCTCTACCCGGAGGGCGACCTCACGGACGAGCCGGAGCAGGTGATGGTCGCGGAGCTGATCCGCGAGGCCGCGCTCGAAGGCGTGCGGGACGAGCTGCCGCACTCGATCGCGGTCGTCGTCGAGGAGATGATCCCGCGTGAGGACCGCCCGGCGGACAAGCCGCTGCTCGACATCCACGCGAACGTCTACATCGAGCGCCCCAGCCAGAAGGGGATCATCATCGGCCCGAAGGGCAGCCGCCTGAAGGAGGTCGGGATGAAGTCTCGCAAGCACATCGAGGCGCTGCTGGGGACCCCGGTCTTCCTCGACCTGCACGTGAAGGTCGCCAAGGACTGGCAGCGCGACCCGAAGCAGCTGCGGAAGCTGGGTTTCTAGGGCCTGTCGCGCCGCGGATGACGCCGTTCCTCCGGGAACGGCGTTCTGCTTTTCCCGGGCCCCCGCGTGTTGTTGTTTGTTGTTCTCTCTTGTGTGACTGCGTGATCGATGCGCAGACTTTCCCCCACATTCACCCGTCGTTCGGAGTGGGCGTCCAGGCTTCGTGCCGTCCGTGTCACGGCGGTGCGCGGGCGCGTTCGTTCGTTGATTCGTGGAGGTCGTGCATGGTCAGGCGTCGTGAGCTGCTCGGGATGGTCGGTGCGACGGTCGGGGCGGGGGTGCTGGGCGCGGGGACCGCGCGGGCCGCGTCCCCGGGCGGCGGGGACCTCCACCGGTCCTCGCACCGCACGCTCAAGGTCCTGCAGTTCAACATCTGGCTCGGTGGCAGCAGGGTCGAGGGTGGCCGTGCGGGCATAGCCGACACCATCGCCGCGGTCGAGCCGGACGTGGTCATGCTCAGCGAGTCGAATCCGGAGCGCGTGGCCAACCTGCTCTCCGACCTCGCCGACCGCGGCCTGACCTTCCACGACAACCGCAACCCCACCGACCCCGCGGTGATCTCGCGCTACCCGATCGTCGAGCACACGTCCTTCCGCTCCTGGTCGAAGGCGGTGATCGACGTCGACGGAACCCTGGTCGCCGCCTACTCCGGGCACCTGGAGTACCGCTACTACGTCAACTACCTCCCGCGCGGCTACGGCGGTGGCACCCCGGCGCCCCTGGAGACCTCGGAGTACGGCTGGGACGAGATCCCGACCGGCCCGATCACCGACGTCGACCTGATCATGCGGCTCAACGAGGCGTCCGGCCGCACCGCCGTGACGCGGACGATGCTGGAGGACGCCGAGCAGGAGCGGCGCCGCGGGCGCCTCGTCATGCTGGCCGGGGACTTCAACGAGCCCTCGCACCGTGACTGGACCCGCCGCACGCGCAACCTGTTCGATCACCACGGCACGGTCGTCGAGTGGTCGACGACCAAGGCCATCGAGGACGCCGGCTTCCGGGACAGCTACCGCGAGATCCACCCCGACCCCGTGCGCACGCCGGGCTTCACCTGGCCCAGCGACAACCCGGGTGCCGAGACCGGCGAGCTGACGTGGGCGCCGAAGGCGGACGAACGGGA
Organism: Streptomyces sp. NPDC047971; assembly: GCF_040653355.1. Taxonomy (NCBI): domain Bacteria; kingdom Bacillati; phylum Actinomycetota; class Actinomycetes; order Kitasatosporales; family Streptomycetaceae; genus Streptomyces; species Streptomyces sp. NPDC047971. The sequence continues at coordinate 55,302 of NZ_JBEZNW010000028.1, read as the reverse complement.
CCGCATCGACTTCGTCTTCTACCACCCGGACCGGCGTCTGCGCCTGCTCGACAGCGTGATCGTCGGACCGTCGACCACCATCGTGCGCAACGAGCGGATCGAGGAGAGCGGGAAGGACCCGTTCTGGGAGCCGACCTGGACCTGGCCGACCGACCACAAGGCGGTGCTCAGCACCTTCCGGGTGGCCACCGGCCGCCGGGGCTGATCCATCGGGCACCGGCCCGCGGGCGCGAGACGCGAGGGGTCTCCCGCCCGCGGGGCCGAGGGCCCGCCGGACCGGGCGGACCCTACGCCCCCTCCTTCAGCACCCGGGTGATCAGCGCCCGTTGCGACTCCGTCAGACGCGGGTCGCCGCAGCGGATCGTCGCGCCGTCGACCGTGATCTCGTACGAGAAACCGTCCGGCACCCCCCGGACGTCGCCGTCGCCCTCCCGGACGACGGTGGCGGCCAGGGTGTGCCACCCCTCGGCGTCCGGCCGGCCGGAGGTGTCCACCTCGGCCGACCGCTCGATGCCCGCGAAGCCGCCCGTGCGCCGCACTCGAATACGCATGCCGCAGGTCTATCAGTCCGTCGGTACGCCGACGGCCGTCCACGCCTTCAGCACGGCCTGGATCTCCTCCCCGTCCCCGTACCGCGCCTTGGCCGCCGCCACCGTGGCGGCCGCGAACTCGGTGAACCGGGTCTCGGGGGTGAGCGTCCCGCCCGTCATCACGTCGTACCAGATCTGCCCGGCCCGCTCCCACGCCCTGCCGCCCAGCTCGGTCGCCGCGAGGTAGAACGCGTGGTTCGGGATGCCCGAGTTGATGTGCACCCCGCCGTTGTCCCGGCTCGTGCGGACGTAGTCGTCCATGTGGCCCGGCTGCGGGTCCTTGCCGAGGACGTCGTCGTCGTACGCCGTGCCCGGGGCCTTCATCGAGCGCAGCGCCGTCCCCTCCACGTTCGGGTGGAAGAGGCCCTCGCCGATCAGCCAGTCGGCCTCCTGCGCGCTCTGACCCAGCGTGTACTGCTTCACCAGGGAGCCGAAGACGTCCGATACGGACTCGTTGAGCGCGCCCGACTGGCTGAAGTACTCCAGGTTCGCGGTGTACTGCGTGAAGCCGTGAGCCAGTTCGTGGCCGATCACGTCCACCGGAAGGGTGAAGTCGAGGAAGATCTCGTCGTCGCCGTCGCCGAACACCATCTGCTCGCCGTTCCAGAACGCGTTGCCGTAGTTCCGGTCGTAGTGGACCGTCGCGAGGAGCGGCAGCCCGGCGCCGTCGATCGAGTCCCGCTCGAACGCCTTGAGGAAGAGGTCGAAGGTGGCGCCGAGACCGGCGTACGCGCGGTTCACCGTGGCGTCCCCGGTGGCCTCCTGACCCTCGCCGCGGACCTCGACCCCGGGCAGCTCCGTGCCGCCCCGGGCGTCGTACACCGTGCGCCGGGGGCGGGCCGGCTCCGCGGGTGCCACGGACGTCGCCGTGCCCGGCAGCGAGTGGGCGCGGCTGGTCCGGTTCATCGCGTCGGCGACCAGCGTGCGCCGGGCGACCGCCGCCACGGCGGGGTCGGCGGAGGCCGCGAGGTGCTCCAGCAGGTGGGGCGGCACGATCGTGCAGAAGACCGGATGGGTGGGTACGTACGCGTGGGAGGTCATGCCTGCAATGTGGCACTGGGTCACGCGACTGTCACTAGGGGCGACCATGATCCGCGAAATGGAGTGATTCGTCACCCTTTCGTATTGACGGCCCGGTCGTCCCGCATACTGAAACGGAGGTCCGCCGTCGGCGGACCTGAGCTAGGCTGCGGCACATCATGCGTTTCGGGCTGCTTCTCCTTAGCTGCCGCGGCGAGGGCCTGTAGTCGTAGGCCGACCCCCTCCCCGCGGGACCTGGTGTTGCGTCGACGTCGGCCTCCCCCGAGCTCTCGGATTCGTTCGAGCAGGGGGGACCCCCACTCCCGGACCCGAGGAGCCCCACGCGATGTCCCAGCCTGTCGGCCGCCCCACGCCCATCACCAACGCCACCCAGATGCAGAAGCCGTCCGGGATGCCGATCCACAAGTACGGCCGGTACGAGGCCGTCGAGATCCCCGACCGCACCTGGCCCGAGCGACGCATCACCAAGGCCCCCCGCTGGCTGTCGACCGACCTGCGCGACGGCAACCAGGCCCTGATCGACCCGATGAGCCCCGCCCGCAAGCGCGAGATGTTCGACCTGCTGGTGCGCATGGGCTACAAGGAGATCGAGGTCGGCTTCCCGTCCTCCGGCGAGACCGACTTCAACTTCGTGCGCTCCATCATCGAAGAGGGCGCGATCCCGGACGACGTCACCATCTCCGTGCTGACCCAGGCCCGCGAGGACCTGATCGAGCGGACCGTGGAGTCCCTGGTCGGCGCCAAGCGCGCCACCGTGCACCTGTACAACGCCACCGCGCCCACCTTCCGCCGGGTCGTCTTCCGCGGCTCGAAGGAGGACATCAAGCAGATCGCCGTCGACGGCACGCGGCTGGTCATGGAGTACGCCGACAAGCTGCTGGGCGACGACACGGTCTTCGGCTACCAGTACAGCCCGGAGATCTTCACCGACACCGAGCTGGACTTCGCCCTGGAGGTCTGCGAGGCGGTCTGCGACGTCTGGCAGCCCGAGGAGGGCCGCGAGATCATCCTGAACCTGCCCGCCACCGTGGAGCGTTCGACGCCGTCCACGCACGCGGACCGGTTCGAGTGGATGTCCCGCCACCTGACCCGCCGCGAGTACGTCTGCCTGTCCGTCCACCCGCACAACGACCGCGGTACGGCCGTGGCGGCGGCCGAGCTGGCCATCATGGCCGGTGCCGACCGCATCGAGGGCTGTCTGTTCGGGCAGGGCGAGCGGACCGGCAACGTCGACCTGGTGACGCTGGGCATGAACCTGTTCTCGCAGGGCGTCGACCCGCAGATCGACTTCTCCCAGATCGACGAGATCCGTCGCACCTCGGAGTACTGCAACCAGATGGAGGTCCACCCGCGCCACCCCTACGCGGGCGACCTGGTCTACACCGCCTTCTCCGGCTCCCACCAGGACGCCATCAAGAAGGGCTTCGACGCCATGGAGGCCGACGCGGCCGCCGCCGGCAAGACCGTGGACGAGATCGAGTGGGCGGTGCCGTACCTGCCCATCGACCCGAAGGACGTCGGCCGTTCCTACGAGGCCGTGATCCGGGTCAACTCGCAGTCCGGCAAGGGCGGTATCGCGTACGTCCTGAAGAACGACCACAAGCTGGACCTGCCCCGCCGGATGCAGATCGAGTTCTCGAAGATCATCCAGCAGATGACGGACAGCGAGGGCGGCGAGGTCACCCCGGCCGCGATCTGGTCCGTCTTCCAGGACGAGTACCTGCCGAACCCGGACAACGCCTGGGGCCGCATCCAGCTGCGTTCCGGCCAGACCACCTCCGACACGGACGGCACGGACACGCTGACCGTCGAGGCGGTCGTGGACGGCGTCGACACCGTCCTGAGCGGCTCCGGAAACGGTCCGATCTCGGCCTTCTTCGCCGCCCTGCAGGCGATCGGCGTGGACGCCCGCCTGCTGGACTACCAGGAGCACACCATGAGCGAGGGCGCCTCCGCGCAGGCCGCCTCGTACATCGAGTGCGCGATCGACGGCAAGGTCCTGTGGGGCATCGGCATCGACGCCAACACCACCCGCGCCTCCCTGAAGGCCGTCATCTCGGCCGTGAACCGCTCCGCGCGCTGACCCGCCGCGCTCGTCCCGTCACCCTTTCAGGTCGACTTGAGGAGTGGCGCCGCGAGGGGGCTCGCCCGATCGGGCGAGCCCCCTTCCGCGTCTCCTGGCGGGTGTCGTGTCTCGGCCATGTCCGTGGCGTTCTGTGGACGAGGTGCTGACGCCGCATCACGGATGTGGTTAACATCACGCCCACGTCGGCAATGTTGCCGGTTCGTTAAGGGAGGTGCGGGATGCGGTCTGCCCGGGAGTCACGTAGTCGTAAAGTGGGCATCTGCGGCATTCGCACTTCTTGGAACACCGTAGGAGACGGCGAGTTCTTCTGCGAGGAGTGCGGCGGCGACCGCAACTACCGGCGGCGGACCGGACGTCGGCGCTTCGCCGTCCTCGGTGTCCCCGTCCTGCCCCGCGGCCACGCCGGGCCGGTCGTCGAATGCGCCGCCTGCCACACCCACTTCGGAACCGAGGTCCTCGACCACCCGACGACCAGCCGCTTCTCCGCGATGCTGCGGGACGCCGTCCACACCGTGGCCCTCGCCGTCCTCGCGGCCGGCGGAACCTCCTCCCGTACGGCCGTGGACACCGCCGTCGGGGCGGTCCGGGCCGCAGGATTCGACGAGTGCACCGCCGTCCAGCTCACCGACCTCGTCGAGGCGCTGGCGGCCGACACCGGCCGCTTCCTGCCCGACGAGGGCAGCGGGGGCGCCGCCCTGGCCATCGAGCTCCACGAGGCCCTGGAGCCGCTCGCCCCGCACCTCGCCACCTCCGGCCGCGAGTCGATCCTGCTCCAGGGAGCCAGGATCGCCCTCGCGGACGGCGCGTACAGCACGGCGGAGCGGGACGTGCTCAACACCGTCGGCAACGCGCTGGCGCTCTGCGCCGACGACACCGCCCGGCTGCTCGCCACCGCGAGGACGCTGCTCTAGGGACGGGCGCGCGCGCTCACGGCGCGATGTTGTGGTTCAGGCGGAACAGGTTGCCGGGGTCGTAGCGGCGCTTCACCGCCCGCAGACGGTCGTAGTTCTGCCGGTAGTTCGCGCGCACCCGGTCCTGGTCGTCGGTGTCCATGAAGTTGATGTAGCCGGCCTCCTCCGTGTGCGGGCGCAGCTCCCGGTCGTACTCCCTGGTCCAGGCGATGTTCGCCTCGTTGTCGGCGGGGTCCGTGTGCGTCGTGCCGAACGCGGCCGAGAAGGAGGCGTCGCGGTAGGCGAACGCGGTGTCCTCCGGACCGACGCGGTGGCAGGCGCCGTCGATCGGGAAGAGGGCCGTGTCGCTCTCCATCGAGGGAAGCGTCTCCCCGTAGCGCATGTGCACATCGATGGCACCGTCGCCGAGGTCGCGGCTGAAGTTCCCCTTCCAGTAGTGGTAGAGCCCCGGCGGCAGCTCCTCGTCGAAGAGCGTGTTGACCATCGGATACGGCATCCGCTGCACGAACCTGCCGACGACGGGGCCCAGCTCGTCGAGGAGGGCGAGCACCTTCTCGTCCTCGCTCGCGGGGCCGCTGAAGCAGGTCACCAGACCACAGATCGGACGGCCGTGCCAGCGCTCCGGCAGGAACGGCATGTCCGGGCCCAGCATCATGACGAAGATCGTGTTGAGCTCCTCGGGGGCGTCGGTGATCATGTCCCGCCAGCGCCGGGCCACCTCCGCGTCGAGCGGGAAGCAGGCGACACCGCCCAGGACGTCGGAGACCGGGTGCAGGCGGTAGACGAGCGAGGTGACCACGCCGAAGTTGCCTCCGCCGCCGCGCAGCGCCCAGAACAGGTCCGGATGGTGCTCGGCGTCGCAGGTGACGAGGGTTCCCTCGGCGGTGACGACATCGGCCTGGACGAGGTTGTCGCAGCTCAGGCCGTAGCGTCGGGACAGATTGCCCATCCCGCCGCCCAGGGTGAGTCCGGCGATGCCGGTGGTGGAGACGACCCCGCCGGTCGTGGCCAGGCCGAAGGCGTGCGTGGCGTGGTTGAAGTCGCCCCAGGTGCAGCCGCCCTCCGCGCGGGCGGTACGGGTCGCGGGATCGACGCGGACCGAGCGCAGCCGGGACAGGTCGACGACGAGACCGTCGTCGACGGTGCCGTACCCGGCGACGGAGTGACTGCCGCCGCGGACCGCGAGCGGCAGCCCGTTGTCGCGGGCGAAGAGGACACCGGCGATCACGTCACCGGCGTCCACGGCGCGGACCACGACGGCCGGGTGGCGGTCGTGGATGGCGTTGTAGACACGGCGGGCCTCGTCGTACGACGGGTCGCCGGGAACGACGACATCGCCGCGGACGGCGCCGCGCAGGGTGTCGAGCGAGAGTTCCGTGCTGAGTGTCGTGGTGTTCATGAACCCGTTCTAGGCCGCGGGTGGGGACCCGGGCATCGCCCGAACCACCCACATCGGGGCGGCGGCCCGGCATGGGCGGAACGGCCCATGCCGGGTGGCGACGGGCCGTGCGGGGGTGGGCGGTCGGCCGGTGCGGGGAGGCGGTGGCCCCTGCGGGGTGGGTGGCCGGCCGGTGCGGGGAGGCGGCGGGCCCATGCGGGAGGCGGCGGAGCGGCCTATGCCAGGCGGTGCGAGTAGGCGTAGGCCGTGGCGGCGGTGCGAGAGGTCACGCCCAGCTTGGCGAAGATGTTGTTCAGGTGCCGGGCGACCGTGTGCTCGCTGATCACCAGGGTCTGGGCGATGTCCCTGTTGGTGCCGCCCTCCGCGACCAGGCGCAGCACCTCCGCCTCCCGTCCGGTCAGACCGCCGGGCAGCGGACGGTGGCCCGACAGCAGCGCCGCCGCGCGCCGCGCGTCGGGCAGCGCGCCGAGCCGCTCGAACGCCGTCCGCGCCGCGGCCAGCTCCAGCCGCGCCGCCTCCTCGTCGCCCGCGGCCCGGTCGGCGGCCGCGAGCAGCATCCGTACCTGTGCCGCCTCGTACGGCACGCGCAGCGCCAGCCAGCCCGCCAGCGCGCGGCGCAGCGGCCGCAGCGCGGGCTCGTTCCGGGCCAGTGCGAGGGCGCCGGAGGCGGTGTCGGCCATGGCGCTCAGGAGGGGGGCCTCGGCGGCGAGCGCGGCCAGCTCCGCGACGGCCTCCGCGGCGGTGTCCGGGTCCCCGACGGCCAGCGCGACCTCCGCCTGCGCCGACAGCAGCCGGGCCTTGCCGAGGAGATCGTGGGTGGGGTCGCTCTGGCAGGCCAGGGCCAGCTTCAGGCCCGTCACGGCGGCGTCGGCCTTGCCCTGGGCGAGCCGCAGCAGGGCCAGACCCGGCTGCGGGATCCGGCCGAGCTCATGGGCGTGCCCGTACGAGACGGCGGCGGCGTCGAGCCGCCCCTGGCGGCGCCGGATCTCCCCGGCCGCGTAGTACGCCCCGGCGGCGACGTCCAGGCTGTCCACCGCCACCTCGGAACAGACCCGCTCGGCCTCGGCCTCGGCGAGCGTCCAGGCGCCGAGCAGATCGAGCACCCCGACGTGATGGATCCGGCACAGTCCGCGGAAGGGGTTGTCGGGGGCCGTCTGTGAGCCCGCGGCCGGCTCGGGGGCCGGGGGCGCGGAGGTCTCCGTGTCGGGGCCTTGTGGGCGCACGTGCCGCGACCAGGGGGCCTCGCACCAGACCATCGCCGCGTCCGTCCACTCCACCGCGCGGCCGAAGTCCGCCGCCTCCATGCACTGCGTCAGCGCCAGGCAGAAGAGCCAGCCGGTGAACATCCCGCTCAGCTCGCCCGCCGTGACCGAACACATCGCGTCGTCGAGGAGGGCCAGGCCCTCGTCCCGGCGGCCGTTCGCCAGCAGCACCGCCGCGTGGGCCTGCCGGCTCAGGGCGATGAGATCCAGGCTGCCCGAGTCGCGGGCGAGGTCCTCCATGCGGCGCGCCGCGGCGAGCGCCGCCTCCGGATCATGGTGCTCCTGGGCCTCCTCGGCGTCCGTCCAGGCGAGGAAGCACTGCTCGGGACAGTCCGGTACGTCCTCCAGATGGTGCCGGGACCGGTGCAGCCAGCCCGCGGCCGCCGCGGGTCGCCCCAGGCAGCGGTACTCGAAGTGCAGCCACCACGCCACCTGCCCCGCCCCGCGGTGGTCGCCCGCCGCCACGTACCCGGCGTGGGCCCGCAGCCGGGCCGCGACCGACTCGTCGACGTGCCCCGCCCACCAGGCGGCGTCCGCGAGGAGATCCAGGTCATCCGGGCCCAGCGCGACGGAGGGGTGCAGATCGGCCTCGCGCAGCAGGACGTACGCCTCGGCCCACGACTCCCGGGCCGCCGCGTCCCGAGCCCGCTCGGCGACGCGGGCCTCTTCGACGGGGACGGCCATCGCCGCTCACTTCCCTTCCGGCCCTGCCGGTCCTTCCAGGGTATGAGCGCGTGGCGCGAACGGCACGGGAGCGCGGAGGCGCCCGCCGCCCCCGTACTCCCGCGGGAGTAACCGGGACCCCGCACCGCCCCGGGCAGTACCCCTCAACTCGGCCTGCGGTGCGACGAATCCGCGTTCGGACGGCGGGAGTCTGGGATCCGACCGACAGACCCGGTCCGACCGGGGCCGTGACCGACCCGGCCCGGTCGGACCCGATGACCGCACCGACGGAGGGAGCCCCCGCCATGGAGGGCCGTAAGAGGACCATCGGCTGGGGGGTGCTGGCCCTGTGGGTGATCCTGATCGCCCTCGCCGCACCCCTCGCCGGAAAGCTCGGCGACGTACAGCGCGACCGCGCCGTCGACTACCTGCCCGCGAGCGCCGACTCGACCCAGGTCGCGAAGATCACCGAGCAGATGCCCGGCGGGGACTCGACCGACCTCGTGCTCGTCTACCACCGCGACGGAGGACTGACCGCCGCCGACAAGGCCACCGCCGCCCGGGAGGTGGCGCAGGTCGCCGCCGAGCATCCGCTCACCTCGCCCCCGCGGCCCGTCCCCTCCGAGGACGGCACCACCCTCTTGTACGCCGTGTCCAGCACCGAGCCCGGTACGGACGAAAAGGCCAGGGACGTCCTCGTCCGGGACATCCGCGAGACGGTGAGCGGCGAGGTCGGCGGGCCCGGCGCGCTGGCCACCGACGCGGGCGAGGTCTACAACTCGCTCGACGGCCCGCTGCTCTACACGACCGTCGCCGTCGTGGCCGTCCTGCTGATCATCATCTACCGCAGCCCCTTCCTCTGGCTCGTCCCCCTGGTCGTCGCCGGAGTCGCCGACTACCTCTCCATGGCCGTCACCTACCTCCTCCACCAGGGCTTCGACATCAGCGTCTCGGGCCAGAGCACCGGAGTGATGACGATCCTCGTCTTCGGCGCGGGCACCGACTACGCCCTCCTCCTCGTCTCCCGCTACCGCGAGGAACTGCGCCGCACCCCGCGTCCGTACGACGCCATGGTCACCGCCCTGCGCGGCTGCGGCCCCGCCGTCCTCGCCTCCTCCGGGACCGTCGCCCTCGGGATGCTCTGCCTGCTCGCCGCCGACATGAACAGCAGCCGGGGCATGGGCCCCACGGCCGCCGTCGGGGTGCTCTGCGCCCTCGTCGCGATGATGACGCTGCTGCCCGCGCTGCTCGTCGTCCTCGGCCGGCGGGTGTTCTGGCCGCTGATCCCGGCGTACGGCAGCAAGCCGAAGGCCGCACGCCGTTCCCTCTTCGCGGCGATGGGCTCCTCCGCGGGCCGCCGTCCGCTCGCCGTCCTCGTCGCGGGCGGCGCCGCCCTTGCCGCACTCGCGCTCGGTGCGCTGAACCTGCCCGGGGCCCTCAAGCAGGAGGACACCTTCACCTCCACGCCGGAGGCGGTCGCCGCGATGAAGACGCTCGCCGTCGCGTACCCGGAGATGGGAACCCAGCCCATCACCGTCGTCGCCCCGACCGCCTCGGTCCCCGAGGTCCTGCGCACCGCGCTGGCCACCGAGGGCGTCGCGACGGCCGAACGCGGTCGCAGCGGCGCCGGCTGGACCGAGATCTCCGTCATCGCCTCCGACCCGCCGCAGTCCACGGCCGAGACCACGACGATCAAGGAGCTGCGGACCGCGTTCGGCGAGGGCGTGTACGTCGGCGGGCCCAGCGCCGAGCAACTCGACATGACCGACACCAACGCCGGTGACCGGAACATCGTCGTCCCGCTCGTCATCGTGGTCGTCCTGCTCGTCCTGATCGTGCTGCTGCGCGGCCTCGTCGCACCGCTGATCCTGGTCGCCGCCGTGGTCGCCGTCTGGGGCACGGCCCTCGGCATCGGCGGACTGGTCTTCGGGCCCCTCTTCGGCTTCGAGGGGACCGACCCGGGTCTGGCACTGCTCTCCTTCGTGTTCCTCGTCGCCCTGGGCGTCGACTACGGCATCTTCCTGATGCACCGGATGCGCGAGGAGTGCCTGAACGGAGCGGAGCCGGGCGCCGCGGCCCTGACGGCGCTGCGCACGACGGGCGGCGTGATCGCCTCGGCGGGGCTCGTCCTCGCCGCCACCTTCGCGGTCCTCGTCAACATGCCGATGGTGCAACTGGCGGAGCTGGGCTTCGTGATCGCGGTCGGCGTCCTGCTCGACACCTTCCTGGTCCGTACGTACCTCGTCACGAGCGCGAGCGTGCTGCTCGGCCGGAAGGTGTGGTGGCCGGGACCGCTGGCCAGGAAGCCGGCCTCGAACGGCGGTTCGTCGACCGGTTCGCCGAAGGGCGGTTCGCCGGAGGGCGGTTCGTCACCGGACGGCTCGGGGTCCGGGCAGATTCCCGTACGGGTGTGATCGGGGCGGGTGAGGGGCCTCCCGGACTGTCAGGAGGCCCCGCCCGCGGGGAGGATGAACGTCATGGACTTCGCAGCGGCCTTCACTCGTGACCCGCAGGCGGCGCCGCACCCGGTGCGGCGCGACGCGACGGCCGCCGCGCTCTTCGCGGTCGTCGCCTCGGTGATCGCGCTCACCGTCGACGACGGCCGCCGGCCGGACCTGCTCGGCTGGGCGCTGCTGCTCGCCGCGCACGTCCCCCTGGCCTGGCGGCGCAGGGCACCGATGCCGGTGCTGCTGGCCGTGGTCGCCTGCGTCGCTCCGTACCACGCGCTCGACTACATGCATCTGGCGCCGATACCCGCGTCGATGACCGCGCTGTACACGGTCGCGGCCACCGGCCGTCCGCAGCGGACCCTGATCGTGGGGCTGTCGGTCACGTCCATCACGCTGACCATGCAGATCTTCGTCAACCCGCACGAGATCGTGGAGTTGTTGCGGGTCTCCGGCTGGGTGATCGCGATGCTGGTGTTCGGCGCGAGCATCCGGCTCTACCGGCAGCTGGTCGCGAGCGTGGTCGAGCGGGCGGAGCGCGAGGCGGAGCGGAAGGTCGCCGAGGAGCGGCTGCGCATAGCCCGGGACCTGCACGACCTCCTCGCGCACTCGATCACCCTCATCGGCGTGCAGACGTCGGTCGCCGCGCACGTCCTGGTCGCCGACCCGGACCGGCTGGACCGGGAGGCGCTCGCCCGGGCGCTCGACGGGATAGCCGAGACGTGCCGGGAGGCCCGCTCCGAGGTGCGGACCACCCTGGACGTGCTGCGGGCGGCTCCGGAGGGCCCGCTGCCGGATCTCGCCTCGCTGCCCGATCTCGTGCGGTCCTCGGGCGCGGACCTGACGATCCGGACGGGGGAGGCGAAGGTTCCTGCGGCGGTGGGGGCGGCGGCGTACCGGATCGTGCAGGAGTCGCTGACCAACGCCGTACGGCACGGGGGCGGGAGCGCGCAGGTGCGGGTCGATGTCGGCCTGGCGGACGCGGTGCTGACGGTGCGGGTGACCGATGACGGCGCCGTGGCGGGAGGGGGGATCGATGCGGAGCGAGCCGGCGGCCCGGCCGGCCCGGGCGGCCCGGGCGGCTCCGGTTACGGGATCCTCGGGATGCGGGAGCGGGCGAGGAGCGTGGGAGGGACACTGAGCGCGGGCCCGCGTGCGGGAGGGGGTTTCGAGGTCGCGGCGGCGCTGCCGCTCGCGGCGAGGGGGGTGACAGCGTGATCCGGGTGCTGCTCGCGGACGATCAGACGCTCGTCCGGGCGTCGTTCGCGATGCTCGTCGACTCGGCGTCCGACATGGAGGTCGTGGGCCAGGCGGCGAACGGCAGGGAGGCGGTGGAGCTGGCCCGGTCGGCGCGGGCGGACCTGGTGGTGATGGACGTCCGGATGCCCGAGCTCGACGGGATCGGGGCGACGCGGCTGATCGCCGCGGACGAGGACCTGGCCGGGGTGAAGGTGCTGGTCCTGACGACGTACGACACGGACGAACACATCCTGGAGGCGCTGCGGGCGGGTGCCTCGGGCTTCGTGGTCAAGGACATCCGGCCCGCCGAGCTCCTGGCGGCGATCCGCACGGTCGCCGCGGGGGAGGCCCTGCTGTCCCCGGGGCCGACGGCCCGGCTGATAGCCAGGGTCCTCGCGACCCCGGACACGCCGGTGACGGGAGGGCCGGAAGGACTGTCGGACCGTGAACGACAGGTGCTCGCGCTGGTGGCCAGGGGGCTGAACAACACGGAGATCGCGGAGGCGCTGGGGCTCTCGCCCCTCACGGCGAAGACCCATGTCAGCAGGATCATGGGCAAGCTCGGGGCGCGGGACAGGGCCCAGCTGGTCATCGCGGCGTACGAGTCGGGCCTGGTCGCGCCGGGGCGCTGAAACGGACCGGGCCCCCGCCGGTCGGTGACCGGTGGGGGCCCGGGGAGCCAGGCCGTGGCGTCGGGTGTCAACCCGTCAGGCATCGGCCCGTCGGGCTTCGGTGCCAGGTGCCAGGTGCCAGGTGCCAGGTGCCAGGTGCCAGGTGCAAGGCGTCAGGTGGCAGGCGTCAGGAAAGCTCGACGCCGCTCGCGCGGAGCATGTCCTCGCGCTCGACGATCTTCACGCGCTCACGGCCCTGCGGCTCGCCCAGCGCCTTCTCCGCCGCGTCGAGGGCGTACCAGCCCTCCCACGTCGTGTACGTGAGGCCCTTGCCCTCCAGGAAGGACACGACGGCGTCCGGCTCGGGGGTCTCCGGGGTGAGCAGCCGGCCGTGGGCGAAGTCGTCGAGCAGGTTCGCGACCGTCTCGTTGGCGTCGCCCTTCGTGTGGCCGATGAGACCGACCGGGCCGCGGCGGATCCAGCCGGTGACGTAGGTGGAGGCGAGGTGCTCGCCGCCCTCCTCGATCACGCGGCCGCCCTCGTCCGGGACGGTGCCGGAGGCGGTGTCCCAGGGGAGCTTCGGCAGCTCGTCGGAGAGGTAGCCGACGGCGCGGTAGACGGCCTGGACGTCCCAGTCCGTGGTCTGGCCGGTGCCCTTCACATTGCCGGTCCCGTCCAGCTCGGTCCGCTCGGTGCGGAGGCCGACGACCCGGCCGTCCTCGCCGAGGATCTCGACCGGGGACTCGAAGAAGTGCAGGAAGAGCTTGTGCGGGCGCTCGCCGATGTCGCGGATCGCCCAGTTCTCCAGGGTCTTCGCGACCATGTCGGTCTGCTTGTTCTTGCGCCGCTCGGCGATCGAGCCGTCGTCGTAGTCGATGTCCTCGGGGTTGACGATGACCTCGATGGTGGGGGAGTGGTCCAGCTCGCGCAGCTCCATGGGGCTGAACTTGGCCTGGGCCGGGCCACGGCGGCCGAAGACGTGGATCTCCACGGCCTTGTTGGCCTTCAGACCGTCGTAGACGTTCGGCGGGATCTCGGTCGGCAGCAGCTCGTCCGCCGTCTTGGCGAGGATGCGGGCGATGTCGAGCGCCACGTTGCCCACGCCGAGGACGGCGACCTTCTCGGCCTTCAGGTCCCAGGTGCGCGGGACGTCCGGGTGACCGTCGTACCAGGAGGCGAAGTCGGCGGCGCCGAACGTGCCGTCCAGCTCGACACCGGGGATCTTCAGCTCGCGGTCGGCCATGGCGCCGGTCGAGAAGACCACGGCGTCGTAGAAGGCGCGCAGGTCGTCGAGGTGCACGTCGGTGCCGTAGTCGACGTTGCCGAAGAGGCGGACCTGGGGCTTGTCGAGGACCTGGTGGAGCGCGGTGATGATGCCCTTGATGCGCGGGTGGTCGGGGGCGACGCCGTAGCGGATCAGGCCGAAGGGAGCCGGCATGCGCTCGAAGATGTCGATGGACACGCCCGGCTCGGCGGCGGCCTCGGACTTCAGCAGCGCGTCAGCGGCATAGATCCCGGCGGGGCCGGCGCCGACGATCGCGACCCGGAGAGGGCGGGGCATGTCAGGTTCCCTTCGCAAGCGACGCGGCGACGATAGCCGTCGCCACTTAGGTCACCCTAAATAACGCCTCACGCACAGCGGTACCCGCCCCCCGTCTATGGCCCCATAAGCTGAACTTATGACTTCTCAAAGCCAGGCTGGGGTCTGAAGGGTGTCACGGTCGACCGGCGGGCGCTCCCGGGCGGCGCAAGCGGATCATGGCCTCTCAACTGGCTTGATATCAAGCTCAGTTGGAATGTCCACGACTAGGTTGTGACCATGGAGTACCTGTTACAGCACCGCGCCGCCGAGACGGCGCGCTCATCCCGGACCCCCGCCCACCCCGCGGTTCGGTCCGCGGCCCTCCCCCATCAGGGACGCCACCGTGAACGCGGCTGAACTCGCCCGACTCCAGTTCGCGGTCACGGCCGGGCTGCACTTCCTCTTCGTCGCCCTCACCCTGGGCCTCGTCACCGTCGTCGCCGTGACCCAGACCCGCGCCACCCTGGCCCGCGACCCCGTGGCGCGGGCCACGGGCATGCGCCGGGTCCGCTTCTGGGGCGGCCTGTACGTGATCAACTACGCGCTCGGCATCGTCAGCGGCATCGTGCAGGAGTTTCAGTTCGGACTGAACTGGTCCGGCCTCTCCCACGCGATGGGCAACGTCATCGGCGCCCTGCCGCTGCTGGAGGGCGAGTTGCTGACCGTCCTGCGGGTCCCCGTGGTGATCGTGCTGTGCGCCTGGGTGCTGCGGGACGCCGCCCTGTGGTTCCGCACGGCGCTCCCGTCCGGCGGCTGGCGGCGCACATGGGACGTCGTCCTGCCGGTCACGAGCGCGGTGCTCGCCCTCACCTGGGGTCTGCTGCTCGCGGCCCTGATCCGTGGCCTGTCGACGGACGGCGACGGGCATGCGGTGGCCGCCTTCTCCGACCTGGCGCACCCCTTCGCGCTCGTTTGCGCGGCCGTGGTCGTCGTGGGCAGCCTCCGCCAGGGCGTGCTCTTCGCCGCCCGGCGGCTGCCGGGGACCGATCCCGAGCAGCCGCGGCTGGCGGGATTCGCCCGCCGTCTCCTCTGGCCCCTCGTGGGAGCCGTCCTCCTCGCCGCGGCGGCCGGGGCGCTGCTGCTGGGCAGCGCCCCGCTGGTCGCCCTGCCCGTCGCGGTCGGTGTGGCGAACGGGACGACGGTGCTGGCCACCCGCTCGGGGGAGGGGGCGCTCACCCTGTCCGGCGCGATCGCGGACTCCGCCTCCCTCGGGTTGCTGGCGGTGGTGGCCCTGCCGGCGCTGGCGGCTGTCGCGTACGCCCAGGTCTGGATCTGGCGCGTGTTCGCCCGCCAGGGCGCCCGCTGACTGGGCGGGCGCGGACGCCGTAAGGGGATCGTGCCGTACGACCGGAGGGCGGGCTCGCCACGGAGGCGGGCCCGCCCTCCGGTCTCTCGACGACCCCGCCGGAGCGCGGGCCGCCGGAGACGGCGTCGAACGCGCCGACGCAGGGGGGCGCGCCGCCGTCGTGAGGGCGCCGCTCGGTGGGGACGATGACCACGGTCCGACAGGAGCGCGGGCGGCGCGGGCTCTCTGTGCGGGGAGCGCGGCGGAGGGCGTTCCTGGCTTTCGCGGCGGGCGTGCCGGCGACGGTGGGGCCGGTCGTCAGCCCGTCCTGACCCCGGCGCTCGGCCGTCGACTGGAGATGCGGCGCGTGCGGCGGGACGTCGATGGATTTTCGATACGCTCGTTCGACATGCGCGCCGCTTTGCAGGGCCCTATCGATTTGCTGAGCCGTATCCGGACGCGACTTCCGAATTCCCTGCTCGAACCGGTCGGTGTTCCGTCGGAAACGAACACCAGACCGCCCGGCCCGTCCGTTTCGGCCCCTTGGCCTCCCGCCGGGCCGTCGGCTTCCGGCCCGAGAACTCCCCCGCGCGTCTGGCGCGTCCCTATGGCCAAGGATTAACTCCCGAACCCGGTACGCCAGTTTCCGGACCTGCGCATCTGCCGATCCTACGGATCCCGCACCCCCCTGGATGCGGTAAGCGGGAAATTGATTCGGAAAGGGTTGCGTTGGTGAAGGAAGAACACGAGCGACCGACCGTGGGGACCGTTCACGAGACGCAGGAGGTGGCAGGGGAATTGCGTGGCGCAGTCGCGAGGGCGGGAATCGCGTCGCCCTCGCGCGGGCTCGACGTTCGCACCCTCGCCGCCGATCCCCCTCGGCCGCTCATCGCATCGGGACGCCGCACGGCGGAGACGGCCGGCCGCCGTCGTACCGCCGGGGAAAGAAGGGGGCCGGACGTGAAACTGCCCATCGGGTCGTACGTCGTCGACATCCGTACGGGAAAGGTCGGCACGGTCATGGGGCACGAAGGCCCGTACGTCCAGCTGCGGCCGCTCGGCGGCGGGCGGGAGTGGGACGCGGAGCCGGACGGGGTGCGGGCCGCCACCGCCGCCGAGCGGCTGCGCGCGGCCACGGCGCACGCGAACGCGCGGAGCCGGGGCGAGGTGCCATGAAGGCGGCGGTTCGGCCGATCGGCCACGGACGGGAGGCGGGCCGGTGAGCTGTGGCGCACCGGCCCGCCCGGGCCGGAGTCGCGTGAACGAGCGCGGGTGCCCGGGACGCGGTGTCCGTACGCGAGAATGGCCGCATGAGTCTGTTCCGCGACGACGGCATCGTGCTGCGCACCCAGAAGCTGGGTGAAGCGGACCGCATCATCACGCTCCTCACGCGCGGTCACGGCCGCGTGCGCGCCGTAGCGCGCGGGGTGCGGCGGACCAAGTCGAAGTTCGGGGCGAGGCTCGAACCCTTCTCCCACGTCGACGTGCAGTTCTTCGCTCGCGGGAGTGATCTCGTCGGGCGCGGGCTGCCGCTCTGCACACAGAGCGAGACCATCGCCGCGTACGGCGGCGGGATCGTCACCGACTACGCCCGCTACACCGCGGGGACGGCGATGCTGGAGACGGCGGAGCGCTTCACGGACAACGAGGGCGAGCCGGCCGTACAGCAGTACCTGCTGCTCGTCGGCGGCCTGCGGACACTCGCCCGGGGCGAGCACGCGCCGCACCTCATCCTCGACGCCTTCCTGCTGCGCTCCCTCGCCGTCAACGGCTACGCGCCGAGCTTCGAGGACTGCGCGAAATGCGGACTCCACGGTCCGAACCGGTTCTTCTCGGTCGCGGCGGGCGGGGTCATATGCGGGGACTGCCGGGTGCCCGGCAGCGTCGTACCCTCTCCGGAGGCCATCGGCCTGCTCAGCGCGCTGCTCACCGGCGACTGGGCGACGGCGGACGCGTGCGAGCCGCGTCACGTCAGGGAGGGGAGCGGGCTGGTGTCCGCCTACCTCCACTGGCACCTGGAGCGCGGCCTGCGCTCCCTGCGGTATGTAGAGAAGAGCTAGGAGATCCATCGCCATGGCCATCGCACGACGCGGAATCCTCGGACGGCAGCGCCGGGAGTACAAGGTCCCCGAGCCGCACCCCTCCGGTGCCCGTCCGCCGAAGCTCCCCGCCGAGCTCGTGCCGAACCACGTGGCCTGTGTGATGGACGGCAACGGCCGCTGGGCCAAGGAGCGCGGCCTGCCGCGTACCGAGGGGCACAAGGTCGGCGAGGGCGTGGTCCTCGACGTGCTCAAGGGCTGCCTGGAGATGGGAGTCAAGAACCTCTCCCTCTACGCCTTCTCCACCGAGAACTGGAAGCGTTCCCCCGAGGAGGTCCGCTTCCTGATGAACTTCAACCGGGACGTGATCCGTCGCCGGCGCGACGAGATGGACGAGCTGGGCATCCGCATCCGCTGGGTCGGCCGGATGCCGAAGATGTGGAAGTCGGTCGTCCAGGAGCTCCAGATCGCCCAGGAGCAGACCGTCGGCAACGACGCGATGACGCTGTACTTCTGTGTGAACTACGGCGGCAGGGCCGAGGTCGCCGACGCCGCGAAGAAGATCGCGGAGGACGTGGCGGCGGGGAGGCTGGACCCGTCGAAGGTCAACGAGAAGACCTTCCAGAAGTACCTCTACTACCCGGACATGCCGGACGTCGACCTCTTCCTGCGCCCCAGCGGTGAGCAGCGCACCTCGAACTACCTGATCTGGCAGAGCAGTTACGCGGAGATGATCTTCCAGGACGTGCTGTGGCCGGACTTCGACCGCCGCGACCTGTGGCGCGCCTGCGTGGAGTACGCCTCCCGCGACCGCCGCTTCGGCGGCGTGGACGCGGCGGACCTGGCCGTGCTCGACAAGAACTGACCGGGCCGGAGAAGGCGGGGCCGCGCGGACGCCGCCGCGTACGGCCCGGCCCTCCCCGCCGCGCTCGGGTGCCGGCCGTACGCGTCCCGGGCCGCCGCGGAGAGGGCGGCCGCCCCGGGACGCCCGGGCCCCGCTACGATCACGCCTCGCAGCCGAGCCACCGGGGAGGGACCGTGCAGGGGACGAGCGCCGTCGAGTTGGTCTACGTGCCGACGAGGGCCGAGGTCACGGAGGCGGTCCGAGTGCGGATGCGCCACTCGCCGACGGGGCGGCGGCTGCGGTGGCTGCTGCCCGGCACCGGGGTCCTGGCCTTCCTGATCGTGGCGTGGGAGCTGGCGGGGCCGGGGGAGCCGGAGCTGTCGAAGGTGTTCCTCTTCGGCGGGCTCGGCGCCTTCGTCCTCGTGCTGGGACCGCTCGTGCCGCGCCTGACGGGACGGCAGATGTACGGGCTCGTCGAGCCGCAGGGGGAGGTCCGCGCCGTCGTGGACGACGACGGGGTGACCTGGACCACGGGCGTCAGCGAGACCACGAGCCGGTGGGCGATGCTGCCCCTGTACGTCGAGACGCCCTCGCTCTTCGTCCTGCTCTCCGCCGACAAGGCGGGCGTCGGCGTCGCCGCGCTGCCCAAGCGGGGCGTGGCCTCGCCCGCCGACCTCGAACGGCTGCGGGCGGTTCTGGAACGCCGGGTGAAGCCGGTCTGAGAGGCCGGTTCGTGAGCCTTTGACAGGTTCTGTCGTCGCCTGATGGTGTGGGGGCAGGGCGGAATCCGCCGGTCCGTAGCCGCTCGTCTGCTGGTGTGATGATGTGAGTGAACGCAAGCCGTACCCCAGCGACTTATCGGACGAGCAGTGGGCGTTGATCGAGCCGGTGATCACTGTATGGAAGGACCGGCACCGCTCGGTCAGCGGCCATCAGGGCGCCTACGAGATGCGCGAGATCGTCAACGCGATCCTCTACCAGGGCCGGACCGGCTGCCAGTGGGCCTACCTCCCGCACGACCTGCCGCAGAAGAGCGCGACGTACTACTACTTCGCCGCCTGGCGGGACGACGGAGCCGACCAGGTCATCCACGAACTCCTGCGCTGCCAGGTCCGTGAACGGGCCAGCACCGGATGGCTTACCGCTGCCGCGTAAGGATGTACCGCTCACCCGAATCCGGCTCGCCGATCCAGGTGAAGACCGTCGGGTGTTCCTCCGTACCGCCGATGTCCCAGCCGAAGGACAGGCTCTCGCAGTCCGCGATGCTGAGCTCGAACGGCCGACCGACACCGTCGTTCTCGGTCAGCTGCCATTTCCCGGTGCAGTTGGAGGCACCGGACTGCTCACCCGTGGCCTCGTACTGGTTGACGCCCTTCGCCGTCACCGTGCCGTCCGCCTCGAAGCGGAGGCTTCCGCCGTCGCCGTCCGTCCAGGTGCCGACCATGTCGGCTTCAGTGAGCCGGGGCGGTTCGTAGATCTTGAGGATCCCCGAGCTGTACGCCGCGACCCCGACCGCAAGCGTCACCGCGAGCAGCCCCAGACCGCCCAGCGCTACGCCCCCGAGCACCCGCCATCGGGCCCCGGGCTTTCCGGGGTTCCCCGCCGCCCGGGCGCACAGGGTCGCGGGTGCCAGCCCGACGATGAGGCTGAGGGCAAGGACGGGATAAACGAGCAGGTCGCCGGGGCCGCCGAAGCCGGCCAGGAGCATGCAGGAGCCGATGAGCAGCGCCAGGGCGGCGGCAACGACCGCCACAGTGGCCAGGGTGAGCTGCCAGCTGTCGCGCCGACCCGTACGGCGGGCCACCGCACGCCCGAGGAGGACGAGGGGGAGCACCGCCATTGCCGAACCGGCCAGCCCTGCGATCATCGAAATGACTGCCAGCAGCACGAGCGCGAATATGGTGCCGAACAGCCATCCCAGGCCGCCTTCGCCTCCGTGGGACTCGGACTGCAAGCTGTACAGGACGGCGACCAGCGCGGCGATCACGGTCTCAGCCCCGATTGCCACAGCCCCGACGGTGAACACCGCAGCGTTCCCGCCGTCCGGAGGCCGCACAGGCATGAACCCCTGCGGCGGCACACCCGGATTCCCAGGAGCCCCCGGCGGTGTCAGCCCCCATTTCGGCGGCGCGGTCTGCGTCATGCGTCCCCCCTATGTCCAGGCACATCATGCACCTAGGCACACCGGCGTGATCAAAGGGGGGGCAAAGCGCTCGCTTCCCGCGATCGAGCAGCGACCCCGGCAGGAGGTCCGGACAAACCATGAAAGGTGCCCCGCCACCAGCGACTTCCGTCACAGGGACGAGGCACCTTTCGTCGGTGCCTCGCGGGAGGCAGAGACCCACCTCGAACACCTCGCGATCACCCGGAAGACCCTCACTGGCCTCGCCGACCGGCTCCCGGCCGTCCCACCGGCCCTGCCCGAGCACCCGGACTACCCCCGCATCCTCGGTGTCCTCAACGATGCGACCGGACCGCTACGGGCCCGGGACGTCTGCGAAGCCCTCGATCACGAACTGCTGCCGAAGAACATCGAGGGCACCCGCGCCAAGCTGAAACGCCTGGTCAAGCTCGGCATCCTCACCGAAATCGACACGGGCAGCTTCGCCAGGAAGCAATAGCCGACCGAGCCCCGCGACCAGCGGTCCTGTCCCAACCTCACCGGGAAACGGACATCAGATCACGAACCGCCCTCTGAGACCTGTGCTCCCGCATGCGGAAGGGGCCCGCACCGGTGCGATCCGGTGCGGGCCCCTTCGGTGCGTCAGGCCACCTTCTGCGCGCAGTCCGCGCAGGTGCCGAAGATCTCGACCGTGTGCGCCACGTTGACGTAGCCGTGCTGGGACGCGATCGTCTCCGCCCACTGCTCCACCGCCGGACCCTCCACCTCGACCGCCTTGCCGCAGACGCGGCAGACGAGATGGTGGTGGTGGTCGCCCGTCGAGCAGCGGCGGTAGACCGTCTCGCCCTCGCTGGTGCGCAGCGCGTCGACCTCGCCCGCGTCCGCGAGGGACTGGAGCGTGCGGTACACCGTCGTGAGGCCGACCGAGTCGCCGCGGTGCTTGAGCATGTCGTGCAGCTCCTGGGCGCTGCGGAACTCGTCCACCTCGTTCAGTGCCGCCGACACCGCGGCCCGCTGCTTGGTCGAGCGGCCGCGTACGGGGGGTCCTGCCGTCGCCACAGGGGCCTCCTAGTTGAGTCGTCGCCCCCGCCATTCTGCCAGGCTGCTAGACCCTGGCGTCGTCCGTGGGTCGCCGCGTGGACGGAACGGCCATGTCGCACTCCGCCGAGGACGGGGACGAGGAGGAGGCCGCCGCCTCCGCCGCCCGGGCGCGGCGCCTGGCCAGCGGAGCGGCGAGCGCGGTCAGGACCACGAAGACGGCGATCGCGAGCAGCACGATCAGCGAGCCCGGCGGCAGGTCCTGGTAGTACGTGGTGACGGTGCCCGTGAGGGTGACGCCGGTGCCGATGACGATCGCGAGGACGAACGTCGTCCGGAAGGAGCGGGACAGCTGCTGCGCCGCCGCGACCGGGACCACCATCAGCGCGCTGACGAGGAGCAGTCCGACGACCCGCATCGCGACCGTGACGGTCACGGCGGCCGTGATCGCGACCAGCAGGTTGAGGGCGCGCACCGGCAGGCCGGTGACCCGGGCGAACTCCTCGTCCTGGCTGACGGCGAAGAGCTGGCGGCGCAGGCCGATGGTGACGAGGACGACGAAGGCGGCGAGCACGGCGATCGCGGTGACGTCCTCGGACGACACCGTGGACAAGGATCCGAAGAGGTACGAGAGCAGGTTGGCGTTGGAGCCGCCCCCGACCTGGATCAGCATGACGCCGCCCGCCATGCCTCCGTAGAAGAGCAGGGCGAGCGCGAGGTCGCCGCGGGTGCGCCCGTACGTCCGGATCAGCTCCATCAGCACGGCGCCCGCGACCGCGACGAGGGTGGCCATCCACACCGGGCTGCTGTTCAGCAGGAAGCCGAGGCCGACGCCGGTCATGGCGACATGGCCGATGCCGTCGCCCATCAGCGCCTGGCGGCGCTGGACGAGGAAGATGCCGACGGCGGGCGCGGTGATGCCGACGAGGACGGCCGCGAGGAGCGCCCGCTGCATGAAGGCGGGTTCGAGGAATTCCATGATCAGGTCAGCTTCCTCAGGTCAGCAGACCCGTACGGAGCGGCTCACCGGCCGCGTGCGGATGGACGTGGTCGTGGCCGGGCAGCGCGTGCTGGCCGACGGCCTGCGGCGGCGGCCCGTCGTGGACGACGCAGCCGTCGCGGAGGACCACGGCCCGGTCGATCAGCGGCTCCAGCGGGCCCAGCTCGTGCAGCACGAGCAGGACGCTGGTACCGCCCGCGACCTGCTCGCGCAGGGTGGAGGCGAGGATCTCCTGGCTGGCGAGGTCGACCCCGGCCATCGGCTCGTCCATGATCAGCAGCTCGGGCTCGGAGGCGAGCGCGCGGGCGATCAGGACGCGCTGGTGCTGGCCGCCGGAGAGGGCGCTCACCGAGTCGCCGGCGCGGTCGGCGAGGCCGACGAGGTCGATGGCGCGGTCGATGGCGGCCTTGTCGGTCCTGGTCAGCGGGCCGAACCTCCGGCGGGAGAGCCGGCCGGAGGAGACCACCTCGCGGATCGTGGCGGGGACGCCGGACGCCGCCGTGGTGCGCTGCGGTACGTAGCCGACGCGGGCCCACTGGCGGAACCGCTTCTGCTCGGTGCCGAAGAGCGAGATCGTGCCGCCGGTCAGCGGCACCTGCCCGATGATCGCGCGGACCGCGGTGGACTTTCCGGAGCCGTTGGCGCCGAGCAGCGCGACGACCTCGCCGGGGTTCACGGCGAGGTCGATCCCGCGCAGGACGGGGCGCGAGCCGAGGGTCGCCGTGGCTCCGCGGACGGATATGACGGGCGCGGTCACGGGTGCCTCCTGCTGTGCGTGGGTCACTTCGCGCCGAGGGCCTTCTTCAGCGCGGCGAGGTTGGACTGCATGACCTCGATGTAGTCATCGCCCTTGGACGCGTCCGTGATTCCCTCCAGCGGGTCCAGGACGTCGGTCTTCAGGCCGGTGTCCTGGGCGAGGGTCTTCGCGGTCCTGTCGCTGGCGAGCGTCTCGAAGAAGACGGTGGAGACCTTCTCCTTCTTCGCGATGGACTGGAGCTCCTTGACGCGGGCGGGGCTCGGCTCCGACTCGGGGTCGATGCCGGTGATGCCCTCCTGGTCCAGGCCGTAGCGCTCGGCGAGGTAGCCGAAGGCGGAGTGGGTGGTGATGAACGTCTTGGTGGTGGTGTTCTTCAGACCGGTCTCGAACGCCGTGTCCAGGTCGCCGAGCTTCTTCACCAGGGCGTCGGTGTTCTTCTTGTAGGCGGCGGCGTGGTCCGGGTCGGCCTTCTCCAGGGAGGCGCCGACGCCCTTGGCGACCTCGGCGTACTTCACCGGGTCGAGCCAGATGTGCGGGTCGGCTCCGGCCTCGGACTCGTGTCCGTGGTCGTGCCCCTCCTCGCCGTGGCCCGCCTCCTCGTGACCGTGCTCCTCGGCGCCGTGGTCGTGCCCGCCGCCGGTGCCGTGGTTCTCGAGCTTCGTGAGGGTGGCGGCGTCGACGGTGTTCTTGACGCCCGCCTGGGCGATCGCTTCGTCGACGGCGGGCTGGACGCCCTTGAGGTAGAGGATGTAGTCGGCGTCGCCGAGCTCGCCTATCTGCCGAGGCTTGAGCTCCAGGTCGTGCGGCTCGACGCCGGGGGCGGTGAGCGTTTCGACGGAGACGTGTTCGCCGCCTATCTGCTCGGCCAGGTACTGCAGGGGATAGAACGACGCCACCACGCTGAGCTTGCCCTCGCCCTTGTCGGCGGCGTCGGACGTTCCGGCGCAGGCGGACAGGGTCACGAGTCCGAGTGCGACGGCTCCGGCGACGGCGGTGGGGGGTATCAGGCGGCGTACGTTCATGACACTCATTTTCAACAAAGTTGGAAACGGTTGTCAATTGCCCTTTCTGTGTTCCCGGCCACGCCCGGCCACACCGAGGCACGCCCGTCCGCGTACGTGGCGAGAAGCCGAACCGATTTGATACGGGGGGCAGGGGCGCCGGTAACCTGAAGCATTCGCCCACCCGTCTCCCGACCACCACCCCCCAACGAGGCGCTTCGCGCCGCTGTTCACATCCTTTCCGCCGTCGTAATGAAGAGAGCACCGTGGCCGCCGACAAGATCGACACCATCGTCAGCCTGAGCAAGCGCCGTGGCTTCGTCTACCCGTGCAGTGAGATCTACGGCGGCCAGCGTGCCGCCTGGGACTACGGGCCGCTGGGTGTCGAGCTCAAGGAGAACATCAAGCGTCAGTGGTGGCGTTACATGGTCACCGCGCGCGAGGACGTCGTCGGCATCGACTCGTCGGTGATCCTGGCCACCGAGGTCTGGGAGGCCTCCGGTCACG
Source organism: Streptomyces sp. NPDC047971 (assembly GCF_040653355.1). NCBI lineage: Bacteria > Bacillati > Actinomycetota > Actinomycetes > Kitasatosporales > Streptomycetaceae > Streptomyces > Streptomyces sp. NPDC047971. The sequence goes on along the minus strand of NZ_JBEZNW010000028.1, from coordinate 30,878 downwards.
TCGCCACCTTCACCGACCCGCTGACCGAGTGCACCTCCTGTCACAAGCGCTACCGCGCCGACCACCTGGAGGAGGCGTACGAGGAGAAGCACGGCCGTCTCCCCGAGAACGGCCTCACCGACCTGAACTGCCCCAACTGCGGCAACAAGGGCACCTTCACCGAGCCCAAGCAGTTCTCCGGTCTGCTCTCCACCCACCTCGGCCCGACCCAGGACTCCGGTTCGGTCGCCTACCTGCGCCCCGAGACCGCGCAGGGCATCTTCACCAACTTCGGCCAGGTGCAGCAGACCTCGCGCAAGAAGCCGCCGTTCGGCATCGCGCAGATGGGCAAGTCCTTCCGGAACGAGATCACTCCGGGCAACTTCATCTTCCGCACCCGCGAGTTCGAGCAGATGGAGATGGAGTTCTTCGTCAAGCCGGGCGAGGACGAGCAGTGGCACGAGTACTGGATGGAGCAGCGCTGGAACTGGTACACGGGCCTGGGTCTCCGTGAGGAGAACATGCGCTGGTTCGAGCACCCGAAGGAGAAGCTCTCCCACTACTCCAAGCGGACCGCCGACATCGAGTACCGCTTCCAGTTCGGCGGCAGCGAGTGGGGCGAGCTCGAGGGTGTCGCCAACCGCACCGACTACGACCTGAACGCCCACTCCAAGGCGTCCGGCAACGACCTGTCCTTCTTCGACCAGGAGGCCGGCGAGCGCTGGACCCCCTACGTCATCGAGCCGGCGGCCGGTGTCGGCCGGACGATGCTGGCGTTCATGCTCGACGCGTTCAACGAGGACGAGGCCCCGAACGCCAAGGGCGTCATGGAGAAGCGCACCGTGATGCGCTTCGACCCGCGCATCGCGCCGATCAAGGTCGCCGTCCTGCCGCTGTCCCGCAACCCGCAGCTGTCGCCGAAGGCCAAGGGCCTCGCCGCCGACCTGCGGCAGAACTGGAACATCGAGTTCGACGACGCCGGCGCCATCGGCCGCCGCTACCGCCGCCAGGACGAGATCGGTACGCCGTTCTGCGTCACCGTCGACTTCGACACCCTGGACGACAACGCGGTGACCGTGCGCGAGCGCGACACGATGAAGCAGGAGCGCGTCTCCCTCGACCAGATCCAGGGCTACCTGGGCAGCCGCCTGCTCGGCTGCTGAGTCCCCGCTCCACGGGAAGGCCCCCGGTTCCGTACGGAACCGGGGGCCTTCCCGTGTGTTCGAGGGCCGCTACGGGCGCAGTCCGCGCAGCAGCAGTTCCACGACCGCGTGGAACTCCGCGTCGATCGTGGGGCGCTGCCACTCCGCGGCGTAGGCAGGGTCGTGGAAGTGGGCCGTCGCCATGAAGAGCGCGCGGGCCGAGGCGCCGGGGTCGGGGGCACCGAATTCGCCCGCGCGGACGCCTTCCTCGACGATCGCGCGGACCTGGTCGACCAGCGCCTCGATGTGGTGGTCGACCACGCCGCTGGCCTCGTCGATCAGCACCCCGTACGTCGCGAACAGCTCGGGGTCGTCGCCGGCCTTGTGCCGCTTGGCCTCGAAGAGGCATGCGAACCAGGCGCGGAGCTTCTCCGCGGCCGGGCGGTCCGACGCCGCGATCAGCTCCGCGAGCGCGACCTCGGCGCGGGAGAGCCACCGCTCGGTGACCGCCTCGCGGAGCGCCGCCTTCGTGCGGAAGTGGCGGTAGACGCTGCCGTGGCTGACGCCGAGCACCCGGGCCACGTCCACGACCGTCGCCTTCGCCGGGCCGTATCGGCGCAGGACCTCCTCGGTGGCTTCGAGGATGCGCTCGGCGGTCAGGGTCTCGGTGGCGGCCATGGAATGACAGTACCCGTCGCCCCGGACGGCTCAGTGCTCGCTGTCCAGGTGGGCCATCTGCGCCTGCGGGTAGCGCTCGCCGGCCGCCGCGCCGACGGGAACGGCCGCCTCGATCGCCGCCAGGTCGGCGGCGTCGAGGGTCACCTCCAGGGCGCCGAGAGCCTCCGAGAGCCGGTCACGGCGGCGAGCGCCGATCAGCGGCACGATGTCGGCGCCGTGCCGGGGCCCCTGGGCCAGGACCCAGGCGATCGCGGTCTGCGCGACCGTCACGCCCTTGGCCTCGGCGACGGCGCGCAGCCGGTCCACGAGATCCAGGTTCCGGTGGAGGTTGTCGCCCTGGAAGCGCGGGGACATCCCCCGGAAGTCGCCCGGCGCGAGTTCGCGGTCGCGGGTGAAGTGGCCGCTGATCAGACCACGCGACAGGACTCCGTACGCCGTGATGCCGATGCCCAGCTCGCGGGCGGTGGGAAGGATCTTCTCCTCGATGCCGCGGGAGATCAGGGAGTACTCGATCTGGAGGTCGGCGATCGGGGCGACGGCGGCCGCCCGGCGCAGGGTGTCGGCGCCCACCTCGGAGAGGCCGATGTGCCGGACGTGCCCGGCCTCGACCAGCTCGGCTATCGCACCGACGGTCTCCTCGATCGGCACGTCGGGGTCCACCCGGGCGATCCGGTAGATGTCGATGTGGTCGGTGCCCAGGCGCTGCAGGGAGTACGCCGCGAAGTTCTTCACCGCGGCGGGTCGGCCGTCGTACCCGGTGAAGCCGCCCTCGACCGTGCGCAGCGCGCCGAACTTCACGCTGGTCAGGGCCTGGTCGCGGACGGCTGCCGGGGCCGTGCGCAGGGCTTCGTTGATCAGCAGCTCGTTGTGCCCCATTCCGTAGAAGTCGCCGGTGTCGAGCAGCGTGACCCCGGCGTCCAGGGCGGCGTGGAGGGTCGCGATCGACTCGGCGCGGTCGCTCTCGCCGTACAGCGCGGACATGCCCATGCAGCCGAGGCCGACCGCGGAGACCTGAGGGCCGGTGCTGCCGAGAGGACGGAGAGGGATGCGGGTGGAGGTCATGGGGGTCTCCTCGTCGGGAGGGAGTCGGAACGCCGGGGGAGCGGCGCACGACAACTATGGCATGACGACTGACAGATTTCAATGTTTGTCATTCACTCGCCCGAGTGAGGAAAATGGCGTGCCGGGACGTGCGGCGGCGGGTAGCGTCTGCGCCATGTTCTCGTTCTTCCAGATCTACGAGTGAGAGCGCCGCGGGTCCGACTCCCGCGCAGCGCCAGCCGATTGACGACCGCACATCTCACTGATGGGAGAACCCCATGGCCAAGGGCCGCAACAACCTTCTCGGCGTCGGCGGACAGCGCAGGAAGCTGTCCCGTGCCGACCAGCAGGGCGCCGCTCAGAGCCGTAGCGCCGACCGCAAGGCCGCGGTCGACCAGAAGCAGGAGCTGCTGAAGAAGATGCGCGAGCGCGCGCTGGGTGCCGAAGGCGCCGGTACGGCGGCCGCCGGCGAGGAGTAGACGCCACGTGGATGACGAAGGAGCCCGGATCGCTGGTGCGGTCCGGGCTCCTTTCGTCGTCCACGGGCCCGGCATGCGTCGGGGGCGCGGAGCGCGCTACGCCCCTTCCGTGACGTCCAGGGCGGTGCCGTAGAGGCGGGACACCTTGAGGCGGAGGACGACGCGCCCTTCGGCGACGGCCTCCTCCAGGAAGGCGGCCTCGTCCGGCGGCGCCCCGCCCGCGGAGGCCATGGCGAGCAGTTCGCGGCCGACCGCGTCGCCAGGGGTCGTGGTGGGCTCCGACACCTCCACCTCGCCCTCGGCGACCGCGTAGGCCCAGACGTCACGGCTGACGTGCAGGGCCGCATGCGGATCGGCTCGCAGGTGGCGGGGCTTGAGCCGGTCCCGTGTGGTGGAGATCCGCGCGACGCGCTCCTTCGGGTCCCAGTGGTGGAGGACCGTGGCCAGGTGCGGGTGGCCCGTCCTGCGGACGCTGGCGAGCACGCCGAACCGCTGCTCGCGGAGGATGCCGTCGAGTTCTGTCTCGGAGAGTGCGCGTGGAGCCGGACCGGGCATGGCGGTGATCCCTTCGTGGAGCGCCGGGTAGCGCAATAGAAGGACCGTAGCAGATGGTTCGGTTGCAGACTATCTTTCTTCGGATCACCTGGGTCCGGATCGTCGCGAGGTCGGGGGCGCCACCGCAGCGGCGGCGCCCCCGACCTCGGCTCAGCTCACGACGCGCGGCAGGCGCAGGCTCAGCAGGACGGTCAGGACCACCGCGGCGAGCTGCACCAGGAGCGTCACGGTCAGCGCGGTGCCCATCGAGCCGGAGGCCGCGAGCGAGAGGAACAGGGAGCCGAGCGTGGCCACGCCGAGAGCCAGGGCCGACTGCTGGGCGGTCACCAGGACCCCGCTGCCCACGCCCGCCCGTTCGGCCGGAACATCGGAGAGCACGACCCGGAACAGCACCGGCTGCTGCAGGCCCTGGCCGAGGCCCGCGACGGCCATGCCCGGCAGGAGGCTCCACGCGGACAGGTCCGGCCAGGACCGCCAGGCCGCCAGGGCGAGCAGGCCGATCCCGAGGGCCTGCAGGAGACCGCCCACGGTGACGATCCGGGTACCCCACCGGCGCACGAGGCGCGGTCCGGCGAGCGAGGCCCCGAAGAACGCCACCGCCATCGGGACCAGCGCCAGGCCCGAGATCACCGCGCCGAGGCCGAGGCCCTGCTGGAGCGCGACCGCGATCACGAACATGAAGCCGCCGAACCCGATCGAGAACGGCACGACCAGGGCGAGACCCCGGCGCAGCGAGACCAGGCCCAGCAGGCTCGGCGGCACCAGCGGCGTACGGCCCCGCCGGTCGGCCCGCAGCTCCACCCGCCAGAACGCCGCCGCGGCGAACGGGAAGATACCGAGAGAGATCCAGGTCCACAGCGGCCAGCCCGACGCCCTCCCCTCGGTGAGCGGGGCGAGGAGCGTGAGCAGGGCGAGGCCGAGGAGCAGGGTGCCCGGGACGTCCACCGGAGCCGGACCCTGGGAGCGGGTCTCCGGGACGGTACGGACGGCGAGGAGCAGCCCGGCCACCGCCACCGGCACGTTGACCAGGAAGATCGCGCGCCAGCCGCTGCCCGCGAGGTCGGCCGCGACGAGGATCCCGCCCAGGATCTGACCGGCCACCATCGCGAGGCCGCCGGTCGCCCCGTACAGGCTCAGCGCCTTCGCGCGCCGGGCGCCCGTCGTCGAGGAGTGAATGGTCGCGAGGACCTGCGGGAGCATCAGCGCCGCCGCGGCACCCTGTGCCACCCGCGCGCCGACCAGGGTCCAGGCGTCCGGTGCGAGCCCGCAGGCCAGCGAGGTCAGGCCGAAGGCCGCCATGCCCACGAGGAAGAGCCTGCGGCGGCCGAAAAGGTCCCCGAGCCGCCCGCCGAGGACGAGCAGCACGGCGTAGCTGAGCCCGTACCCGGCCACGACCAGCTCCAGCACGGCCGGGCCGGCCGCCAGGTCGTGGTCGATGGAGGGCAGGGCGACGTTGACGATGAAGAAGTCGATCAGCGGCAGCGCGGCACCGAGGAGCACGGTGAACAGGCCGAGGGGGCCGAGGGCGGGCGTCGCGTGGTCGACGGCGACGCCGGACCCGCGGGCGGGGGCGACGGTGGAGGCGGTAGTACTCACGCCATCGAAGATCCACCTCCGCTCAGCCTGGTACCAGAGTCTCTTTATCCTGGTACAGGAAGTACCTGGAAACGGGCTGAGCGCCCCGGCACCCTGGGAGCATGACGACCATGGCCATGGAGACGGGAACGACCGTCGACGTCCGGCGGCACGAGCTCGCCGCGTTCCTGCGCAGCCGCCGCGAGCGCATCACCCCCGAGCAGGTCGGTCTGGTGCGCGGCCGGCGGCGCCGCACCCCGGGGCTGCGCCGCGAGGAGGTCGCACACCTCTCCGCCGTCGGCGTCACCTGGTACACCTGGCTGGAGCAGGCGCGGGACATCCATGTCTCGCCACAGGTCCTCGACGCCCTCGCCCGGGCCCTGCTGCTCGACCCGACCGAGCGCACCCATCTCTTCGCCCTCGGCGGCGAGGCCGACCCGCACCCCGAGTCGCCCTGCCCGACCGTCACACCGGCGCTGCGCGCGATGCTCGACCGGCTGGAGCCGCTGCCCGCCTGCGTCCAGAACAGCCGGTACGACATCCTCGCCTACAACCGCACGTACGGCAGGCTGCTCTGCGACCTCGACGCTCTGCCGCGCGAGGACCGCAACTGCATCTGGCTCGCCTTCACCAACGACGAGTGGCGGGCCGCCGTCGCCGAGCTGCCGGACGTCACGCGCGCGATGGCGGGCAAGTTCCGGGCCTCGATGGCCGAGCACCTTGCCGAGCCCGCCTGGAAGGCCCTGCTGCACCGCCTGGAGGCGGCCTCGCCGGAGTTCCGGGAGATCTGGGCGCGCCACGAGGTGGTGGCCCAGGGCGGCCGCACCAAGATCATCCGCAATGCCCACGTCGGCCCGCTGCACCTGGAGCACACCAATCTCTGGCTCGGACCGACCTCCGGGCCGCGGCTGGTGACGTACGTCCCGGTGGACGAGGAGTCCCGGGCCGGCCTCGAACGCCTGGGTGACCTGTGCGGACGATCCGACGGGTCCGCGCGGGAAAGTACGGCCGTCCGACAAACCCGCGCGGTGCGCGACAATGGCTGAATGACCGCGTTCTCCCCCCTCGCCATCGGGCCGCACGTCGTGCAGCCCCCGGTGGTGCTCGCGCCGATGGCCGGCATCACCAACGCCCCGTTCCGCACCCTCTGCCGCGAGTACAGCGGAGGCAAGGGCCTGTTCGTGAGCGAGATGATCACGACGCGGGCGCTGGTCGAGCGCAACGAGAAGACCATGCAGCTCATCCGCTTCGACGAGAGCGAGAAGCCGCGGTCGATCCAGCTCTACGGCGTCGACCCCGTCACCGTCGGCAAGGCCGTGCGGATGATCGCGGACGAGGACCTGGCCGACCACATCGACCTGAACTTCGGCTGCCCGGTCCCCAAGGTCACCCGCAAGGGCGGCGGCTCGGCGCTGCCGTACAAGCGGCCGCTGCTGCGGGCGATCCTGAACGAGGCCGTGTCCAACGCGGGCGACCTGCCGGTCACGATGAAGATGCGCAAGGGCATCGACGACGACCACATCACCTTCCTGGACGCCGGTCGCATCGCGGTCGAGGAGGGTGTCACCGCGATCGCCCTGCACGGGCGGACGGCGGCGCAGCACTACGGCGGTACGGCGGACTGGGACGCCATCGCGCGCCTCAAGGAGCACGTGCCGGAGATCCCCGTGCTCGGCAACGGCGACATCTGGTCCGCGGACGACGCGCTGCGGATGATGCGCGAGACGGGCTGCGACGGCGTGGTCGTGGGGCGCGGCTGTCTGGGGCGGCCGTGGCTCTTCGGCGACCTGGTGGCGGCGTTCGAGGGCACGGGCGCCTACGCCCAGCCGGGGCTGCGCGAGGTCGCCGACGCGATGGTGCGGCACGCACGGCTGCTCGGCGAGTGGCTGGGGGACGAGTCCCGCGGTGTCATCGACTTCCGCAAGCACGTGGCCTGGTACCTGAAGGGCTTCTCGGTCGGCTCCGAGATGCGCAAGAGGCTCGCGGTCACCTCGTCCCTGGACGAGCTGAGCGCTCAGTTGAGCGAGCTGGACCTGGACCAGCCGTGGCCGGTGGGTGCCGACGGTCCGCGGGGCCGTACGTCGGGCAACAACCGGGTGGTGCTGCCGGACGGCTGGCTGAAGGACCCGTACGACTGTGCGGGCATCAGCGAGGAGGCCGAGCTGGACACGTCCGGAGGGTGAAGTTCCGGAGGTCGGGGGCCGTCCGGAGGGTGACCGAGGACGTCCGGATCGTGGGAAAAAAGACGCTCGTAGGGAGTGATTCGCGCCACCCTTGATAGAGGGCGTGCTCAGATGAGCGAATTACATGGCGTTGCACTTCTGGAGGGGTGGCACTGGGTGCCACCCCTTCTGCGTTCAAGAGTTGAACGCACCTGCTCGGTATGGCGCTCAGATGAGCGCTTAGGCTCTGCTTTGAGTCAAGTGGGCTTCGACGTTTGAAAGCGGAAGCTACCAGTCGGTTACTTTCGATGTGCTGGCGGACGGGTGGTTAAGACCACGCGACCGGTAGGCGTACCTCCCCAGGAGCCTTCGATCTGGGTATGTTCCTCGCCGTCAGGGCAGCCACCGAGTCCTCGAGGAGTCGAGACACGTGTCGGAAAACAAAGATCAGAAGTTCGTGTACGACTTCACCGAGGGCAACAGGGACCTGAAGGACCTGCTCGGTGGCAAGGGTGCGAACCTCGCCGAGATGACCAACCTCGGCCTCCCGGTTCCCCCCGGCTTCACGATCACCACCGAGGCGTGCAAGGTCTACCTCGACAGCGGCTCCGAGCCGGTCGAACTCCGTGACGAGGTCAGCGCGCACCTCGACACCCTTGAGCGGCAGATGGGGAAGAAGCTCGGCCAGGCCGACGACCCGCTGCTCGTCTCCGTCCGCTCGGGCGCCAAGTTCTCCATGCCCGGCATGATGGACACGGTCCTGAACATCGGTCTCTCCGACAAGTCCGTCGAGGGCCTCACCGCCCAGGCGGGCGACGAGCGCTTCGCCTGGGACTCGTACCGCCGCCTCATCCAGATGTTCGGCAAGACCGTCCTCGACGTCGACGGCGAGCTCTTCGAGGAGGCCCTCGACGAGGCCAAGGCCGCCAAGAAGGTCACCGTCGACACCGACCTCGACGCCGCCGACCTGAAGAAGCTGGTCAAGCAGTTCAAGAAGATCGTGAAGGCCGAGGCCGGCCGCGACTTCCCGCAGGACCCGCGCGAGCAGATGGACCTCGCCATCGAGGCCGTCTTCAACTCCTGGAACACCGACCGCGCCAAGCTCTACCGGCGCCAGGAGCGCATCCCGGGCGACCTCGGCACCGCGGTCAACGTCTGCTCCATGGTCTTCGGCAACCTCGGCCCCGACTCCGGCACCGGCGTCGCCTTCACCCGCGACCCCGCCTCCGGCCACCAGGGCGTCTACGGCGACTACCTGCAGAACGCGCAGGGCGAGGACGTCGTCGCCGGTATCCGCAACACCGTGCCGCTCGCCGAGCTGGAGTCGATCGACAAGAAGTCGTACGACCAGCTGATGCAGATCATGGAGACGCTGGAGACCCACTACAAGGATCTCTGCGACATCGAGTTCACCATCGAGCGCGGCCAGCTGTGGATGCTGCAGACCCGCGTCGGCAAGCGCACCGCGGGCGCAGCCTTCCGGATCGCCACCCAGCTCGTGGACCAGGGCCTGATCGACGAGGCCGAGGCGCTCCAGCGCGTCAACGGCGCGCAGCTCGCCCAGCTGATGTTCCCCAAGTTCGACGAGGCCGCCAAGGTCGAGCAGATCGGCCGCGGCATCGCCGCCTCCCCGGGCGCGGCCGTGGGCAAGGCCGTCTTCGACTCGTACACGGCCGTCAAGTGGTCGCGCTCCGGCGAGAAGGTCATCCTGATCCGTCGTGAGACCAACCCGGACGACCTGGACGGCATGATCGCCTCCGAGGGCATCCTCACCTCCCGCGGCGGCAAGACCTCGCACGCCGCCGTCGTGGCCCGCGGCATGGGCAAGACCTGTGTCTGCGGTGCCGAGGAGCTGGAGGTCGACACCAAGCGCCGCCGGATGACCACGGCCTCGGGCCAGGTCGTCGAGGAGGGTGACGTCGTCTCCATCGACGGCTCCACCGGCAAGGTCTACCTCGGTGAGGTACCCGTCGTACCGTCCCCGGTCGTCGAGTACTTCGAGGGCCGGATGCACGCCGGCGCCGACGACGCCGACGAGCTCGTCTCGGCCGTCCACCGGATCATGGCGTACGCGGACCGCGTCCGCCGGCTGCGGGTCCGCGCCAACGCCGACAACGCCGAGGACGCGCTCCGCGCCCGCCGCTTCGGCGCCCAGGGCATCGGCCTGTGCCGCACCGAGCACATGTTCCTCGGCGAGCGCCGCGAGATGGTCGAGAAGCTGATCCTCGCGGACACCGACGAGGAGCGCACGGAGGCCCTGGAGGCCCTGCTCCCGCAGCAGAAGCAGGACTTCGTCGAGCTCTTCGAGGCCATGGACGGTCTGCCCGTCACGGTCCGTCTGCTCGACCCGCCGCTGCACGAGTTCCTCCCCGACATCACCGAGCTGTCGGTGCGCGTCGCCCTCGCCGAGGCCCGCAAGGACCCGAACGAGAACGACCTGCGCCTGCTCCAGGCCGTGCACCGGCTGCACGAGCAGAACCCGATGCTGGGTCTGCGCGGTGTCCGGCTCGGCCTGGTCATCCCCGGCCTGTTCACCATGCAGGTCCGGGCGATCGCCGAGGCCGCGGCCCAGCGCATCGACGCCAAGGGCGACCCGCGCGCCGAGATCATGATCCCGCTCGTCGGCACCGTCCAGGAGCTGGAGATCGTCCGCGACGAGGCGGAGCAGGTCATCGCCGAGGTGCAGGCCAGGACCGGCGTCGAGCTGAAGCTCGCGCTCGGCACCATGATCGAGCTGCCGCGCGCGGCCGTGACCGCCGGCCAGATCGCCGAGGCCGCCGAGTTCTTCTCCTTCGGCACCAACGACCTCACCCAGACGGTCTGGGGCTTCTCCCGGGACGACGTGGAGGCCAGCTTCTTCACCGCGTACCTGGAGAAGGGCATCTTCGGGGTCTCGCCGTTCGAGACCATCGACAAGGACGGCGTCGGCGCGCTGGTCCGCAGCGCCGTCGAGTCCGGCCGTGCCACCCGCCCCGACATCAAGCTGGGCGTCTGCGGCGAGCACGGCGGCGACCCGGAGTCGGTGCACTTCTTCCACGAGGTCGGCCTCGACTACGTCTCCTGCTCGCCGTTCCGGATCCCGGTGGCGCGTCTGGAGGCCGGTCGCGCGGCCGCCGAGGCGAAGGGCTCGGACAGCCGCTGACCCCCCTCATGGGGCGCCCACTGACCGGGCGTTCAGTAGCAAAGACCACCGGAACCGCCGCTCGTCCCCGACCCTCAAACCGATGGGCGGCGGTTCCGGTCTGCAAGAGGGACGGGGCGGACACCTTGTGCGGAGGTGTCCGCCCCGTCGTATTTCGTCCGCTCCTGGCCGGCACCGCGATGTTCGGCAAATGTGAGTTCATGTTCAATCGAGGCCGGTTGAATTATTGGCCGTTGAACTTTCCGCTTTGAACTTTCCTCGATTGGTCCCGCAAAGAACGGTACGGGCGCGGCCCCCGGATCCCCACCCGGTGACCGCGCCCATTACCCATGTCGGGCAGGTGAGCCGCAACCCTCGCCGACCGCCGCCGGACGCGTGAAGCCCCCCACGGTCTTCGCCACGCCACCTCGGTCCTGAAGGTTTCCTGCCCGACCCGCACAGCTTTTCGGTTCGCCCCCGTTCGCCGCGAGGCTTTTCAAGTGTGGCTGAAACACCCTGGTAACGTCCTGTGATGACGTGCATACTCTTCGACGGGGGTGGTTGCGAGTGCACAGGTGGGGGTTCAATGCTGCGGATTCATTTCACCGCAAACGACTTGGCGGGCGTCCGGATGGCCGCCCGGCCCGACGTTCTGTGGGAAACGATTCTCAGTTTTCACCGTTTAAGAGACCGGCGCGGGCCGGTCGTCTACGGGGAATGGCGCTCGGACACCCGCACACGCCTCAACGGTGAGACCCGGCTCCTCGCCGCCCTCGTTCCCAGTCGCGGTTACTTTCCCGACTTCCTGACCCCGTCCCAGGGCGTGCACGGCCTCGACGAGGGCCTCCAGGCGATCCGCGAGACCCCCCAGGCCCGGCTCCGGCGCGAGCTGGCGCTGCTGGGCGTCGACCGGGCCGGCGGGCGGACCGTGCCCCACTCGCTGCGCGCCCTCGCCGAGGGCGGCGCGGAGCCGTTCAGCCGGCTCATCGGGGCGCTGGGCAGCTATCACCGGGCGGCGATCGCGCCGTACTGGCCCCATATCCGCGCCCGGGTCGAGGCCGACCGGGCGGTGCGCGGCCGGGCCCTGCTCGACGGAGGCGCGGAGGAGCTCCTCGCCTCGCTGCCGCCGATGTTCCGCTGGCGCGCGCCCGTCCTGGAGGCGGACTATCCCGTCGAGCGCGATCTGCACCTCGACGGCAGGGGCCTGTTGCTCCAGCCCTCGTACTTCTGCCGCGGCACGCCGGTCGTCCTGCGCGACCCCTCGCTGCCGCCGGTGCTGGTCTACCCGACGACCCACTGCGAGGCGCCGACCGTTCGGGAGCCGGGCGGGTCCTCCCTGGCCAAGCTGGTCGGCAACACCCGCTCCGCGGTCCTGCACGCCATCGGGGACGGCGGGACCACGAGCGAACTGGCCCGCAGGGCGGGGGTGTCGCTCGCCTCGGCCAGCCAGCACGCGGGCGTGCTCCGCGAGGCCGGCCTCGTGGCGACCCTGCGGCACGGCAACGCGGTCCTGCACACGCTGACGCCTCTGGGCGCCGCCCTGCTCGGCGGCGCCCAGAGTGTCGCGGGTCCCTCACGGGCCCCCGCCGAACGTGTCTATGCGCGGAACGGGCCCGTCACCTCGTAGGTGATGCCGCCCGAGGAGCTGCCGCTCGTGCCGCGCTGGCTGGAGAAGTAGAGCCGGCTGCCGTCGGGGGAGAAGGCGGGTCCGCAGATCTCGGAGCTGGACTGGCCGCCGATCCGCAGGAACGGGGCGACGACGTCGTCCGGCGTGATGATGCAGATCTCCATGTTGCCGCCGTCCTCGGCGATGAACAGGTCGCCGGAGGAGGAACCGGTCACGTTGTCCACGCCGGTCAGCGGGGCGCCGCCGCCGACCACGAGCGAGTCGTCGTAGGCCAGCTCGTAGGTGCTGTTGGCCAGGTTGAGCTGCCAGAGGCGGTTGTCGCCCTTGGTGGTGAACCAGACGGTGTCGTTGGCGTAGTGACAGCCCTCGCCGCCGTTGAACTTCTTCGAGCCGGACACCTGGCTGCGGGTGGCCGTCGGGGAGCCGTCCGGGTCGGGGACGTTCTGCCAGGTGAAGGAGCCGGAGGTGGCGGTTCCGGCCACCAGCACCTGGAGCGTGCCGGAGGAGAGGTTGCCCCACGTGGTGGGGATGAAGCGGTAGAAGCAGCCGCTGCTCTCGTCCTCGGTCAGGTAGATCACCTGACGCACGGGGTCGGCGGCGGCGGCCTCGTGCTTGAAGCGGCCCATCGCGTCACGGCGGACCGCCGCGTTCACCCCGTACGGGTCGGCCTCGTAGACGTAGCCGAGGCTGACCTCCTCGCAGGAGAGCCAGGTGTTCCACGGGGTCTTGCCGCCCGCGCAGTTCTGCCGGGTGTTGGAGAGGATGCGGTACGCGCCGGTGATGGCGCCGGTCGAGCCGAACCTGACCGCGCTCGCGCCGCCGCTCGGGTTGATCTCCGAGTTGGAGACGTAGATCCAGCCCGATCCGTTGGCGTAGCAGGCGCCGCCGTCGGGCGCGTTGTGCCAGGTGTACGAGGTGCCGGAGACCGTCTGCCCCGACCGGGCGATGACCCGGCTGCTGAATCCGCTCGGCAGCTGGATGCCGTTGGCGTCGGCCGCGCCGAGGGCCCCGTAGGGGCCGGCGCCGGGCTGGGCGGGCGCCGCGTAGGCGGCCCCGCGCATCAGGGTGCCGCCGAACGCGGCGGCCGAGGTGCCGATGACCGCTCCGCGCAGGAAACTGCGTCGCTCCACGTCTCACTCCAGAGTGGGTGGTGGTGACCGCCCCGCCGCACCGGTCGGCGGCGGGGTCGCGCGCTTCGGGAACCTAGGAGTACGGAGTTGGTTCGGAGTTGACGGTGCGGCAACAACCGGTGAAGGGGAAGCGTCGGTACGAATGTCGGCGGGTTTCGTCCCGGTCGGCGCCGTCGCGGCCCGCGCCGTCGCGGTCGCCACGGGCAGGGCCTCTCGGCCGACGGCGCTCGACACGTGCCGGTCGCACGAGCGGGAGCCTCGTCGGAGAGCCATACTGGCCGCCGGGCCCGTGGACGACGCCGGCGTGGGCCGGGAGGGCGCCCCGGAGCCTTCGGCGGCCCCGGAGGGCCCTCCGGAAGAACCTCGAAAAAAAGATCGCCGGAAAGCGATGAGTTCCGCGCGCCCCCCATGTCTTACCTCTCGAAAGCGACGCCACGAAGCGCCGGCACGGCGAACGGCGCGGACGAACCACAGGAGAGAGTGACCCACCATGACGCAGATGATCTTCGTGAACCTGCCCGTGAAGGACCTGGAGGCCACGAAGGGCTTCTGGACGAAGCTCGGCTACTCCTTCAACCCGCAGTTCAGCGACGAGAACACCGGGTGTCTGGTCATCAGCGACACCATCTTCGCGATGCTGCTGACCGAGCCGAAGTTCAAGGAGTTCACCGCGCCCGGCAAGGAGGTCTCCGACGCGACGAAGACGACCGAGGTGCTGATCACGCTGAGCGCCGAGAGCCGCGAGGCCGTCGACGCGCTGGCGGACGGGGCCCTCGCGGCCGGCGGGTCGGCGGCGAAGGAGCCGCTGGACCACGGCTTCATGTACGGGCGCTCCTTCGCGGACCCGGACGGCCACCACTGGGAGGTCTTCTGGATGGACCCGGCGGCCGTCCAGGGCTGATGCCCCGCGGGTGTCAGGCCGAGACGCCGCCGTCGATCACCAGGTCGGTGCCGACCACCGACCCGGCGTCCTCCGAGGCGAGGTACAGCACCGCCGCCGCCACCTCGGAGGCCGCCGTCACGCGCCCGAGCGGGGACTGCTCCTTCATCCGCACCTCCCGATCGGCCTCGGTCTCGCCGGGCAGCAGCGACATGGACGACTCCGAGGCACCCGGGCTGACCGCGTTGATCCGGACGCCTTCGGCGATGTGGTCGCGGGCGGCGGCACGGGTGAGCGCGGAGACCGCCGCCTTGGAGACCTGGTAGCCGAAGACGCCCGGGATGCGGACGTGCGGGCCGAGGTTGGACGAGATGTTGACGATCGCGCCGCCGCCGTGGGCCCGCATGTGGGCCACCTCGGCCTGGAGCGAGTGCAGGACACCGGTCACGTTGGTGTCGAGCAGCGCCTGCCAGTCCTCCAGCGGGAAGTCGGCGGCCGAGGCGCCGCCACGGAAGATACCGGCGTTGTTCACCGCGACGTCGAGGGAGCCGAAGAGCGCGACCGTGCGGCTGACGAGGTGACCGAGGTCCTCGGCCCTGGCCACGTCGGCGGTGACGGCGGCCGCGGTGCCGCCGGCGGCCTCGATCAGGGACACCGTCTCGTCGAGGGGCGCGGCGCGCCGGCCGGAGACGACCACCTTCGCGCCCTCGGCGGCGAAGGCGAGCGCGATGGCCCGGCCGAGGCCGCTGCCGGCGCCGGTGACGAGGACGGTCTTGTTCGTGAAGCGTGCGGACATGTCTGTGCCACTCCTTGTCAGAGAATTCTTGACCGTACGTTCCAATATCGAGGCCCAAGAAAAGGGCGCCCGACGGCGCCCTTTCCGGAGGGTCTCAGTCCAGCAGGGAGAGAGCCTGCTCGGCGGCGTCGCGGACCCTGGCCGGGTCGCTCGACGCCTTGCCGACCAGGCGGATGCCCTGCATCAGGACGAGCAGCATCCGGGCCAGTGCCCGCGGATCGCGATCCGCGGGCAGCTCGCCCTGGGCGCGGGCCCGGACCAGCGAGGCGTGGAGCAGGGTCTCGATCTGCTCCCAGCTCAGCTCCACCCGCCGCGCCACGGCCCCGTCGTGGGGCCCCAGTTCGGCGGCCGAGTTGGTGATGAAGCAGCCGGTCAGGCGGACTTCGTCGGTCGCCGCCTCGTCGGCGAAGCGGCGGACCAGGGCCCGGACGGGCGGCAGTGCGGGGCCCGGCGCGGAGAGCTCCTCCGTCATCGCCGGGTCGTTCGCCCGGAGGTAGCGCTCCATCGCCTTCATGTAGAGCTCGTGCTTGTTGCCGAAGGTGGCGTAGATGCTGGCGCGGCCGATCCCGAGGTGCTCGACGAGGTCCGACATCGTCGTCGCCTCGTAGCCACGCCGCCAGAACAGCTCCAGCGCTGCCTGCAGCGCGGCCTCCGGATCGAATTCCTTGGTCCTGGCCACGCCCACACCGTAGATCTATCTGGAACGAGCGGTCAAGTAATTCTGATGGATCGTGCCCTCGGAGTCAGACCGAGTGGAGCGCGCCCTCGTGGAGCCGGACCGGATAGACCTCCACCGTGACCTCCTCGTCGTCCAGGCAGCGGCCCGTCTCCAGGTCGAAGCGCTGCTTCAGGAGCGGCGAGGCCACGAACGGCCGCCCCTCCGCCGAACCGAGCAGCCCGCGCGACAGCACCTGCGCCCCGGTGAACGGATCGCGGTTGTCGATCGCGTACGCACGTCCCGCCCGGTCCTTGAACAGCGCCACCTGCCGGCCGTCCGGGAGCAGCGCGGCCACGCCCCGGCCCGGCGTCAGCCGGGACTCCTCGCAGACCGGCATCCAGGCGTCGGGGGAGGGGGAGAGTTCGAGCTTCATGGCGTCAGACCCTTTCCAGGCGGGTTCCGATGGTGAGGACGGTCAGGTCCGGCTTGATCTGGTCGCGCTCGGGCACGAACTTCACCGACGGGTCGGGCGCGTCCGGCGCGTTGACGAACGACACGAAGCGGCGCAGCCGGTCGGGGTCGTCCAGGGTCTGCGCCCACTCGTCCTGGTAGTCCGCGACATGGGCCGCCATCAGCGCCTCCAGCTCGTCGCAGAGCCCCAGCGAGTCGCGCACGACCACGTCCTTGACGTGCTCCAGGCCGCCCTCCAGACGCTCCAGCCACGTCGAGGTGCGCTCCAGGCGGTCGGCGGTGCGGATGTAGAACATCAGGAACCGGTCGATCAGCCGCACCAGTTCGGTGTCGGACAGGTCCTGGGCGAGCAGGTCCGCGTGGCGCGGGGTCGCGCCGCCGTTGCCGCCCACGTACAGGTTCCAGCCGCTCGCCGTCGCGATGACGCCGAAGTCCTTCGACTGCGCCTCGGCGCACTCGCGGGCGCAGCCGGACACCGCCGACTTGAGCTTGTGCGGGGAGCGCAGGCCCCGGTAGCGCAGCTCCAGCTGGATCGCCATCCTCACCGAGTCCTGCACCCCGTAGCGGCACCAGGTCTGTCCCACACAGGACTTCACGGTGCGCAGCGACTTCCCGTACGCGTGCCCCGACTCGAAGCCCGCGTCCACGAGGCGGGTCCAGATCGCCGGCAGCTGCTCGACGCGGGCGCCGAACATGTCGATCCGCTGGCCTCCGGTGATCTTGGTGTAGAGCCCGAAGTCCCGGGCCACCTCGCCTATCACGATCAGCTTGTCCGGGGTGATCTCACCGCCGGGGATGCGCGGCACGACCGAGTACGAGCCGTTGCGCTGGAGGTTCGCCAGGAAGTGGTCGTTGGTGTCCTGGAGGGACGCCTGCTCGCCGTCCAGGATGTAGCCGCCCACCCCGATCGTCGGCGCGAGGCTCGCGAGGATCGAGCCGACGGTCGGCTTGCAGATCTCGCAGCCCTCCCCGCCGCGCGCCTCGGGGCGCCCGTGCGAGTCGAGCAGCGCCGCGAAGGAGGTCAGCCGCAGCGTGCGGGTGATCTCGTACAGCTCGCTCCGCGTGTACGAGAAGCAGGCGCACAGCCCCTTGTCCTTCGGCTCCGGCAGCAGCTGCCCGATGAGCTTCACACAACTGCCGCACCCCGTACCGGCCTTGGTGCACTTCTTCACCTCGGGCAGCGTCTCGCACTGGGTGATGGCGTGCTTGGTGACGTTGTGGCACGAGCAGATGACGGCGTCGTCCGGCAGCGCGGACGGGCCGAGCGCGACCGGCGCCCCGGAGCCCGCCGGCAGCACCAGCTGCTCGGGGGAGACCGGCGGGACGGAGCCGGTGAGCGGCCGCAGCATCCCGTACGAGTCGGCGTCGCCGACCAGGACACCGCCGAGCAGCCGGCCCTCGCCGTCGACGACCAGCTTCTTGTAGACCCCCGAGCGGGAGTCGGAGTACACGACGTCGAGGCAGCCCTCGGCCGTGCCGTGCGCGTCACCGAAGGAGGCCACGTCGACCCCCAGCAGCTTCAGCTTGGTCGACATGTCGGCACCGGTGAAGCCGTCCACGGCCTCGTCGGCGATCGTCGCCGCGGCGATCAGCGCCATCTCGTAACCGGGCGCCACCAGGCCGTACACCCGGCCGTCGGAGGCCAGCGCGCATTCGCCGATCGCGTACACGGCCGGGTCGGACGTCCTGCACCGTTCGTCCACCGCGACGCCGCCGCGCTCGCCGACCGTCAGTCCGCAGTCGCGGGCCAGCTGGTCGCGGGGGCGTACGCCCGCCGAGAACACCACCATGTCCGTGGCCAGTTCGGAGCCGTCCGACAGCCGCATCCCCGTGACCGCGCCGTTCTCGGTCACGACCTCCTGGGTGCCGGTGCCCGTGTGGACGCTCAGCCCCATCTGCTCGATCGTGCGCAGCAGCGCCGCGCCACCGCCCTCGTCGACCTGTACCGGCATCAGCCGGGGCGCGAACTCCACGATGTGCGTGTCGAGTCCGAGACCCTTGAGCGCGCCCGCGGCCTCCAGACCGAGCAGTCCGCCGCCGACGACCGCACCGGTCGTCGCCGTCTTCGCGTACTCCTCGATGGCCAGCAGGTCCTCGATCGTCCGATAGACGAAGCAGCCGCGCGCGTCCTTGCCGGGGACGGGCGGCACGAAGGGGTACGAGCCGGTGGCGAGGACGAGCGTGTCGTACGGGACGACCCGACCGGAGCGCGCGGTGACCGTACGGGCCTCGCGGTCCACCGACTCGGCCGGGTCGCCGACGTACAGCTCGATGCCGTGCTTCGCCATGAAGCCGTCCTCGACCATCGAGAGATCGTCGGCGCTGCGGCCGTTGAAGTACGAGGTCAGCTGGACCCGGTCGTAGGCGGGGCGCGGCTCCTCGCAGAGCACCACGACGCGGGCGCGCTCGGTGACGCCACGGTCCGCCAGCGCCTCCAGGAAACGCTGGCCGACCATGCCGTGGCCGACCAGGACGACAGTGGGGGTGTGCGCGGGCGTGGTCGACATCTCAGGAGCCTCCGTCATGGGTGAGCAGGTGAAGCAGGGGAGCGGGCGGAAGGGCCTCGTCGCCCTCCCAGGCCCGGGCGAGCGCCCCGACCGCGGCGAGATCGCCGAGGAGCACGCCGCCGACGAGGCGGTCGCCGCGGACGACGACCTTGCGGTAGGCGCGCCGGGTGGCGTCGGTCAGCTGCACGACGTCGTCGCCGGGCAGCGGCGTGGCCTCGCCGAAGGCGGCCAGGTCGAGCGCCTCGGGCCCGCCCAGGGTCAGGCGGGTCAGGGCGCGGGTTCCGGTGTAGGCGGGCCGCGGCCTCGCCTCCGGCACCGTCGTGGCGGCCCGGTCGCCGGACGTCTCGGACAGCAGGAGCTCCGCCAGGGCGTCCGCCTGTTCCAGGGCCGGGCCGGCCAGTCCGTAGACCCGGCCGTCGTGCTCGGCGCAGTCGCCGATGGCGTGGACGTACGGATCGGAGGTCCGCAGCTCGTCGTCGACGACGATGCCCCGGCGGACGTCCAGACCGGCGTCACGGGCGAGCCCGACACGCGGCCTGACCCCGCAGGCGAGGACCACGACCCCGGCGTCGAGCACGAAGCCGTCCGCCAGCTCCACGGCCGTGACCGCGCCCTCCTCCTGGCGCAGGCCGCTGACCCGGCACTCGGTGTGCACCTCGACGCCGAGGGACTCCACGTGCTCCCGGAGCAGCTCCGAGGCCCGCGCGTCGAGCTGGCGTTCCATGAGCCGCTCGCCCTGCTGGGTGAGCACGACCTCGGCGCCGAGGGCCGCCAGCGCGCGGGCCGCGGAGACCCCGAGCAGCCCGCCGCCGATGACGACCGCGCGGACCCCGGGCCGCACGAGCCCCCGCAGCTCCAGGCAGTCGTCGAGCGTGCGGAACGGGTGGACGCCCGACGGCAGCCGCGAGCCGCGCAGTCCGCGCAGCGGCGGCAGCACGGGATTGGAGCCGGTCGCCAGGACCAGCCGGTCGTAGCCGACCGTCGTCCCGTCCTCGCACGCGACGGTCCTGGCGGCCCGGTCGATCCGCACCGCCCGCACCCCGCGCCGCACCGGCTCCAGGGGAGCGGGCAGCGCGATCACCTCGGGCGCGTACCGCCCGGCGAGGACGTCCGCGAGCAGCACCCTGTTGTACGGTGCGTGCGGCTCTTCGCCGAGGAGGGTGACCGGCAGGCGCTGGGCGAGCCGGACGCCCGCCGTGCCGCCTCCGACCACCACGATCCGTGTACTCATGTCTCGAAGCGTGCGGGGCGGGTGTTACCCGTCGGCATCCCGTTTGTTTCTCCCGCGGAACGCTGATCTCAGACCCGTGGGGTTCGCACTGTGAGGCGGACGGGTGTGAGGCTTAACCGGTGGTCAGAGTCGCCTCAAGGGGACCTTAAGGATCGCGGGGGAGCGGCTGACCTGGGCTTCTCGTATACGGGCGGACCCTAGTGTGCCGGTGTGACGACCGAGGTCAGTGAACCCCTCCTGGACGCGCGCCCGGCGGCGCGTCCGCTTCCGCAGGCCCCCGCGGCCGCGCCCCCGCTCCGTCTCGCCCCCGAGCGGCTGCGCGACGCCGTCGTCGGCGGGGCCGGGGCCGTCGCCCTGCTCTGGGGCGTCCAGGTCGAACCGTCCGCGCGCCTGGACGCCCTCTTCGCCACCGGCGCGCATCTGACCGGGCTGCTCGCCGGCTACGGCGTCCTCGTGATGCTCTTCCTGATGGCCCGTGTCCCCGCCGTCGAGCACGGTGTCGGAGCCGACCGGCTCGCCCGCTGGCACGCCCTGGGCGGCCGGTACGTCCTCGGTCTCGTCGCCGCCCACGCGCTCCTCGCCCTCTGCGGCTACGCCGTGCACACCGGTACCGACCTCGTCACCGCCACCCTCGGGCTGCTCTCCTACCCGGCGCTGGCCGCCGCCACCGCCGGCACCGCCCTCCTCGTCGCCGTCGGCGTCACCTCCGCCCGGGCGGCCCGACGGCGGCTGAGGCACGAGACCTGGCGGGCGATCCATCTCGGCAGCCATCTCGCCGCCGCCCTCGGCTTCGTGCACCAGCTCGCGGGACCCGACCTCGCGGAGAGCCTGCCGCTGGTCTGGGCCTGGTCGATGGCGCACGCGACCGTCGCCGTGCTCCTCGTCTGGTACCGGATCGTCGTCCCCGTCCGGCAGGCGCTGCGCCACACGCTCCGGGTGAGCGAGGTGCGCGCCGAGGGGCCGAACGTCGTCTCGGTGACCATCCGCGGCACCGGTCTGGAGCGGCTGTGCGCCGAACCGGGCCAGTTCTTCCGCTGGCGCTTCCTGACCCGCAGGCTGTGGCGGACCGCGCTGCCCTTCTCCCTCTCCGCCCCCGTCCACGACGACACCCTGCGCATCACGGTCAAGGCTATCGGCGACCACACCCGCCGGATCCGGCGCCTGCGCCCCGGCACCCGGGTCCTGGCCACCGGCCCGTTCGGCGCGCTCACCGCGCACCGCCGTACGCGCCGCAAGGTGCTCCTGCTCGCCGGGGGCGTGGGGATCACCCCGATGCGGGCACTCTTCGAGACGCTGCCCGGGGGCCCCGGCGACGTGACGCTGCTGTACCGGGCGTCCGACGCGGACGGGCTGGTGCTGCGCGGGGAACTGGAGCGGATCGCCCACCGGCGACAGGCCGCCCTCCACTACCTGCTCGGCCCCTCCGACGCCTCCTTCGACCCGCTCGCGCCCCAGGCGCTGCGCAATCTCGTGCCCGACCTGGCCGCCCACGACGTCTATCTGTGCGGGCCGCCCGGGATGGCCCGCGCCGCCACCGACGCACTCGTCAGGGCCGGGGTCCCCGCCCGCCGCATCCACTCCGAGGACTTCAGCCATGACTAAGCACCGTGCGCCGCGCTCCCACGTCGCCGTCCACGCGACCGACCGGGCCCGCCGACGGCTCGCCGCCGGGCTCCTCACGGCCGGCGCCCTCGCCGCGACCTTCCTGACGGCCGCCGTCGACCCGGCCGCTCCGCCCGCGCCCGACCGCGCGCCGACCGGCGCAACCTCAGACGTAGCTCAACTCTCCAGGGATTGATGGACGGCACACCGATCTCCTCCCTAGGCTCGCGATCATGCCTGACATATCCCTCACCACCGTCGTCCTGCTCTGCGTCGCCGCACTCGTGGCCGGCTGGATCGACGCGGTGGTCGGCGGGGGAGGGCTCCTGCTGCTGCCGGCTCTGCTGCTCGGGCTCCCGCAGGCCGGCGCCGCGCAGATCCTCGGCACCAACAAGGCCGTCGCGATCGTGGGCACGACCGGCGCCGCCGTCACCTACGTGCGCAAGGCGCCGGTGCAGGTGAGGACGGCGGTACGGATCGGGCTCGCGGCCCTCGCCGGGTCCATGGCCGGGGCGTTCTTCGCGGCCGGGATCAGCAGCGAGGTGCTGCGCCCCGTCATCATGGTGGTGCTGGTCGGCGTGGCCGCCTTCGTGATGCTGCGGCCGTCCTTCGGGACCCAGGGAGGGGACAGGGCGCCCGTGACGCGGGCCCGGGTCGTCACCGCGATCGTGCTCGTCGGCGGTGGCATCGGCCTCTACGACGGGCTGTTCGGGCCCGGAACCGGGACGTTCCTGGTCCTCGCGCTCACCGCCGTGCTCCATCTCGACCTGGTGACCGCCTCCGCCACCGCCAAGATCGTCAACGTCTGCACCAACGCGGGGGCTCTCGCGATGTTCGCCTACCAGGGCAGCGTCCTGTGGCAGCTGGCCGCCGTCATGGCGGTCTTCAATCTGGCCGGCGGGATGATCGGGGCGCGGATGGCCCTGAGCAAGGGCGCGGAGTTCGTCCGCGGGGTGCTGCTCTTCGTGGTGTTCTCGCTGGTCGCGAAGCTCGCCTTCGACCAGTGGAGCTGACGGCGGCCGCTCAGCGCACCCCGATGAGGTGACCGAAGGCCACCACGTTCCCCTGGTAGCCGGACTTCTCGGTGAACCCGCCTCCGCAGGTGATCACCCGTAGCTCGGCCCGGTCCTTCTCCCCGTAGACGCGCTCGTCCGGGAAGTCCTCGTTCTCGTACACCTCGATGGCGTCGATCGTGAAGACGGCGGTACGCCCGTCCTCCCGGTCCACCTCGATCCTGTTGCCCTTCTTGAGCGCGCCGAGCGCGTAGAAGACCGCCGGACCCCGCGCGTTGTCGACATGACCGGCGACGATCGAGGTGCCCTTGGCGCCGGGCGTGGTGCCGTCCTCGTACCAGCCGGCCAGATTGCGGTCGTCGGCCGGCGGCACGTCGAGCGCGCCGTCCGGGCCCAGCCCGAGCCCGGTCATGGGCGCGTCGACGTCGATCTCGGGGATGCGCAGCCGGACGGGGGCGGAGGGCGGCAGCGGGTCGGCGGCGGCGTCCGTGTGCGCGTTCGGCCCGGCGGCGAACGCCTCCGCGGCCGACGGCAGCGGCGGGGTGACGTTCTCCGAGCCGTTCTGCACGAGCCAGATGCCGACGCATGCGGCGATGGCTATGCCCCAGCCCTTGGTCCTGCTGCTCACGGTCTGCCCTCTCGGGGTGGTGCGGGAGGAGATGTGGCCCTGCCCCCGCCGGGCCTCGTAGGGGGCGCGCGGTGGGGGCAGGGCACGGGCGGTACACCCAGGGAGCCCGGACAGAGGCCCGGGAGCAATCCCTAGTCGTCCTGCGCGCCGCTCGCCCGGCGGCGCAGGAGCCAGGTACCGCCGACGGCAGCCGCGGCCAGCACCGCCGCGCCCGCCGTGATCTGGGCGGTGTCGGGGCCGATGCTGCCCCCGACACCGGTCTGGACATGGCCGCTCGGGCTCTTGTGCTTCACGACGAGTTCGCCCCGGGCGGTCTTGCCGTTGTCGCACGCGACGCTGATGCCGTACGTACCGGCCTTGGCGTGGTGCGGAACGGTGAACTGGCCGACCACGACCTCCTTGTGCGTGCTCGGGTTCAGCTGGAACTCGCCCGCGCCGAGCGAGTTCGCGTCCCCGACGCCGTGCCCGTGCGAACCGCAGGCGAGGGTGTTCACGGTGACGGTCGTGCCGGGGGTGGCGGAGGACGGATAGACCTCCAGGGCCTCGTGGTCCCCTGCGTACGCCGCCGGTGAGGCGAGGGCGCCGATCGCGGCGACCGTCATCGCGGTACCGGTGAGCAGACGGGCAGTGGTGCGCATGGGGTCCTCCGGGGCGCGAGCGGACGTGCCGGGGAGGTCTCCCGGGAGGGACTTCCCGGGACCTACCTCCTAGGACCGAGATAAGGGCCGCCGCGCGCGCCCCGCCTGCTGATGGAGGATCAGAATTACGCCGTCCGGTGCGGTGTGTCGCCTGGCCGGCGAGTGTTTACGCAGGTCAGGCCCGGCTGTGAGGCGCCGTCCGGGACCCCGTGCCGAACGGGTGACGCCGGTGGGGCCGCACTCCCGGAGGCTCTCCCCGCCGGCGGCCCCCATCGCCGCCGCCGTCAGACGATCAGGCCCTCGATCGCCGTGCGGGCCCACTCCTGTGCCGCCACGGTCGTGCCGGCGGCGACCCCGCTCGCGACGGGGACGAGCGCGCCTCTGAGCGTGGCGAGCGCGCGGCGCACCCTGCCCGCCTCGGGTTCCGGCCGGGTGATGACGTCCAGGACCTCTCCGGCCGCGGCCTCGGCGTCCTCGCGGTCCTGCTCGGCGAGGCCGGCTCCGGGCAGCTGCCGGAGCAGCTCGGCGACCCGCTCGGCCAGCGCCTCGTACCCCGCCGCGACCTCACCGTTGATCTGCTGGTTCTGGGTCACGGTCTCGTTGTTCCAGGCGAACTGGTTGTGGGATGCGGGACCGTTGAACACCGGCCCGTCGTAGGTGTGCACCTCGTGAGGTTCGCTCATGCGCGGGAACCGTCCCCTTCGGTCTGCTGCTGGACGACGTTGTCGTTGTTCCACGAGAACTGGCTGTTGGTGACCGTGCCGTAGAAGACGGGCCCGATCTGGTTGATGACCGTCGGCGTCGGCTCGACCGTGTGCACCTTCTCGTCGACGACCGGCAGCGACGTGCGCAGCGAGTCGAGGTCGACGCGGCCGTTGTGCTGCACGGCCGTTCCCTCCGTCCCTGTCACGGAGCAGCCGACCAGGCGGCCGGCGGAGTCGTCGGCGAACAGGGCGCCGGCCTTCGCGCAGTCCGCGAACACGCTGTCCGCGACGTCCAGGTAGGCGGTGCCGGCCGCGGTCAGCCCCGTTCCCTCCGACCCGTTCACGGTGAGGTTCCTCGCGAAGAGGCCGGCGTTGCCGTACACGACGACACCTCCGACGCGGATCGCCGCGACGTCGCAGTCGTGCACGAGCAGCCGGGCCTCCTCGCCGGCGCCGAAGCCCACCACCCCGCGCTCCGCCGTGACGCCCTTGAGCGTGACCCTGGACTGGCCGAGGGCGGTGACCGCGGTGACGTCGAAGTCGCGGAACACCACGTCGGTGAGGTCGGCGGTGGTGCCGCCGTCGCCCTGGGTGGTGTCCAGTCCCTGCGAGCAGCGGTCCACCCGGACGCCCTCGAACACCCCCTGGGAACCGTCCCAGACGCGGAGCGCCGAGCCGGCCAGGTCCTCGATCCCGACCCGGGTGAAGCGGCCTCGCCCGGCGTCCGTCAGGGCGATCCCGACGTTTCCTCCGGAGACGCGGCAGTCGCGCACCTCCGGAGCGCCGCCCGTGGTGGAGAAGACCGCGACGTTGCCCGCGCGGACGACGTGACAGTCCTCGAAGGTGCCCCGGGCCTTCGTCTGCACGTTGATGCCGGAGTCGTGGCAGTCGGTGAACACGCAGCCGCGGACCACCGGGTTCGCGCCGCTCGCCACCGCGATGCCGTGCCGCGCGTCGGTGACGCGTGTGCGGTCCACGGAGCCCCGGGACTGTTCGCTGAACATGATCCCCTCGCCCTGGACGGCGCTGATCGCGCAGTCGGCCACGGCGAGTTCGGCCCGCGCGTCCGCCGCGAGGGCGGAGTGCCCGGTGCCGGTCAGCTCACAGCCGGTGACCTCGGCCTGCGCGTCGCAGACGCGCACCCCGTGGATCAGGCTGCCCTCGATCCGGCTGCCGCGGACGGCGACCCGGGCGCCCTCGATCACGGCGATCGCGTTGTCGGCGGCGTCGGTGAACCGGCACCGCTCGATCAGCCCGGTGGACGCGGTGAAGACGGTGCGGCCGTGCCGGACGACGCTGTCGCGCAGGGTGACGTGGGTGTTCGGCCGGGCGTGCACGCCGGCGCCGCCGGGCGTGCGCACCTCCGCGCGGTCCAGGGTGAGGGTGCCGGCCAGGCAGGTGACGGTGTCGGCCTCGGTGTCGCGCCCGGTCAGGACGAGACCTTCGACGCACACCGACCCGCTGGTCTCCAGGACGGTCCCGCGCGGCCGGTTCACCACGACGGACCCCGGTCCGTCGGCCGCGACCAGCCGGA
Source organism: Streptomyces sp. NPDC047971 (assembly GCF_040653355.1). Taxonomy (NCBI): domain Bacteria; kingdom Bacillati; phylum Actinomycetota; class Actinomycetes; order Kitasatosporales; family Streptomycetaceae; genus Streptomyces; species Streptomyces sp. NPDC047971. The sequence goes on along the minus strand of NZ_JBEZNW010000028.1, from coordinate 4,727 downwards.
CCTCCCCGACGGCGACGAGGTGCTCCTCGTAGGTCCCGGGCGCGATCTCGATCAGCGCCGCCCGGTTCCGGCCGGCGGCGGCCCGCAGGGCGGAGGCGATGTCGGGGTGGGCGCGACGACCGCCCCGCGGCGAGACGACGTACCTCGCGACCATCTTCGGACCCCCATGTCACCCACCTGCACCACCGATGCTACCTGGGTGGTGTCCCGAACGCCCCCTGGTGGACGGTGTGTTGCCCGCGCGGGACGGCGTCGGGTCCGCTACAGCTCGTCCCACGGAACCGAGGCGCCGGCCGCGTGCACGCGCCGCATCAGGTCCTCGTCCACCTCGAACTCCACGTCGTCGATCCCGGCGACCGGTGAGATCCCCCGGGAGTTCGTCACGAAGGCCGCGCGGAAGCCCGCGAGGTCGTCCCTGGTCACCCGGCGCCGTACGGATTCCAGCCGGGCCTCCAGCAGGGTCATCGTGATGCCGTGCAGGCAGGGGGCCGAAGGCCAGACCAGTGACGCGCCGTCCCAGAAGGCGATGTTGGTGACCGCGCCCTCGGAGACCTCGCCGTCCGGCGACGTCAGCAGTGCCTCGTCGAAGCCCTCGCGCCGCACCGCCTCCCCGTAGTACGTCTGGCCGAAGCCGCCCACGTGCTTGATGTGGGGCGCGGGCCGCCCGTACACGACGGACTTCAGCCGCTGCGGGGTCGGGACGTGGGTGTACGGCTCCCTCAGCGTCACCACGGTCCGGGTGCCTCCGGCGAGGCCCGGAAAGACGTACACCCGGGCCGCCGCGTCCCGTCGGCCCGCCGATTCCAGGGCGCCGCGCAGCAGTGCCCGTACGCGTTCCCCGTCCACGCCCTCGTCGAACAGCTCCCGGCCGGCCCGGTCGAGGCGCGCCAGATGCAGGTCCAGGCCCTGTATCCGGCCGTCCCGCACCTGGGCGGCGGTGAAGTGGCCGAAGCCGGTCAGGAGAGCGGCGAGAACCTCCGGGTCGGTGGCGGGGGAGCCGTCGATCTCGATGTGCGGGACAGGCGTCGTCATGCCCTCACCGTATGCGGAAGCGCGCGCGGAGAAATCGGGGCTTGACCTCAACCAAACTTGAGGTATCAAGATCCTGGACATGGACATCACGAACTCCGCGAACTCCGCCGTCTCCACGGACTCCACCGACTCCGCCGACGCCGCGCCGCTCAGGCTCGCCGTCATCGTGGCCAGCAACCGCGAGGGCCGTTTCGGCCCCGTCGTGGCCGACTGGTTCCTCGGCCGGACCACCGGGCGCGACGACTTCACCGTCGACGTCGTCGACCTCGCCGAGGCCGACCTGCCGACCTCCCTCTCGTACAGCCCCGACCCCGCCGTCCGCGCCGAACTCGACAAGGTCTCCCCGGTCCTCGCCGCCGCCGACGCCTTCGTCGTCCTCACCCCCGAGTACAACCACTCCTTCCCCGCGGCCCTCAAGTCCCTCATCGACTGGCACTACACCGAGTGGCAGGCCAAGCCCGTCGGCTTCGTCTCGTACGGAGGGATGTCCGGAGGGCTGCGCGCCGTCGAGCAACTGCGCCAGGTCTTCGCCGAGATGCACGCCGTGACCGTCCGGGACACCGTCTCCTTCCACAACGCCCACGGCCACTTCGACGAGGACGGGCGCCACAAGGACCCCACCGGACCGGACGCCGCCGCCAAGTCGATGCTCGACCAGATCGCCTGGTGGGCACAGGCGCTCCGCACCGCCAAGTCCACCCGTCCGTACGCGGCTTGAGGGAGCACGGAAACCATGCTGTTCCGACTCGTCGGCGGGCGGCTGCGACCCTACCGGCGCACCCTGGCCCTGGTCGTCCTCCTCCAGCTCGTCCAGTCCCTCGCCTCCCTCACCCTGCCCACCCTCAACGCCGACGTCATCGACGACGGAGTCCTGCGCGGTGACACCGCCCATGTGCTGGCCGGCGGCGGCCTGATGGCCGCCGTCACGCTCCTCCAGGCGGTGGCGGCCGCCACCGCCGTCTACTTCGGCGCCAGGATCGCCATGGGGATCGCGCGCGATCTGCGCGCCGCGGCCTTCCGTCGCGTCCAGGACTTCTCCGCCCGCGAGATGAGCCGCTTCGGCACCGCCTCCCTCATCACCCGCACCACCAACGACGTCCAGCAGGTCCAGACGTTCACCGTCCTCGTCCTGACGATGCTGGTGGCCGCGCCCCTGATGTGCGTCGGCGGCATCGTCATGGCCCTCGACCAGGACGTCCCCCTCGCCCTCCTGCTGCTGCTGTTCGTGCCGCTCATGGCCGGGGGCGTCGGCACGGTCGTGCTGCGGATGCGGCCGCTGTTCCGCGGGATGCAGGAGCGCGTCGACCGGGTCAACCGCGTGATGCGCGAACAGATCACCGGCATCCGGGTCGTGCGGGCCTTCGTCCGCGACCGGCACGAGCAGCGGAGGTTCGGCGCCGCCAACGACGAACTGCGCGAGGTCGGACTGCGGGTCGGACGGCTGCAGTCCGTGATGTTCCCGATCGTGCTGATCGTCTGGGAGCTCGCGACCGTCGCCATCGTCTGGGCCGGGGCCCACCGGATCGAGTCCGGTGCCCTGCAGGCCGGTTCGCTGATCGCGTTCCTCGGCTATCTGCTCCAGATCATGATGTCGGTGATGATGGTCCTCTTCCTGATGATGCACATGCCCCGCGCCGAGGTCAGCGCCGAACGCATCCAGGAGATCCTCGCCACCGAGCCGTCCGTCGCCCCGCCCGCGGCCCCCGTCCGGGAGCTGCGCGAGGAGGGACGGCTGGAGATCCGCTCCGCCGACTTCAGCTACCCCGGCGCCGAGGAGCCCGTCCTCCGCTCGGTGAGCCTCACCGCCCGCCCCGGCCGCACCACCGCCGTCATCGGCTCCACCGGCAGCGGCAAGACCACCCTCCTCGGGCTCGTCCCGCGCCTCTTCGACGCGACCGACGGCGACGTCAGGATCGGCGGCGTCGACGTCCGCGACATGGACCGCGCCCTGCTCGCCCGTACCGTCGGACTCGTCCCGCAGAAGCCCTATCTCTTCTCCGGCACGGTCGCGAGCAACCTGCGGTACGGGAAGCCCGACGCCACCGACGAGGAACTGTGGCACGCCCTCGAAACGGCCCAGGCCGCCGACTTCGTACGGAACCTCCCCGAGGGCCTCGACGCACCGGTCGCCCAGGGCGGCACCAACCTCTCCGGCGGCCAGCGTCAGCGTCTCGCCATCGCCCGGGTCCTCGTCGCCCGCCCCCGGGTCTATCTCTTCGACGACTCCTTCTCCGCCCTCGACAACCGGACCGACGCGCTGCTCCGTGAAGCCCTCGCCAGGGAGACCGCCGACGCGACCGTCGTCATCGTCGCCCAGCGCGTCTCCACCATCCGCGGCGCCGACCGGATCCTCGTCCTCGACCAGGGCCGGGCCGTCGGCAGCGGCACCCACGAGGAACTCATGCGGGACAACGCCACCTACCGGGAGATCGTCCTCTCCCAGATCACCGAGGAGGAAGCAGCGTGAGCGCCCCCCAGCGCCGGGGACCCGCCGTCCAGCAGCGCGGTCCCGGCATCGCCACCCCCTCCCTCGAACGGTCGCTGGACTTCCGGAGCTCCGGCCTGCGACTGCTGCGCACCATGGCCCCCGAACGCCCGCGGCTGCTGGCCGTGTTCGCGACCGCGGCGGTCGGCGTCACCCTCGCCGTCCTCAGCCCGATGATCCTCGGCCACGCCACCGACCTCGTCGTCTCCGGCGCCGCGAGCCCGGCCGGCGTCGACTTCCGGGCGGTCGCGAACGTCCTCGCGCTCTCCGTCGCCCTGGTCACCCTCTCCGCCGGACTCAACTGGGTCCAGCAGCGGCTCGCCACGACCGTCGTCCAGCGCGCCGGCCACCGGCTGCGCGAGCAGGCGCAGCACAAGCTCGCCCGGCTGCCGCTCTCGTACGTCGACCGGCAGCCGCGCGGCGAGGTCCTCAGCCGCACCACCAACGACATCGACAACATCACCCAGACCCTCCAGCAGGCGTTCAGTCAGATGGTCCGGGCGCTGCTCACCCTCGTGGGCGTGCTGGTGATGATGTTCTGGATCTCCCCGCTGCTCGCCCTGGTCGCGCTGGCGACCGTCCCCGTCTCGCTGTTCACGGCCGCCCGGATCGGCAAGCGGGCCCAGCCGCAGTTCGTGAAGCAGTGGGCCGTCACCGGGCGTCTCAACAGCCATGTGGAGGAGATGTTCACCGGCCACGCGGAGGTCGTCGCCTTCGGGCGGCGCGACGACGCGGTGGCCCGCTTCGACGAGCTGGGAGAGGAGCTGTACGCGGCGAGCTTCCGCGCCCAGTTCATGTCCGGCTTCATCCAGCCGGCCCTCACCTTCCTCGGCAACGTCAACTACGTCCTGATCGCCGTGGTCGGCGGGCTGAGGGTGGCGAGCGGCACGCTGTCCGTCGGCGACGTGCAGGCGTTCATCCAGTACTCCTACGAGTTCAACGGCCCGATCACCCAGGTCGCGGCCATGGCCAATCTGCTCCAGTCCGGAGTCGCCTCCGCCGAGCGGGTCTTCGACCTCCTCGACGCCGAGGAGGAGTCCCCGGCGCCCGCGGGAGCGCGACGCCCCGAGACCGTGACCGGCCGGGTCTCCTTCGAGAAGGCCGCGTTCCGCTATGAGCCGGAGAAGCCGCTCATCGAGGACCTGTCGCTGACGGTGGAGCCCGGCCAGACGGTCGCCATCGTCGGACCGACCGGCGCCGGCAAGACCAC